>JAYSDS010000037.1:0-21883 GCA_041914265.1 Roseomonas sp.
CTCCAAGCCACCCCGCCAAAGGCCGAAAGGCCTTTGGAAACCTCAACCTGGCGCCATGCGCCGCTGCGAGAATGACCGCTGCCACCTGCCCTTGCGCACGAAAGGCTTGAGGAAGCAGCTTTGACATTGCACCAGGACCAAGGTGCCGGCGGCCCAGGCCGCATGGTGGCGTGGCGGACGTGGGGGCGGCGCCCCTGCGGCTCTCACCAGCGCCGAGGTAGTCAGCAAAGCCTCCGCAAGCCGCGATCTGACGTCGGGCGCGACGGGCGTCCTGAAAGGCCACCAATCACGTCCTGCCCCATGCCCGGCATTTCCCCAACACCGCGCTCAACGCGACCTTCATCACGCGGCTCCGGCGATCGGGCCCGGCACCAAGTCGAGGTTTCCAAAGGCCTTTCGGCCTTTGGCGGGGTGAGGTTTGGAGAGGGGCGGAGCCCCTCTCCAATTCCTCCGCACTACCGGACAGCCACTCCTCTCAGCGCGGCGGCGCCGGATCGAACCCGTTCGGCGTCACACCCCGCGGCCGGATGAAGTCGTAGGGCCCGCGCGGCAGGAAGTGCCCCGTGCCCGGTTCCGCCTGCACCTTGCCGTCGCGCATCACCACCTCCCCCCGGCGGATCGTCGCGACCGGCCAGCCCGTGACTTCCAGCCCCTCATAGGGCGTGTAGTCGATCGCGTGCTGCATCAGCGCGTTGGTGATCGTCACCTTCTTCGCCGGATCCCACAGCGCGAGGTCGGCATCGGCGCCGACCGCGATCATCCCCTTGCGCGGTGCGAGGCCCATCAGCCGCGCCGGATTGGTGCTGGTCAGCCGGACGAATTCGTCGAGGCTGATGCGCCCCTTCGACACGCCCTCACTGAACATGATGGGCAGACGCGCGGCGAAGCCAGGGATGCCGTTCGGGATGTCGCGGAACACCGCATCCGACCCGTTCTGCCGTTTGCCCTTTTCGCCCTCATACGAAAACGCGCAATGGTCCGAGGACACCACATCCAAGGTGCCGCGGCGGATCATCTCCCAGATGCGCGCCTGTTCCTCCTGCGCGCGCGGGGACGGGCTGCACATGAACTTGGCACCCTCGAAGCCAGGCCGGTCCATGTCCTCCGCGGTCAGGGCAATGTATTGCGGGCAGGTCTCGCCCCATACCTTCACGCCGCGTGCCTGGGCGCGGGCGATCTCCTCCGCGGCCTCGGCGCAGGAGACGTGGAAGACCTGGATCGGCTGGTCCACCAGCTCGGCCAGCGCAATGGCGCGATGCGTCGCCTCGCGCTCGACGACCGGGGGGCGCGACCAGGCATGGTATTTCGGCGCGGTCATGCCGTGCTTCAGCAACTCCGCGGTGCGCCAGGCGATCGCGTCGTAGTTCTCGCAATGCACCGTCACCAGGCAGCCGAGCTCACGCGCCTTCGTCAGCACGCGCAGGAACTGGCCATCCGACAGGTGCAACGGCTCGTAGGTGAGGAAGACCTTCAGGCTGCGCACGCCTTCGGCGACGATGCGCGGCACCTCGGTATCCATCACCGCATCGGTCGGATCACTGATGATCTGGTGGAAGGAATGGTCGAGCATTCCCTTCGCGGCGCGCGCCCGATAGTCGACATAGCGTTCCCACACCCCGAAGCCCTTCCACTGCGGGATGAAGCAGACGACCGAGGTGGTGCCGCCCGCGAAGGCGGAGGTCGATGCGGTGACGAAGGATTCCTCGTTCACCGTGACGGGTGGCTCGGCCGCGCCGGTGCTCGCATAACCGCCGCGCGAGGGTTCCTCGATATGGCAATGGGAATCGACGCCGCCCGGCAGCACCAGCAGCCCATCGGCCTCGATCGTCCGGGTGGCGTCGGCGAGGCGTTCGGCGAGCGCGACGATGCGGCCATCCTTCACGCCGATGTCGCAGCGGGTGGTCCCGAACCCGGTCGCCACCTGCCCGCCGCGTATCGCGAGATCATATTCCGCCATCATCCCCACTCCATTCGCTGCGGGGTCAGCTTGCGGCGGCGGCACAAAACGGAAAAGGCGGAAAGTTGGAGGCGCCCTTCCCCGGTTTACCGGGGCGAAATCAACACCTGCATCCCACCCTTCGGCCGCAGCGCCAGGCGGCAGTTCGGCCGCGGCGTGAACCCGGGCGCCAGCGCGAAGCGGAACCGCCGGAACAGCACCGCGGCGAACACCGTCACCTCCGCCATCCCGAAGGCCGCACCCGCGCAGATGCGCGGCCCGATGCCGAAGGGCATATAGGCGAAGCGCGGGCGCTGGCGCGCCGCCTCGCCCAGGAAGCGCTCGGGGCGGAAGGTGTCGGGCGCTTCCCACAGCCGCTCATGGCGATGCAGCAGCCAGGGGACGGCCAGCACGATGTCGTCCTTGCGCACATCCCACCGCCGGATGCGGTCGGGCTGGAGCGCCTGGCGCGCAAAGACCGCGACGGGCGGATACAGCCGCATCGATTCCTGGATCACCGCCCGGGTGAAGGGCAGCGCCATCAAGGTGGAAAGGTCCGACACGTCCACCGGCAGCTCGGCGGCCATGCGGTCGGCCGTGGCGGGATGCAGCGCGGCGAGCATCGTCGTCCAGGTCAGCGTGATCGCCGCCCCCTCGGCCCCGGCGAGGAGGAACATCACCACCTCATCCAGCAGATGCTCGCCGGTCAGGGCCGGGGATGCCCGCAGCGCCTTCAGCAGAGGGGTGCCGCCATCCGGCCCGACGCAATCGAGCAGTCGCCCGACACGGGCGCGCAGATCGGCGGCGAGGTGCCGTGCGCGCCGCCGGGTCAGCCAGGCAAAGGGATCGGGCAGCCCCATCAGGCTGAGCAGGTCCACCACCTCCGCCGCGTCCTGATAGGCGGTGAAGGTCTCAGCCACGATGCGCGCCTCCTCGACCGTCGCGGCATCGCCGAAGACGGCGAGCAGCAGCACATGGCTGATCGCGGCGGCATAGGCCGCGGCCACGTCAACCGGGCCGGTCGCGCGGGCGAAGGCCTCGGCGCAGGTCTCGGCTGCCTTCAGGAAGCAGGGATGGAACTGCGCGAGGCCCGAAGGATGGATGGGCGGCGAGATCGCCTCGCGCCGCTCCGCCCATTCCGAACCCCAGGCGATGAAGCAGGACCCGCCGACCACCGGCCGCAGCGCATCTTCCAGGAAGCGGGACTTGCGCTGATAGGTCTCGTGCTTGGTGATGAAGACCTCGCGCACCACCTCCGGCGCATTGGCGACCAGGATCAGCCGCCCCGGCAGCCGCGTGGTGAAGACCTGGCGGCGATAGGCATCGGCCGGGAAGATCGAGAGCACGTCGCGCCGGGCCCGCCACAGGCCGGCCAGCGCCGAGGGTGCGCCTGCCGCGCGGGGCGGCATGGGGGGGATGAAATCGGCGGTGGCCTCCATGCCGCCCAGACTACGCTGCGAACGCCGATCGGTCACCGCCGGCCGTTACCGGCCCCGCATGTGATCCGAATCGTGTAGCCTCCCCTCGCACGGTCCTGGGGAGAACGACATGCGCCCGATCAGCCCGGCCCTGATGCTCATCGCCCTGCTCGCGGCTGGCCCGCTGGGGGCGCAGACGACGGAAGACCCGGTCGCCGACAGCATCCTGCGCAACCTCACGCGCGGGCTGCGCATTCCGGACCGGACCGGCGGCGCCGTCATCAGCACCCCCGACGCGCCGGGCGTGGTTTCCGCCAACACGGCCCCGCCGGGCGTGGGCGCGGTGTCGCTGATGGTCGTCTTCGCCACCGGTTCCGCCACCCTCACGCCCGAGGCCGAGGCGCTGGTCGCCTCCCTGGCGCGGGCGCTGCGGATGGACCCCCTCGCCGCCGCCCGCTTCCGCATCGAGGGCCATACGGACACGGTGGGCAGCGCCGCGATGAACCAGGCCCTGTCGGAACGGCGGGCGGAGGCGGTGCGCGATGCGCTCGTCACCCGTCACGGAATCGCCCCGGCCCGGATCGAAACCGCGGGCTTCGGCGAAACCCGGCTGCTCGTCCCGACCCCCGATGGGCGGGGGGAACCCCGCAACAGGCGGGTGCAGGTGGTCACGCTCGAACCATGACGTTGCGTGCACGGATTAGTTGCGATTGCGGCTCGCCTCACACCAAATCGAACTGATTTCATTAATCGAATATTCAGTTCGGTGAGATTCGGGCTATCTGTATGCAACTTTCCACCCGTATTCGCAGCACGTGGTCGTGACGGTGCGTCCCACTCCACGCCGGGCCCATGCCTTGACACTGGCTTTGGGTCTGGCCCTGCCCGGCACGGCGCTGGCGCAGGTCAACATCCCCCGGCCGCCACCCCCGCCGGTGGACCTGCAGGAACGTGTCCTGCCGCCGAGCGCACCTTCCCTGTCCCCCCGGTCCCAGCCCCCGCCGCCGGAAGCACGCCGCGGCCCCGGCGAGGGCCAGCAGGTCGCCATCACCATCGCCACGGTGCAAGGCAACACGGCGCTCGACCTCGCGGATCTCCGCCCCATCCTCGCGCCGCTCGAAGGGCAGACCGTCGCCCTGTCGCAGATCGAGCAGACGCGCCTGGCCCTGCTCGGGGCCTATCGCCGCGCCGGCTATCCCTTCGTCTCGGTGGCGGCCGCGCTGGTGCCGGGGCCGGATGGCCGCGCCGAGCTCCGCTTCGCCATCACCGTGGGCTATGTCGCCGAAGTCCGCCTCGACGGCGACATCGGCCCGGCCGGCACCCAGGTGCTGCGCTTCCTCGAACGGGTGAAGGAAGAACGGCCGGTCTCCACGGCCACGGTGGAACGCGCCCTGCTGCTGGCCTCGGACGTGCCCGGCGTGCGCGTGCGGGGCGTGCTGCAGCCGATCCAGGGCGAGCCGGGCGCGCTGCGCCTGATCGCGCAGGTCACGCGGTCGGCCGTCAGCGGCTACTTCAATGTCGACAACCGCGCCTACAACCTGACGGGACCGTGGGAGGCGCTGCTTGTCGCGGGCCTCAACTCCTTCACCGAGTTCGGCGAACGCTCCGAGGTGACGCTGTTCGGTTCCGAGCAGGGCACCCAGTGGTTCACCCAGGCGAGCGTCGAGAGCTTCGTCGGCGGATCGGGCCTGCGCGTGCGCGTCTATGCCGGGCTCGGCAACACCCTGCCCTCGGGCCAGCTCGCCCAGATCGGCTACCAGGGGGAGACGGCGCTCGCCGGCGTGGTGGCGAGCTATCCGGTCATCCGGTCCCGCCCGGCGAATCTGTGGGCGGTGGCGCAGCTCGATATGTTCGACAGCACGACCTACACGGGCGTCGGCACGGCGTCGGGCCGCTCCCTCGCGGGGCGCGACCACATCCGGGCGGTGCGCGGCGGCTTCGACGGCCAGGCGCTCGACACCATCATCCCCTTCCTGCCGCCGGCGACGAATCAGGGCGGCTTCCGCGCGCATCAGGGCATCATCGAGTGGGACGCCACCACGAATGACGACGCGCGCGCGACGCGCATCGGCAGCGAGTTCGACTTCACGAAATGGACCGGCGAGTACCAGCGGATCCAGCCGCTCTTCGCCCCCTTCGACGGGGCGATGCTCAATGTCCAGGTCTACACCAACGGCCAATGGTCCACGAACGTGCTGCCCAATGCCGAGAAGTACTACCTCGGCGGCAACCGCCTCGGCCGCGGCTTCTATTCCGGCCAGGTGACGGGTGACTACGGTTATGGCTATGCGGTCGAGCTGCAGCTCGACCTCGCCTATGAGATCCCGGCCGAACCGGCGCTCGGCAACAATCGCGGCTGGTCGCAGTTCTACCTCTTCCGCGACATGGGCTGGGCGTATCAGAACCTCGACACCGATGCGGACCGGCGCCTGTCCTCCTGGGGGGGCGGCGTGCGCACCATCGTCGCCGACACGGTGCAGGTGGATGTCGAGCTCGCCCGCCGCATCACCACCCAGCCGGACGGGCAGTACTCGGAACCGCTGCGCGCGACGCAGCTCTATTTCCGCACGCTCATAAGGTTCTGACCCATGCCGCGTCGCGCCCCCGTCCGCCCCGCACGCCGCCCCATGGCACCGGTCCCCGCGCGGCCGGCCCCGCGCCGCGCGCCGCAGCGCTGGTGGCTGCTGGCGACGACGGCACTGCTGCCGGTGACCGGCACCGCGCTCGCACAGACGAACGGCCCGGCCGGCGGGCAGGTGGTGGCCGGCCAGGCGGCGATCGCGCAGACCACCGGCCGGACCACCATCACGCAATCCACCGACCGCGCGGCGATCGACTGGCAGCAGTTCAACGTCGGCAGCCAGCACACGGTGCAGTTCGTCCAGCCGAGCCAGGGGTCCTGGACGCTGAACCGCGTGGTGGGTCCCGATCCCTCCGTCATCGCGGGGCGGGTCCAGGCCAATGGTGGCGTGGCCATCGTCAACCAGTCCGGCGTGGTCTTCGCGCAAGGGGCACAGGTCGATGTCGGCTCGCTGATCGCCTCGGCGGCCAACATCACCAACAACAACTTCATGGCCGGGCGGATGGTCTTCGACGGCGCGCCGCGGCCCGGCGCGCGCGTCGAGAACCGCGGCACCATCACCGTCGCCGATCGCGGCCTCGCCGCCCTGGTCGGCCCCGGCGCCGCCAATTCGGGCGTGATCCGCGCGCGGCTCGGCCGCGTCGCCCTCGGCGCGGCCGAGACCTTCGTGCTCGACCTCGCGGGCGATGGGCTGATCGGCATCGACGTGACCCAGGCCGTGCGCACCGCGCCCGAGGGCGCGACCGCGCTGGTCACCAACAGCGGCGTCATCCAGGCGCCGGGCGGCTCCGTGCTGCTCACCGCCAATGCTGCCTCGGGCCTCGTCGAGGATCTGGTGCGCAACACCGGCCGCATCGAGGCGCCGACGCTGGCCGGTCGCCGCGGCGAGGTCGCGCTGCGCGCCGATGGCGGCAACGTCACGCTCGACGGCACCATCATCGCGACCGGTGGCGCGACGGAACGCGGCGGCGCCGTTGCGCTGCAGGCGACCGGCCAGGTCACGGTCGGCGCGGCCGCGCGCATCGATGCCTCGGGCGGGGCGGGCGGCGGGCGCGTGCTGGTCGGCACCACCGGGCGCGGGCGCGACCAGACCATGGCGGCGCGCACCACCATCGCGCGCGGCGCCGAGATCCGCGCCGACGCCACCGCGAACGGCAATGGCGGCGAGATCCTCGTCAACAGCACCGACCGCACCGAAATGCGCGGCACGCTTTCCGCGCGCGGCGGCGAAGCCGGCGGCAATGGCGGCTTCATCGAGGTCTCGGGCCAGGGCGTCTTCGTGCTCGACGGCATCATCGACCTGCGTGCGCCGAATGGCGAACTCGGCGAGTTCCTGCTCGATCCGCGCAACATCTTCATCGCGGATTCCGGCACCGCCGCCCCTGGCACCGTGACCGAGACGCCGGACGATCTCACCACCGTCGGCGGCAGCGTCACCGGCGCGGGCGCCGTCAGCGCGACCACCGGCGCCAATGGCGAATGGGTCCGGATCACCCCTGACGTCATCGAGGGATACAGCGCGGGCAACATCACCCTCGAAGCCTCGCGCCAGATCGTCGTCGCCGATGCGGTGAACCGCACGACCGAAGGCGACCTGACGCTGCGCGCGGGCCTCAGCGGCAGCAACGGCACCATCACCCAGCGCACGGGCGCGGATATCTCGGTCAACGGCGTGCTGACGCTGGAGACAGGGGCGGGCAACATCAGCCTTGGCGCCGATCTGCGCGCGACCGGCGTGGTGCTCAGCGCCTCGGGCAATATCAGCCAGGCCGGCGGCAGCATCGCGCATCGTATCGCGGGCACCGAGCTGCCGCTGACGGTCACGGCCTCCGGCGGCAGTTCGACCGTCAGCCTCATCCAGGCCGGCAATGGCCCGATCGCGCTCGCCGCCAGCAGTGCCGGAGGGGATTTCAGCCTCGCCGGCGAATCGATCCGTGTGACCGGCACGCTGGACGCCGCGGCCATCGCGCTGACCGCCACCACCGGCGCCATCGCGCTCGATGCCGATGTGCGGGCGACGGAGGTCAACCTCGCCGCCGTCACCGGCATCAGCCAGGGCGGCGGCACGCTGGAGCATCGCGACGGCGCCGCCACCGCCCTGCCCTTGACGGCCACGGTCAGCGGCACGGGCGATATCGTGCTGAACCAGGCCAATGGCGCCCTGCAACTGCGCGGCGGCGGCACGGCCAACGGCGCCCTGAGCGTCACGAGCGCACGGCTGATCGAGCTGGCCTCGGGCCAGACCCTCTCCGTGGCTGGTGCAGCGGGCCTCATTGTCACCACGGGCGATGCGGGCACCGCCCTCGCGCTCAACGGCGCGCTCTATGCCGACAGCGTCAGCCTGACCTCGGCCGGTTCCATCACCCAGGCGGCGGGCGGCGTGCTGGCGCGCCGCGCGGCGGATGGCGGCGCGGACCCGACGACCGCGCTGCCGCTGACCGTGGCGGTCACCGGCGAGGGCCATGCCGTCTCCCTGGTGGGCAACAATGGACGGCTGAGCGTCCAGGGGGCGAGTACCGAGGACGGCAACATCACCCTGCGCAGCCGCGGCATGACGATCGCCGGCGCGGTGACCGCCGGCGCGGATGGCGGCGGCCGCAGCGACGTGACGCTGGGCGTCACGATCAACGGCGCCATCACCGCGCGCAACGCCTTCTTCAACGTGGCGGGCGCGGTGACGCAGACGGTGGCGCTCGACCTCACCGGCCGGCTGCGCGTGCGCGGCGTCGGCGGCGGGGCGGACACCTCGGCAGCGAGCATCGACCTCACCCTCGCCAATGCGCTGGCGGAACTCGACGCCCGCGCCACCGGCGCGCTGGCCGTCACCATGGCCGGTGCGGCGACCGTGACACAGGCCCGCGGCGCCGGCATCGCGCTGACGGGCGGCGCGCTGACCGTCTCGGCCAGCGGCAGCGGCATCACCGGCACGGGTGCGGCCGATGTCAGCATCGTCGCCGACAGCCTGACCGGCCCCGGCACGGTGACGGCCCCCGATGGCCGGACAATCTCGCTGCGCGTCGATGCGCTGGACCTGTCGGGCGGCACCGTCTCGGCCGGGGCCACCGGCACGGTGGAGATCGGGCCACGCACCGATGGCCATGCCGTGCAGGTCGGCACGGCGGGCGATCCGGCGGCCACGCTGGAACTCGCGCCCACCGACCTCGCCGCCATCACGGCCGGCACGCTGCGCCTGGGCCGCACCACCATCGGCGGCAGCACGCTCACCGCCAATGGGCTGAGCGTGGTCGAGGCCCTGACGACAACCGCCAACCTCACCCTGCTCAGCGCCGGCGGCATCAATGTCCAGGCGGCATTGACCGGGCCAACGCTGCGGCTGGAAGCGAGCTCGGGCGACATCCTGCTCGGCGCCGTGCCGCTGACGGCGAATGGTGCGTCCGCCTCCATCACGCTGCTGACGCCCGGCGCCATCACACAGGATGCCGGCGGTGCGCTCGTCGCGCCGGACGGTACGGATGTCGCGCTCATCGCCCATGCCCCGGGCGGCATCACCCTATTCGGCGAGGGCGACTTCACCCTCGCCGGCGGCCTGACGCCGAGCGGCGCGGGCGGCGAGCGCTCGCTCTACGCCGCCGACAGCATCGGCTTCACCACCACCGGCGCGCTGACGGTGGCAAGCACGGTGGAAGCGACCGCGGTCGGGGCGAGCGTCGCGCTGGGCGGCGGCAGCATTTCGGTCGAGGCCCCGGTCACCACCGACACCACCGCCGGCAGCATCACCCTGACCGCGACCGGCGAAGGCGCGGCGAGCACCATCACGCAAACCGCCGCGGGCGTGCTGGCCACGCGCACGCTGAACCTCGCCGCCGACGGCGCGATCGACCTCGCTCAAGCGGCGAATGTGGTCGGCACGCTGGGTACGCTGAGCTTCAACGACGCCTTCGGCTATCGCAGCAGCACGGGCTTCACCGTCTCCGGCCCGCTCGCGCCGACCGATGCGGGCGATGCCGACATCACCATCATCGCCGATACCGGCAATATCCTGGTCCATGCGCCGATCGGCGCCGGCAACGGCACGGTGCGCCTCACGGCCACTGCTGGCGACATCGACCAGGCCGACACCGGCGCGGGAATCACGGCCGGCCGGCTGGAGGTCGCCGCCGCCGGCGACGCGCTGCTCGCCCCGACCGATGGCAACGCGGTCGCCGTGCTCGGCGGCTCCACGGTGGGCGGCACCCTCGCCTTCCGCGCGGCGGGCGATCTCGCGCTGGATGGCCCGATCGGGCAATCGGCCGGCGGCGGCACCGTGCGCATCGATGCCGGCGGGGCGCTGACGCTCAATGCCGGCGCGACGCTGGGCTTCGACACGATCACCCTGAACGCGCAGGGGTTGCTGACACTGGGCGGTACGCTCGGCGTCGATCAGGCGGTGCCGGTCAGCCTGGTGCGCCTCGGCGCCGCCGGAGGCATCACGCAGGAGGCTACGGGGCGCATCGTCGCCAGCAGCCTTGGCATCCGCGCGACGGGTGACGTGCTGCTCACCGCCGGCGCCAACGATGTGCGGCTGGTCGCCGCGACGACCGATGGCGTCTTCGCGCTCGACACCCATGGCGCGCTGGCGACCGGCACCGTCACGGCGGTCCCGCTTTGGGGCGAGGCCGCGGCATCCGTCTCCGGCGTGCTCGGCAGTTCCGTCACCCTCTCGGCGGATGCGCTGACGATCAACGCCGCCGGCCTGGCGGGTGTGAATGCGGGCGTCCATGCCTCGGCCGCGGATGGCGTGCTGACGCTGCGCGCCGATACGCTGACGCTGAACGCCTATGCCGCTGCGGGCGATCCCACGGCGACTACGAATTTCAACGGCACCATCGCCGTGGCCCCGCGCACGCTGGGCCGCGCCGTCGTGCTGGGCGGGGCGGATGCGGCCGCGCTGTCGCTGACGACGCTCGATCTTGCCCGCCTCGTGGCGCGCAACCTGGTCATCGGGCGGTCGGAGATCGGCGCCGGCACGCTGACCGTGGCCGGCGCGGTGGCTCCGCTGACCGGCGTCAACAGCGTGCTGCTGCAAGGCGGCGGCATCACGCTCAATGGCACCTTCACCCTCGCCACCACGAATGGGCTGCTGACGCTCTCGGCCGTCACCGGGGACATCGTGCAGGGCGCTGGCTCCGTCTCCGCCGCGCGCCTGTTCGCTGAGGCGCTGTCGGGCTCGGTCCGGCTCGACGGAATCACGGTGCTGAACCAGGTCGCGCATCTCGCGGGCGAGGCCGCCGAGGACTTCGCCTTCCGCGGTGCCGGCAGCTATGCCATCGCCGCACCGGGCATCGTGGCGGATGGCACGGTCACGCTCCTCGCGCCCTCGGGCGGCATCACCCAGGGGCTCGGCGCACCCATCGTCGCGGACCGCCTCGTCGCCACCGCCTTTGGCGCGGTGGTGCTCGACGGCGGCGGCGCCACGGCCGGCGATGCCGATCTGAACCGTGTCGCAACGCTCGGCCCTAGCAGCGGCACAAGCCTGACCTTCCGCAATGCCGGGGCGCTGCGGGTCGAGGGCGCGACCGCGAACGGCGCCATCGGCAGCACGGTGGTGCTGGAGGCGCCGCAGCTCACCCTCGCCGGCGATGTGGTCGCGAGCACCACGGATGGCCGCGTCATCCTGCGCACCGGCGCGGATTTCGATGCGCCCGAGGCCGGCACCGCCATCACCCAGACGGCGGGTGTCATCCGCACGCGCGACCTCTCGGCCTCGGCCGGCGACGAGATCGCGCTGACGGGCAACAACGAGGTCACGCGTCTCGCCGCCGGCGCGGGCGTCTCGGCCGCCAGCACCGACAGCATCGTGCTCGGCGCGGGCGGCGACTTCTCCTTCACCGACGCCGCGGGCGGCGTGCAGGTCGCCGCGCGCGTGAATGCCGGCACCGGCAGCGCGGTGCGGGTGGTCGCGGACGGGCTGTCGGTCGCCCCGGCGCTCAGCGGCACGGTGTTCTACGCGCCCGGCGGCGTGGTGCGCTTCCTGCCCTTCACGGCCGGCGCGACGATCGGGCTCGGCGGATCGGGCGATACAACGAACTATGCAGCGTCCCTGCTGCAGCGGGTGCAGGCGGACCGGCTGGTGATCGGATCGGCCGATGCGGGCGATGTGACGCTGCGCCAGGCGCTGGACCTGACCGGCGCCAATGGCCCGCTCGCTCTGGAATTGCACAGTGGCGGCGACATCCTGGCCGGCGGCTATGCGCTCTCCCTGCGCGCCGTCAGCGCCTATGCGGCGGGCGACGTGGTGCTGGGCAATACGGCCAGCGCCATCCAGCACATCGCCGCCGGCGAGACGCGCAGCGAGGGCATCGTGGCGGGCGGCACCGTCAGTGTCGCCACCGCCGGCACGCTCGCCGTGGATGCGCCGATCGAGGCGAGCGGCGCCAGCGTGACGCTGACGGCGGCTGATTTCGTTCTGGCGTCCGGCGCGACCGTCACCACGGGCGCACTGCCCGGCGCGCTCATCCGCATCGTCTCGACCAACGCGGCGGGGCTCGCTCTGGGCGTGGCTGCCGATGTCGCCGGGCTCAGCCAGGCCGAGATCGCACTGCTCGACGCGCGTGGCGGGACGCTGCGCCTTGAGGGCAGCGCCATCACCTTCGCCGGCACCGTCGCGGTGGATGCGGCGGCGGCGGGGCTGCTCGACCTGTCCAGCGCCGGCGCGGTGACGCAGACGGGCGGGACGCTCGCCGCCGCCGCGCTGCGCGCCGACGCGGCTTCGATCCAGATCGACCGCGCGGGCAACAGTCTGCCGCGGATCCAGGCGACCGCCACGGGCGATATCGCCATCGCGACCGGGGGCGCGACGACGGTGCTCGGCACCCGCAGCACCGGCGGCGACGTGACCATCACGGCGGACAGCATCGCACTGTCCGACGCCGCCGGGACCGTCGCGGTGCGCGCGGCGGACACGGTCAGCCTCACCGCCACGAATGGCGACATCACCGGCAGCGCGGATCTCGCCGCCGTCCAGGCGACGACGCTGAACGCGACCGCCACGGGCGCCATCGCCCTGACCGGCGACAACGCCGTCGGCACGCTGGCCGCCGTCGCGGGGACCGGCGTGACCTTCGAGAACACGACCGACCTCACCGCCGGGGCGACCGGCCCCGGCGGCACGGCGATCGCCGGCAACGTCGCGCTCACCGCGCCTTCGTTGCGGCTGAACGACGTGCTCGCCACCGGCACGGTGGCGCTGAACGCGACGGCGGGCAGTATCACCCAGGCCACCGGGGTGCGCCTCGCCGCCGGCACGCTGCGCGCGGATGCGACCGGCGCGGTGACGCTCGACGCCGCCAATGGCGACGGCACGGCGCGCAACGAGATCGCGGACATCGACGCGCTGTCGGCCGGCACCGACATCACGCTGCGCAACGCGCTGGCGCTGACCATCGACCTGCCGCTCTCGGTCGGCGCCGACCGCGTGCTGACGCTCGAAGCGCCGAGCCTCGTCATCGGCGACAGCCTCTCGGCCGGCACGGGTGGGCGGATCGTGCTGCGGACCGGCAGCTTCAATGGCGGCGCGGCCTCGGGCGGGGACATCACCCAGACCGGCGGGACGATCAGCACGCCGCTGCTCGCCGCGCTGGCCGGCGGCGCGATCAGCCTGGACCGCGCGGGCAACGCCATCGGCTCGCTGGGCGGCGGGCGTTCGGCGGCCGGGGCGGATCTCGGCCTCGGCCTGGTCGCGGGGACCAGCGGCGTGGTGCGCAGCACCGGCTTCGGCGGCAATGCGAGCCTCGGCGTCACCGGTGCTCTCGACATCGGCAGTGGCGGGTCGCTGTTGCTGCGCGCGGATGATTTCGCCATCGCCGCCGCCATCCGCGTGCCCGACGGCACCATCACCCTGCTGCCGGTCAGCACCGATGCGGGCATCGGCTATGTGCTGGGCGGCGCGGCCGGCAGCACTCATGCCGGGCGGATCACGCTGGACAGCACGGAGCTTTCCTTCTTCCCCACCGGCACGCCGGCGGCGGAGCTCATCCTCGGCGCGCTCGGCGTCACCGGCAGCGTCGATATCGAGGGCACGGTCTCGCTCGCGACCGGCGGCGGCACGCCGCGGGTCAACCAGCTCACCCTGGTCGGCGACGGGTCGCTGACCCAGGCGGCGGGCACCAGCATCGACGTCGCCGCGCTCCGCGCCATCTTCCCCAACGGCACCATCCGGCTCGACCCCGGCAGCGCGGGCAACCGCATCGCCGCGCTGGCGGGCATCGTCGCGGGCGGGGATATCTCCATCCGCGGCGGGGCGGGAATGATGACGCTGCGCGACGGCGGCGACGGCACCGCCATCCGCATCGGTGCGGCCGGGCACAGCGTCACGCTGCGCACCGACGACCTCGACATCCAGGCGGCGGTGCAGGCCCCGGCCGGGGTCATCAACCTGCTGCCCGAGACGGTGGGGCGCACCGTCACCCTGGGCGGCACCGGCAGCGGCACGCTGGCCCTGAGCGCGGCCGAGATCGCCCGGCTCGGCGGCGGTGGCGCGGCGCTGAACGCCCCGGCGGCGACGCGGCTGCGCATCGGCTCGGACGGCACGCTGCGCACGGCGGGGGATATCCTCGTCACCGGCGACGTGCCGCTGCGCGGGCGCGTCGGCACGTTGGAACTCGTCGCCGGACAGCCCGGCAGCGCCGGCGGATCGGTGCGGCAGAGCGGCGGCAGCGTCGATGTGGCGACCGTGACCGGCACGGCGCAGGGGGATTTCCGCCTGGGCCTGTCAGGCAATGCCTTCGACACGGCGACAGGCATCGCGGCCGGCACGCTGCCGGCAGCGGGCGCGACCGGTGTGGTGGAGCTCGCCACCGGCGGGTCCCTCACCGCCACCGACATCACGGCGCCGGTCTCGGTGCGGCTATCCGCCGGGGCGGCGCTGTCGGCCGGCGCGGTGACCGCGCCCGCGATCCTGCTGCAGGGCGGCACGGTGCGGCTGACGGAGCTGATCCAGGGCAGCGACAGCGTTGCCATCGAGAGCACGGGCGCCGTCAGCCAGGATGCCGGCGCGCTGATCGTGACCGGGCTCTTCACCCTCAACGGCAGCTCGATCCTGCTGCCCGAGGAGAACGAGATCCTCGAACTCAACGGCCTGGTCGCGACCGGGCCGGTGCTCGCGCTGAAGACCGTGCTGCCCATGCTGGTCAGCGGCACCGTGACGGCGGTGGGCAGCCTGTCCTTCATCACGGAACAGGGCCTGACCGTCGCCGAGGCCGGCAGCATCACCGTCACCGGCGGGCCCGGCACGGCCGATCTCCAGGCCGGCGGCGCCATCGACTACCGCGGCGGCCTGACCACGACAGGGGCGGCGACCCTCACGGCGGGCGGGCTGCTCGCCTTCAGCGGCATCGCGGACATCGGTGGTGCGCTGACCCTCGGCGCCGGGGCCGGCATGACGCTCGGCGGCAGCATCACGGCGGGGGGCCGGATCGGCGCCACGGCCATCGGCGCGCTGACCAGCACCGGGACGCTGGCGGCCATCGACGGGCTCGACCTCACCGCCAGCACCGACCTGTCGCTCGGCGGCACCTGGTCGGCCGGCGGGGCCGCGCGCTTCGCGGCCGGCGGCCTGCTGACCTACACCGCGGCGGGCGAGGGCAGTGGCGACGTCACCCTGACCACCCCCGGCGCGATCTCGGCAGAGGCCGGCAGCGGCATCACGGCCGGCGGCACGTTGCGGCTCGACGCCGGCACCGACCTCACGGCGCGCGGCAGCCTTGCGGGCGGACCGCTCATCGCGCTGAACGCCGGCACGGGCGACATGACGCTCGCGGGCACGATCGCCGCCGATGGCGCGGTCACCGGCACGGCGGGCGGAGACATCGCCACCGGCGCGGTGCTCACCGCCGGTGGCGCCGTCTCCCTCACGGCCGATGGTACGCTGAACGCCACGAACCGCATCGAGGCCGGCGGCGCATTGACGCTCGGCGCCGGGGCAGGGCTGAGCCTCGGCGGCACTTGGTCCGCGGGCGCGCCGGCGCAGATTTCCGCCGGCGGGCTGCTCACCTACACCGCCACGGGCGTCGGGACGAACGTCACCCTCACCACGCCAGGCGCGATCCTGGCCGAGGCCGGCAGCAGCATCACGGCCAGCGGCACGCTGCGGCTCGATGGGGGAACTGGCCTGACGGCGCGCGGCAGCCTTCGCGGGGGTCCGCTGGTCGCGCTGGATGCCGGCACGGGCGACATGACGCTGGCCGGCACCATCGCCGCCACCGGCGCGGTCACGGGCCTGGCGGGTGGGGCCATCGCAACCGATGCGACGTTGACCGCCGGCGGCGCGGTGAGCCTGTCGGCCGGTGGCGCCCTGACGGCCACCCGCCACCTGCAGGCAGGCGCGGCGCTGACGCTCGGCTCGGGGGCGGGGATGACGCTTGGCGGCACCTGGTCCGCGGGCGGGCCCGCCGCCTTCACCACGGCCGGAACGCTCACCTACCGCGCCAGCGGCACGGGGGCCGCGGATGTCACGCTGGGCGCGACGGGCGCGATCGGCGCCGAGGCCGGCAGCAGCATTGTCGGCACGGGTGCCGTGCGGTTGAACGCGACAACCTCGCTATCGGCGCAGGGCACCATCAGCGGCGGTCCGCTGGTCGCCCTCACCGCGCTGACCGGCACGATGTCCCTGTCGGGCAGCATCGCCGCAACCGGCGCGATCCCCGCGCTGGCCGGCGCCGGGCTCCCCACCACGGCGGTGCTGAACGCCGGGGGTGACGCGACGCTGACGGCGGGCGGGGTATTGGCGGCCTCGAACAGCCTGGTCGCCGGTGGGGCCCTGCGCCTCGGTGCCGGCGGCGACATGACGATCGGGGGGATCTGGTCGGCGGGCGGCCTCGCGGCCTTCACGGCCGGTGGCGCCATCATACTGGACGCGACCGGCACGGCCGGCGGCGCGGTCAGGCTTGCCACGCCAGGGAGCATCACCGCCTCGGCCGGCAGCCGCATCGTCACGCCGGACGGGATCGACATCGAGGCGGGGTCGGATCTTGCCGCGCTCGGGACCCTCTCGGCCGGCGAACGCATGGCGCTGGCCGCGCATGGCGCCATGACGCTGGGCGGGACCATCGCGGCCAGCGGCGAGATCGCCGCGTCGGCGGGCGGCGCGCTGACGACGGACGCGACCATCTCCGGCCAGGCGGTCAGCCTGACGGCGGGCGGCCTGCTGAGCGCCACCAACCGGATCAGCGTGACCAATGGCAGGCTCACGCTGCGCGGCGGTGCGGGCGTCTCGGCCAACGGGAGCTTCTCCGCAAGCGCGGACGCCACGCTGGCGGCCGATGGCGGCGCGTTGGCCCTCGCCGGCAGCCTGGCCGCCGGCGGCGCCATCGGGCTGAACGCGGCCGGCGCCCTGCGGAGCACGGCCACGGTGCAGGCCGGCCAGGGGCTGACCATCACCTCGGGTGGCGACATGGCGCTCGACGGGCTGCATCGCGCCGGCACGGCGCTGTCGGCCACGGCGGGTGGTACGCTCGCGGCCTCGGGCACGGTTTCGGCCGGGCAGGATGTGTCGCTGCGTGCCGGGCAGGCCATGCTGCTGTCCGGCTTCACCCAGGCCGGCGCCGCCCTGGCCGCGCAGGCCGGCGGCGCGCTGACGCAGGCGGGCACGGCCCAGGGCGCAACCGTGGCGCTGACCGCCGGCGGGATGCTGACCCAGACCGGCACGGTCTCGGCGGCGGGCCGGCTGGCGCTGTCGGCGTCGGGCGACATGGCGAGCAGCGGCACCCTCGCCGCCGGCGGGCCGGTGGTGCTGGTCGCGGGTGGCGGGCTGGCGCAGTCCGGCCTGCTGCAAGCGGGCGAGGCCGCGAACCTTTCCTCTGGCGGGGCCCTGTCGCTGACGGGCCAGGCCACGGCGGCGACGGACCTCACCCTGACCGCGGGCGGCGCCGCGACCCTCTTTGATGGCAAGGTCACCGCCGGCCGCGCGGTGCGCCTGACAGCCGGCCAGGGCATCGAGCTCCGCAGCTTCCAGATCGACCCGACCCTGATCACCCTGCGCACGGACGGCACGCTGCTCGTCGCCGGTTCGACCCTCACGGCGGATGGCCGGATCACCCTGGCCGGCGGCACCGTGGTGCTGCGCGGCAACAGCATCACCGCCGACACGGTGGACGTGGATGCCGGGGGCACGCTGACGCTCGATGGCGGCCGCTATGTCATCGAACGGGCCGTCGCCTTCAGCGCCCCGGGCGGCATCACCACGCCCAGCACCATCACCGTCGCGCCGCGCGGCGGGCTGCGCCCGGCCGTGGTGTTCGACACGCGCGCGGCCGGCGCGCTGCCCGATCCGCTGGAGGTGGTGGAACCCGACACCCCAGGCGTGCCGAACGCCCAGCAGCCGACCCAGGTTCGCATCCCCGGTACCGAGGTCCCTGGCGCTTTCGGTCCGGCGTCCTCGGCGGCGGCCGGCCCGATGCAGATCGACATCGATGCCGGGCGCAGCGCGATCTTCCTGCTGCTCGACGGCGGCACCGCCACAGGGACCATCGTTTCCGCCGGGCGGCTTGCCATCCATGGCACTGGCGGCTCGGCCGAACTGACCGGGGAGCTGATCGACATCAGCGGCTCGCCGGTCGGCGGCACCACGGCGGCGCGCTTCGCCGACAGCACGCGCCCGGCCGCGACCGGCGCGCTCACGCGCTACCGGCTCAATGGCTGTGTCCTGTCCTCGGTCAATTGCGTGGTGCCGAGCCAGGTGCTGATCATCCCGCAGGCACCGCCACAGCGCGTGGATATCCGCCTCGGCGGGGGGGCGATCACCGACCCCGACGTGCAACTCCCGAACATCGCCGAGGAGGATTACTGAGCCGATGCGGCGTCTCCTCCTCGCCACCGGCGCGCTGCTCGGCCTGCTCGGCTGCACCGAGCCGCCGCCCGATGCCTATGTGACCCGCACGGCGAGCGGCATGGCCGGCGAACCCGCCGGCACGGATGCCCGCAACGAATCCTGCCAGGTCCAGCCCGGCCGGGGCGGCCCCGCCGACCGGCCCGTGCTGCGCTCGCGCGAAGTCTTCTGCGGCGGCTGGACCCAGCCCGCCGCCCGCATCGTCGAGATGTCAGGCAGCGCCAGCCCGGCCGACCTCGACGCCATCGCGACGGCCGGGCTGTGGCGCAACTGGCTCGACCAGCGTGTGACCTGCGCCGCACCCACCCGCACCACCATTGCAGGCGGCACCGAGGCACGGCTGCTCGCCTGCACCCGTCGTGCCGGCGGCTGGCCGCATGTCGCCATCGTCACGCGCGGGCCGTCCGGCCCCGTGGTCGCGGATGGCGTCGCGACCGCCCTGCCGGTGATCGAACGGCTCGCCACCGGCCAGTCGAGCGGGTCGGGGGCCGGCCCCGGCGGGCGGTCGGCCGCGCTCGAACTCGCCGTCGCGCGGCTTTCGGCCGGCGCCTTCGGGGCGACCGATGTCGGGCGCTACGAACAGCTCATGACGCTCGGCCGCGACCTCAACCAGACCGAGAACTTCGCGGCGGCCGAGGATGCCTACCGCGCCGCCCTCGCCGTGCAGGAACGCGTGCTCGGGCGGGACAACCCCAACACCGCGACGGCGATGCTGCATCTCGCGGTGAACCTCTCGAACCAGAAGCGGCTGGCCGAGGCGCAGGCGCTGCTCGACCGCGCAGCGGCCCTTTCCCCGCAGGCCGCCGATCCGGTCACGCCCGCCCGCGTCCTGCATTATCGCGCCCTGCACGCGCTGAACGCGGGCGAACCGGCGCAGGCCATCCCCCTGTTGCAGCAGGCTGAAGCCAGCTACGCCACGCTCATCCCCGGCGGTACGGGCGCGCAGGAAGGCGAGATGACCGACCTCGTCGCCGACCCGCTGGTTCAGTCGGCCGTGCTCGGCCTCGCCGAGGCCAAGCGCAACCGTGCCGTCGCCCTGGCCCGCAGCGGCCGTGCCGGCGAGGCCGCGGCGCTCGTCGCCGAATCCCGCCAGGTCATGCGGCGCGCCGGGCTCGAACCCAACATGATGGTCGGCCGCGCCCTGCGCACCGAGGCGGGCGCCGATATCCGCCTCGGCCGCACCGAGGCCGCCGCGCAATTGCTGGAACGCGCCGCCGGTCGCTTCGGCATCGCCGCGCCGGGCGAACGGCCGGAGGCGGTGACGCTCTTCCTCGCCGGCCAGCAGCGCATCCGGGCGGGGCGCCGGACCGAGGCGCTCGTCGCCTTCCGCGCCGGCGCCGCCATCCTGCGCGCCCGGCAGATCGGCCTGCCCGTGCCGCTGATCGTCGCGTACCTTGATGCGCTGGATCAGGAAGCGGCGGCTTCGCCCGGCCTCGCCACCGCCCTGCGCGCGGAGATGTTCGGCGCCGCCCAGCTCGCCCAGCGGTCGAGTACCGCACGCTTCGTGCAGCAGGCCTCCGCGCGGCTGGGGGCGTCGGAAGGCAACCCGGCGGTGCAGGGCGCCGTGCGCGGTCTGCAGGATGCCGACCGCGAATTGCGCGAGCTGTTCGCCGAGCGCGATGCCTCAGGTGCGCAGAACCAGGCGCTCGACGACCGCATCGCCGCCGCGCAGGCACGCCGTGCCCAGGCGGAAGGCGACGTCGCCGCCGCCGCGCCGGGCTATCGGCAGCTTCTTCTCGCTTCGGCGGATGCGGGCAGCGTGGCGCGCGCCCTCGGCCGGGACGAGGCGCTGCTGACCATGCTGCTCGGCCCGCGCGAGGGGTTCGTGATGGCCGTGCGCGACGGTCGCGTCGATGCGCGCCGCATCCCGCTCGGGGAGGAAGCCGTCGCCGCGCTGGTGCACCGTGTGCGGCAGACGTCGGAACTCGGCGCTGGCGGCGTGCCACGCTTCGACACTCAGGCGGCCTTCGAGCTGCACCGGCTGCTCGTCGCCCCGCTCGCCGGCAGCCTGGCGGGCGCGGAGAACCTGGTGGTCGCGCCCGACGGGCCGTTGCTCGCGCTGCCCTTCGGGCTGCTGCTCGAACAGCCGGCGAGCCCCGATGCGCTCGGCGGCGCGCCCTGGCTGATCCGCCGCCACGCCATCGTCCATGTCCCGTCCCCGCAGACGCTGGTCACGCTGCGGGCGGCCGGCATCGGATCGACGGCGCCCAACCCCTATATCGGCTTCGGGGATTTTGTTCCGCCATCGGCAGGACAATTCGCCCGCGCTTTCCCATCCAACCGTTGCGGGCAGGATGCGCGGCTCGCCACCGGGCTCGGCCGCCTGCCGGGGACGCGGGTGGAAGTGACGACCTCGGCCCAGTTGCTCGGCGCGGGGCCGGGGCGCGCCATCCTGGGGACGGAATTCACCATTCCCGCCCTGAAGCGCGAGCCGCTCGACCAGTTCCGCGTCGTCCACCTCGCCACCCATGCGCTGCTGCCGGGCGAGTTGTCCTGCCTGACCGAACCCTCGATCGTCGCCTCCCCGCCCGCGGGCGCGGCCTCGGCTCAGGCGGCCTTCCTGCAGTCGAGCGAGGTGCTCGACCTCAAGATGGATGCGGACCTGGTCATCCTGTCGGCCTGCAACACCGGCGGGCCAGGCGGCGAAGGCGGCGGCGAGGCGCTGTCGGGCTTGGCGCGCGCCTTCTTCTACGCGGGCGCGCGCGGGCTGATGGTCACGCATTGGGCGGTGGACGATGCGGCCGCCGCGCTGACCGTGGCGGATACGCTGCGGCGCCAGCAGGGCGGGGCGACCTCGGCCGCGGCGCTGCGCGGGGCGCAACTGCTGATCCTGGACGAGGCCGGGCGGAACCTGCCGGCGGCCTTCGCGCATCCCTTCTACTGGGCGCCCTTCGTGCTGATCGGGGATGGGCGGCGCGGGGGGCAGCCGGCGGCGCGGATGTGACGCGGGTGGCTTGGAGAGGAAGGTCCAGTCTCTCCCTGCCAAGGCGCTGATCGCCCTGATGCTTCCACTTGGGAATTGGGGGGGGGGGTGGGGGCCCCCAACACCCCCACCCAACCCCCCACACAAGTGGACAAAAACACGCCGGGCGGGGGGCGGCGGCGGGGGGGGAGGGCGCGAGACC
>JAYSDS010000037.1:21893-45040 GCA_041914265.1 Roseomonas sp.
AAAGGCCTTTGCAAACCTCGACCTGGCGTGGGGCGCCGCGGGCAGAATGGTGCCGAAACCCGCTCTCGCGCCCGATACCAAATGATGGCGGTCCAGGATGCCCAGCATCCTGGCGGGGTGGCTCGGAGGGGCGGCGCCCCTTCGATTGCCGCCGCGTCGGAGTCACGTGAGCCCTTTGGAAACCTGAACTGCCGCTCGGAGCAGGAACTGCTTCACCATATCGGCACGGCCGACCTGCTCGACACCGGACCATGCTCGCAAATGCCCTGCGGCCGTCGCCGGGAAGAAGGACAAAGTCGCTCTCCGGCACGCGATTCGCTTCGCCGCAGTGACGCGGATCGCAGCGCATGGCTGACAAAGCCGCGTGGTGACGACATATCCACCGGGAGATTGTAGCATCGTCGCGATGCCGTTGCCGGACGCCGGAGACCCTGTCAGCCCATGCTGCCACCTGAGCTGAATCAGAAATACGAGGTGCGCGGCACGCTCGGCGCAGGGGCCATGGGCACGGTCTACGATGCGGTGGACCGTATCATCGAGCGTCGTGTCGCCATCAAGGTCGTCAACCGGCCGAACGAGAGCGACCCCGAGGCCGTCGAGGCCCACGCCCGCTTCCGGCGCGAGGCCCAGGCCGCCGGCCGCCTGTCCCACCCCAACATCGTCGGCGTGTACGACTACGGGGAGAACGCCTCCCAGGCCTGGATCGTGATGGAACTGGTCGAGGGCGGCTCGCTGAAGGGCCGGCTCGACAGGCAGGAACGCTTCCCCGTCCCCGAGATCGTGCGGATCATGGGCGAGGTCTGCGCGGCGCTGAACTACTCCCACCAGCGCGGCGTAGTGCATCGGGACATCAAGCCCGGCAACATCATGATGACCACCGACGGGCAGGTGAAGATCGCCGATTTCGGCATCGCCCGGCTCGAGAATTCCTCGATGACGCAGGTGGGCACGCTGATCGGCACGCCGTCCTACATGGCGCCCGAGCAGTTCCGCGGCGAGCCGGTGGATCTGCGCGCCGACATCTGGGCCGCGGGCGTGATGCTCTACCAGCTCCTGACCGGGGAGAAGCCCTTCGAGGGCGGTTTCTCCGCGGTGATGCACAAGGCGCTGCACACCGAGCCGCCGCCGCCCTCGCAGCTTTCCGTCACCACGCCGCGCGGCTTCGACGCGGTGATCGCGCGGGCGCTCGCGAAGCGGCCGGAGGATCGGTATCGTTCCGCCGCTGAGTTCGGCGAGGCGATCCGCAACGCCGTGCACGCGCCCGCGCCGGAGCCGACCGGCCTGCCCGGGCTGCCCGGGCTGCCCGGGCTGCCCGGGCTGAACGAAGACGCCACGGTCGTATCGGCGCGCCCGGCCGGCGGTGGCGTGCCGCCAAGCCCGATCCCGACGCCGTCCTCGCCCACCGAGGGCAGGAAGGGCGCGCCGGTCGGGCTGATCGCCGGCGGTGCCGGTGCCCTGGTGGCCGCCGCCGCAGCAGGCTGGTTCTTCCTCATCGGGCCTGGCGCGGGACCTGACCAGACCCAGGAACGCCAGCGCCTGGAGCAGCAGAGCCGCGACGCCACCGAAGCCGCCGCGCGTGAGGCGGCCGCCCGGGAACAGGCGGCGCGCGACGCCGCGGCACGCGAGCAGGCCGAAGCGCAGCAGCGCCTCGCGGCCCAGCGCGAGCAGGCCGCCCGGGACCAGGCGGCGGCCGAAGCCGCAGCCCGGGAAGCCGCGGCCCGGGAAGCGGCGGCGCGCGACCAGGCCGCCCGCGAGCAGGCGCAGCGTGACCGAGCGGCAGCCGAGGCGGCTGCGCGCGAGGCCGCTGCCCGCGAGCAAGCCGCCCGTGAGCAAGCCGCTCGCGACCAGGCAGCGCGTGAGCAGGCGGCGCGTGATCAGGCCGCCCGCGACCAAGCCGCGCGCGAGCGGGCAGCACGCGAACAGGCGGCCCGGGATCAGGCAACCCGCGACCAGGCCGCTCGTGATCAGGCGGCCCGCGACCAGGCGGCGCGTGATCAGGCCGCCCGCGACCAAGCCGCGCGCGACCAGGCGGCCCGGGATCAGGCCGCGCGGGACCAGGCCGAACGCGACCGCATCGCCCGTGAGCAGGCGCAGCGCCAGCAGGCCGCGCGCCTCGATCTGCGGGCGGCCGCGCAGGCGATCTCCCTTTCCACTCCCTGCTCGCTGATCGCCTGGTCGGCCACTGACCGGCAACTCACCCTCTCCGGCGTCGTGCGGCGCAGCGACGAGGCGTCGATCCGCCAGGAACTCGCCCGCCGCGGCGTGCCGGAGGATGCCACGCGGCTCGACATCACGCCCTTCGACGGGGATTTCTGCGAGGCGCTGGACCTGTTGCGGCCCGTGCTCGGCCCGGCCGGCGTGCCGCCCACCGTCAGCGTGATCGGCCGGCTGCCGCTGCAGAAAGAGGAGCTGATGCGCCTCGACGTGACGATGCCGGACTGGCCCGCGCATCTCTACGTCGCCTACTTCATGCATTCGGGGGAGGTGGCGAACCTCGTTCCCTCGGCACTGCAGCAGGCTGGCGCGCAGGTGCGTCTCGGCGAGCCGCAGGGCAATTTCCCGGGCTGGGTGGTGGACGAGCCCTACGGCACCGACCTCGCCGTCGTCATCGCCTCCGACCGGCCGCTCTTCGGCACCTCGCGCCCCGTGGTGGAACCGCAGGCCGCCTATCTCTCCGCCCTCGCGGCAGCGCTGCGCACGGCACGGGCCAACGGCACGCGCGTCGTCATCCGGCCGGTGGTGGTGGAAACAGTGGCGCGACGCTGAACGTCGGCGCCCGGCGTATCTTTGGCTCGCGCCGGATTGGCGGCGGCCGATCGAACGACGCTGTCCCTGACGACATCGAGGCCTCGCTGAAGAGGAACCGGGGGGGCAACGCCCCTCCAATCCCGCAGATGCTCTATCGCGGCGCGCCCGCCCGTAGCGCCGCCCGCAGCGCCTCCGCCCGCGCATCGTCCAGCCCGGCATGGGCAGCTGTGAAGAAGCGCGCATCCGGCGTGAAGATGAGATAGGCCATGGCCTCGTTGAGCATCACTTCCTCGATGGTCGGATCGTAGCCCTCGCGCTGGAGGAAGGCACGGAAGCGGGTGCGCTCGGCCTCGGTGAACACGTCGTTCCAGACGCGCTCGACATGGGCGGCGAAGGCTGGATTGGTGAAGAAATGCCCATGGCCGATCTCATGATGCAGGATCGCCGCGCGCATCGATTCATCCACCCGGGAGTCCATGCCCGGCACCGAGATCACCGCGAAGTCGGTCCCGGGCGGCAGCAGGCTGCGAATGCGTGCGAGCTGATCGCGCAGCCAGGTCTCCTCGGGTGTCAGCGCGATGCCGTCCCGCGCGGCGAGGTCGAAGAAGCGCACGAGGTCGCGGCCCCGGTAGTTATGCCCGTAGTAGTAGGTCGCCGGCGTCTCCCCTGCCCGCGCGATCGCCGCGGTGAGTGCGGCCTGGTCCAGCACCCGGTCGCGCGGCGTGCCGGCCTTTTCGACCAGCGCGGCAACGCGGTTCAGCGCCGAACCCTGCAGGTCGAGCGTCGGGAAGTCCGCCACGAAGACATGCGGGTTCTCAACCAGGCGGAACATGGCCGGCTCGCCGCTGCGATGGGCGCGGATCGCCTCCTCGGTCGCGATCGGAATGCTCAGCGCCAGCGGCAGCGCCGGAGGGGCCGGCGGCACGATCGCGGCGGGGGTGGCGGGGCTTGGCAGGGCCTCGACAACCGTGTCGGGCTTGGGCGGCGGCTCGGGCGGGGCGGTATCGCGGGTCAGCCAGAACCAGACCCCCGCGCCGGCAGCCAGCAGCACGCCGCCCACCGCGCCGGCCAGGATAAGCAGCCGCCCGCCGGCCGCAGGCGCGGCGGGCGGGCGGGGTGGCGGCAGGGCGGTGCCTGGCCGCTCGAGACGGACCGTCGCGTCCGGATCGTTCACACCGGATCCGTCAGCTTCCGATGTTGACGACCTGCACGCGGCGGTTCTGCGCGTTCGAGGTCTGCGGCGGCGTCGGCACCAGGAGCTGCGATTCGCCCAGCCCGACCGCGACCAGGCGATCCGGCGTCACACCGAACTTCACGATGAGGAATTCCCGGACCGCCGCGGCGCGGCGTTCCGAGAGAAGCTGGTTCGAGGTGGTATCGCCGACATTGTCGGTATGCCCCTCAATGCGGAAGCGGTAGCCCGCCAGCTCCTGCGAGGAGAGCGCGCGGCCGAGCGGCGCCAGCGCGCGTTCCGCATCCGGCGTCAGCGTCGAGGAGCCGCTCGAGAAGGTCACGGTGATGGAGGCCGAGGGGGCGTCCGAGGTCGTCTCCCGCACCGGCGCACGCGCCGCAGCCGGCGTCGGGCGGGAACTCGCGGTGCCCGGATTGGCGACCGGCGCGCCTGGGCCCGCGACCGACGTACTCGATGGCGGGCTCGCCGGCTGCGGCTGCTGGCCGTAGATCGGGGCCGGCTGAACCGGGGCGGGCGTGGCCGGCGTGCTCTCCACGGCGCCCGGCACGCGGATGCCGCGCGTCTGGGCACCACCCTGCGGGCGAAGCCGCTCGATCAGGGACAGCGCGGCCGGATCGGACTGCGCCTGCACGGCCGGAGCCATGGACGCAAAGGCCAGCGCGGCAGCGCCGGCGAAGAGCAGCGAGCGGGTCATGAAAGGCCCTCCTTCGATACGCTTATAAGTAGCACGGGCAGCGGGTCCATGCATCCGAAGCGGTTCACAGCACGCCGAGCCCGCGCCAGGCACCGAGGCGCATGGCAAGCAGTGTCTCGATCGAGCCGGCGGCATTGGCGAGCATCTCGGGCGGCGCCTCCTCGGGCACCAGGAGCCGCGCGATTCCAGCAGGGTCCGGCGGCGCTCCCTTCTGCAACTCGATCATCACAGCCAAGTCGGAGGGCGAGGCGGCGAGCGCACTGCCCAGCGCCGGCACCACCGCGCCGAGCACCGAACCGCCCGCCGTGCCTTCCTGCGCCACGCTGGTCAGCAACTGCACATTGGATCGCAGGGCCCGTCCGATCGACGCCGGATCGCGCGTGATTGGCCGCCAGAGCGGATGCACCGACCCGCTCTCGATCAGCATCACCGCGATCTCCATCATCGTCAGGTCGCCAAGGCCGGGCAGCGCGGCGAGCTCGCCGAGCCTCCGCGGCCCGTCGGCGAGTGCGGCTCCCAGGATCTCCTGATGCTCGGCCTTCAGCACCGCCTCGCCCATCGCGGTGGGGACGGCGGTGTCCATCCGTTCCGGCGCCACGGCGAGGGCGACCGGGATCTCCGCCAGCGCCTGACCGCCGCCGCTGCGCCTGCCGCGCACATACAGATCCGTGCGGAACCGGCGCTGGAGGAAGAGGTCGAACAGCGTCTCCCGATGGATGCCGGGCGGCGAGCGCTCGATCGCCACGCGCTGCTCCTCGGTGAGTTGCAGCGTCGGCAGGCTGCGCGAGGGATTGGCACTGCCCGCGTAGTCGAGCCGCGCCGCCTGCAAGGCCGTGGCGATATCCGCGTGATAGACCGGCCGCCAGAAGGAGGTCAGCCATTCATGGACCATGTAGCCCGGCGCACGGCGGGCCGAGTCCATCATGCGCGCCAGCATCTCCTCGCTGGGCAGGTGCAAGGCGCCGGCCGACTTCAGCATCTCGATCGCAGCGAAAGCCGCCGCCCCACGCTCGACCAGCGTGCCGGAGGTGTCGCGGCAGGCTTCCTCGAGCAGGCGCTGCATCACCAGCGTGTCGGAGTATCCCGGCAGCGCGTTGTAGGCCATCAGCACCACGCCGCCGGCCTTCACGCGGGACTTGAGCAGGCGGACGACGCCATCCCGCGCCGCATCCGGCACCCAGGTCCAGACGCCCCAGCAGATGACGATGTCCACCTCGGGCAACAGCGTCGCGAAGCCGGCCTCGTCATGCTCGGTGAGGTCCACTTCGAGGAAGCGGACATTGTCGATGCCGGCCGCGGCCGCGGCCTCCCGCGCCTCGGCGATATGGGCGGGCTGGAGGTCGATGCCGATCACATCCCAGCCGGGATTGGCCGCCGCCAGCAGCCGCGCCGTGACACCCAGGCCGCAGCCGATGTCCAGCACCGTCAGCCGATCGCGATCGGCCGGCGCCCAGTGCGTATCCGACAGCGCCAGGGCGTAGTGCAGCCGGGCGGGAGAGGCCTCGGCCTGGAAGGCGGTGACGTAGCGGACCTCGGCAGCGCCGTAATGCGATGTGGGGGCGCTCATGCGCGAGGCTCTCCATCCGAGGCGGGGCGGCGATGATGGGCCGGGGAAGGGCTTCGCCCCTCCCCAGACCTCACCCCACCAAAGGCCGAAAGGCCTTTGGAAACCAATACCTGGGGTTGGGCACGACAGAAGCTTCCCAACGCCAAAAGCCGCATCGCGCCCAATTCCCGAATCTCCAAGTCACGGCGCCCAAACCGTTGCGCCCGGCACCAGGTCGAGGTTTCCAAAGGCCTTTCGGCCTTTGGTGGGGTGAGGTCTGGAGAGGGGCAAAGCTCCTCTCCAGTCCGGCCCACGCCCATGAAGCCAAGCCCCTTCCGGGCCCCGATCGGCATCACACCACCTCCCGCGGCTCGAACAGTGCGTCCCGCGCATCCTTCGCCCGCGGCTTCGACGCCCCCATCCAGGAGGTCCAGCCGAGCCGGCTCGTGCTGCCCAGCGCACCCATCGGCACGGCTTCCTTCTTCAGCACCAGGTTCACCGCGAAGGCGGTGTCCGGCCCGACGAAAAGGCGGGCGAGCTGCGTTACGCGCATCCAGGCGGGCGTCCCCGGCAGCAGGCTGTCGAAGGCGGCGCGGTCCAGCGGCCCGAAGCGGATGATGAAGCGCGCCTGCGGGTCCCATACCTGCGCGCCCGCCGTGGTGGACACGCCCAGCACGCAATGCTGCGGCGCGCCGCGTCCCTTCGGCATGCGGCTGCGTTCTTCCTCCGGCAGGCGGATGTAGCCGCCGGCGAATTCCTCGATCTCGACGGGCCGGCCGGTCTCGGCTTCCAGCATGGCGCGCAGGCGTTCACCGCTGCGGCTGCGCGCGGCGAGGTTGCCGGCGTGGTAGAGCAACGCCTCCTGCGGCAGGGGCATGCGTCCGTCGAGGTGCGGCGTGCCCATCCCGATCGCGGCCGCGAGAACCCGACCGGTGGGTTCGGCATTGCGCGTCGGCCGGTACTTGGCGCCCGCCTTCGGATAGAGCCCCGTGGTGCGCCGGCCGAGCATGTCGAGAAAGGCATGCAGCGCCAGGGACCGCTTGCGCTGCTCGGCAGCGACCATGGCGCTGTGGTGGCGCGGCAGCACGCCGCCCGCGCCGATCAGCCCGAAAGTGCCCAGGGTGAGCTCGCCCTGTTCCGGCTTCGCCGCGACGACCGCCCCGCCCGGCATGGCGAGCCGGGCCGTGGTGCGCAGGGCCAGTTCCTCGGGTTCGTCCGGCGAGGCGCCGGCGGCGCGCGCACTGACGGCAACCGCCTGGTCGAGGTCGAAGCGCGCCGGTTCCCGCTTCAGCCGATCGAGCGGTGAAAGCGGCGTCAGCAACGGGGCCGGCGGCGGCTCGGGCGCCGGGCGCGTTTCGGCGGCGGCCTCGGGCGTCGCCACGGTCAGCTCGGTGATGTCGGGGATCGCTTCCGCCGCGGTTTCGGGCCGCGGATCGGGCGAGGCGGTGTCGCTCACAGCAGCGTCCGCGTGCCGCTGCGCGGCGCGAAGCGCGCGACCACGCCGGGCCGCCCGCGCAGCGCGACCAGCGTGCGCGAAAAGGCGTTGACCGAGACCTGCAGTGCCAGGAAGCGTTCCAGCACCTGCGCGAGCGGATACAGGCCGGCCGCCTGCCACGCCGCCGGGTCGAAGGTGAGCGTCACGTCGAGCCCACGCGCAAAGGCACCCGCACGCCCACCAGGCAGGCGCGCGATGCCGGGCTTCGTATCCACCGAGACGATGGCCGCGAGGGCCGCGCGCGTTTCCGCCGTGTCGCGCAGGTCGTGCAGGCGCAGGATCTCGCGCAGCGCCTGGGCGCCGCCCTCCCCGCCCGTGACGGAGAGATGGTTCAGCGCGAGATGCGAGATAAGCCGCCAGGCGCCACGGTCGTTCAGCCGCGGCCGAAGCGTCGGCGTGGGTGGGGAGATGCAGTCGACCATCGATACCGGCGCGCCACCCTGCGCTACGCGCAGCCGCGGCTGCCCGGCGCCGAAAGGCAGCAGGGCGGGCAGGTCGCGGTTGCAGCACAGCGCCTCGACCGTCAGCACGCCCTCGGCGGGCTGGGCGGGGTCGAAGGCGGTGTCGCGCAACTCGATCCAGGTCTGGGTGCCGGTGACCGGCGGTGTCGCGCCGCGGCGGAAGGTGACGTAGTTCACCTCGGACAGCAGTGCCTCATCCGTCTCGGACCGGCCGAGGCGATAGAAGGGCAGCACCGTGCGGCGACGGCCATCCGAGCGGCTCTCGCGCACGCCCTCGACCGAATAGATCTCGAGCGCGCCGGGACGACGGGCATCGGGCACCACCATCCATTCGGACTGCGTGCCATCAAGGGAGATCGGTTCGCAGCGCTGCGGAAACAGGTTGATCGCCGGCGTGCAGCCCAGCGCGACATTCTCCGGCCCGACCGTGCGCTCGAGTTCCGGCATGGCGCGGGAGAGGTAGACGAAGATGTCGAGCCTGTCGGAGTCCTGCAGCAGGGTCCGCGCATCGAGCCCGTCGATGTCGAGGTAGAGGAACTTCTCCGGAAAGGCGAACCACTCCGTCAGCATGCGATAGCCGGCGAAGGAGCGGTTGGGCCAGGGCAGCGCGGCCTCATCCGCCGAGAAGCCTGCCGGTGTCAGCGCCTCGGGCCCCAGCAGGGTCGGGCGTGGGTCCACCGGGCTGTCAGCCACGGCGAGACCCAGCGTCGAGGTGCAGAGCAACTCATGCAGCAGCGCCGCCTGGGCCCCGACGCCGCGCAGATGGAGCCGCAGCCGGTCGAGGCCGAGCTTCGCGAAGGTCAGTTCCGGATTGGCCGTGCGCAGCGTGATGCGCAGCACCGCCATCGCGCCCTGCACCCGGTTGTTGGCTGGCGCGGTGATGGGCAGGCCCGACAGGCGGAAGGATTCCACCGTGACCGGCCAGACCGTGACGTCATGGCAGGTGGTGAAGCGCACCGGTTCGCCACGCACCGGCTCGGTCTCAACCATCAGGCCGCGCGGAACGTTGGTCGGGCCCTGCGCCTCGGGTGGGGGCGAGAGCTTCAGCGTCGTCATCGAGGGCACCGGCGCCAGCAGATGCGGCGACAGCATCTCGAGCAGCGTCTCGCTGAACTCGGGCAGTTCGTCGTCGAGCCGCTGCTGCACCCGTGCGGCGATGAAGGCCACGCCTTCGAGCAGACGCTCGACATAGGGGTCGTCCACCGCCTCCGGCGTCACGCGCAGCCGCGCGGCGACCTTCGGATAGGCATCGGCGAATTCCCCGGCGAGCTTCCGGATCGCGCGGAGTTCGCGGTTGTAATAGGGCAGCAGGGATTCAGACATGAATCAGCCCTCCCGCACCGCGACATCGAGGGTGGTGGGCCGCACCACCGTCTCGAACGAGATGTGCTCGGGTACCGGATCGGTGCGCAGCACCGCCTCGATGCGCAGGCGCAGCACGCGGTCGATGGATTCCGCCTCCTCCTTGCGGAGTTGCACCTTCACGCCGGTCAGGCGCGGTTCGAAGCGCGTGATCGTCGCCTGGATCTCGCGCGAGAGCGCGCTACGGCGCTCTTCCTCGGTGAAGGAGCCGGCGGTCGGGTCGGGCACGCCATAGCCGATGGGCGACAGCGCCAGTTCGGCGAGGCCGCCAGGCGGCGGCAGGCGGCGGCGGCGCGCATTGAGCAGAGCTTCGAGATCGCGCCGGACCGCCAGGCGAAGCTGGTCCACCGCGACGGATTGCGAGAGCGGCGGGTCGCGTGGGCTGTCCGGGTCGGCATCCAGCAGGCGGTCGAGCAACGGGAGACGGATGCGGGGGGAGGAACGGTTGTCGCTCATGCGTCGCTCCCCAAAGGGGGGCTCTGCCCCTCTCCGGACCTTACCCCACCAAAGGCCGAAGGGCCCTTGGGAACCAATACCCGGTACAGAGCCATGCCGTTGGTTCCGGATGTCGAATGGCGCACGGGGCACGCTTGTCCATCGCTCCCGCCCCCGGCGCCCGGCGCCAGGTGGAGGTTTCCAAAGGCCCTTCGGCCTTTGGCTGGGAGAGCCCGAGAGGGGCGGCGCCCCTCTCGGTCCGACAGTGCCCGCATCGCGTTCAATCGAACGTCACCTCGGTCAGTTCCGCGAGGCTCTTCGCCTCCTCGCCCACCAGGAATTCCCGCATGCCGAGCCCGCGCACCAGCCCGTTGTCGTCCTGCCATTCCGTCCCGCGTCCGAGCCGCAGCGGGTTGGGCAGCGTCTTCGCCGTCCAGGGATAGATGGTCGGCACGTAGACGACGCCTTCCTGCCCGTCCTTCATCTCGATCGAGCAGCGGCGCCAGTAGAGGTCGCGCGGGCGCTTCGGCTCGTCGAAGGACAAGGCACGGATGCGCTCCACCGGCACCCACATGTAATCGCCGCCGGTGGTGTGCACTTCGAGGATCGCGGCAAGCACGTCATCCGCGTCGCGCAGATCGTCGAAGGCCGTGCCGTCGACCTTGCCCGGCGCGCGCGGACGCAGGGTTTCGATATCGGCGCCGATCGCCGCCGCACCGGCGGCATCGCCGGTCCGCAGGAGCACCAGCGCCTGCGCCGTCGCCTTCTGCGCCTCGGTCGGGTCCTCGCCCTGGAACTTCGGGACGCGGCCTTCGGTGAAGACCTGGCGGCGCGCGACCTCGGCGCGTAGGAGCTGGCGGAACTCCATCACGGTCGGCGACGGCGTCTCCTCGATGACGGCATCGAGGGCGCGATCGGCGCGCTCGAAATCGCCGGCGAAGAGCAGCATCTCCGAGAGCAGCCAGCGCGCCCCCGCATCGCGTGGGCTCGATTTCACCGTGGCCATCGCCGCGGCCACCGCGCCGTCGATGTCACCTGCCTTGAACGCCTCGCCTGCCGTGGTCATGCCGCTTGCCTCGCCGCCTGGAGATCCGTGACGAGGCGGAAGGCCGCTCCCACCTCGTCCAACTGGTAATGCGGCTGCAGCATGATCGTGCAGCCGAAGACGCCGGGTTGGCCCGGCTTCTCGCGCACCTCGACCCGCGCGTCGCGCAGCGGATAGCGCGCGGCGGCATCGCCGCCGGCGCCGGCCGAGATGTTGGTGAAACCCTGCAGCCAGCGCTGCAGCCGGTATTGGATCTCGTCTTCCGTTCGGAAGGAACCCACCATGTCGCGCCCCATCAGCTTCACGCAATGCGCGAAGCGGCTGACGCAGAGCATGGCGTTGAACTGGGCGGAAAGCCGCTGGTTCGCATTGGCCGCGACCGCCGTCTCGCCCTGCATGCGCGGCGGGCGGTGGATCGAAGGCGTGGCGGCGAAGGAGGCCTCGGGCAGCAGTTCCAACCCGATGAAGGGGATGAAGCCGGCTTCGACAGCCTGGCGCTCCTGGTCGTCCGTCAGCGCCACCTCGACCGGCGGGCGCAGCGTGCCAGAACGCGGATCGCCCGGCAGGCGCTCGGCCGGCAGCGTGTCGATCACGCCGCCCGAGGCTTCGGCGGCGATCGCCGCGCCGCGCACATCCGCGGGCCAGGACGCCTTGGCGAAGGCGCGGATCGCCGCGGCCGCCAGCGCATAGGCCGGGCTGATCCAGACCCGGTCATCCGAGCCGGGCGCGTATTCGCGATAACGGAAGCCATCCGCGCGGGTCGCATCGTCCGGCCAGGGCGCGCGGCCCAGAGCGCGCGGCAACACGACAGCGAGGAAGCGGCTGTCCTCGCGCGATTGCAGCGAACGCCAGCGCGTCCGGTCCGCGCTGCGCAGCACATCCGTCAGATCCGCCGCGGCGTTGACACCGGACCAATGATCGAAGCCCAGCAACGCCGGATGCGCGGCGATCGCGGCGGGGGCGAAGGACGCGGCCGCCACGCCCGCCAGGCCATCGAGCCCCGCCACGTCGTCGGTCGGGCTGCCAGGGCCGGGCGCGTGGCGCACCTCGTAATCGGCGATCAGCATGCCGAAGGGCTCCCCGCCCGGCGTGCCGAACTCGCCTTCGTAGATCTGCTTGAACAGCACGGATTGGTCGAACTCGGCGGCGCGTTCGAAGTCGCGGCACAATTCCGCCCAGCGCGCGGTGAACATCCGCGCCTTGATGCGCGCGCCGAAGGGCACGCGATCCACCAGCCAATGCAGTGCCCGCCAGCTCCCTTCGAGCCGGCGCAGGCGATCCTGATGCAGGATGGCGTCGAGCTGCGCGGCGATCAGCCGGTCGAGCGCCGCGATGTCGCGATCGACCGCTTCCTCAAGCCGCGCCATGGCGTCCGCGCGCCCGGCCACGGAACCGTCATGGGCGATGATATCGGTAAGCCGCGCCCCGAACCAGGAGCGCAGCGCCGCGCCCGGGGATCGCTCGACCACGAAGGCGGCGAGGGCTTCCGCCCCCCCTGCCCCCGAACGGCCGAGGAAGTTCCCCGAAAGCGCGACCGCGCGCAGCGGCACGGGCGGGTTGGTGTCGAGCGGCTGTGGCACGATGCCGCATTCCCCTTCCCGCCCCGCCGTTGCGTCAGGCCTTCTGCGGGATACGCGCGACCATGCGCATGGAGGTGGTGAGTTCCTCCATCTGCAGCCACGGGCGCAGATAGGCTACGGCGTTGTAGACGCCGGGCTTGCCCGGCACTTCCTTCACCTCGACCTTCGCCTCGCGCAGCGGGTAGCGCGCCTTGAGGTCCTGGCCGGCATTCTCGTTGGAGTTCACGTAGTTCTGGATCCAACGGTTCAGCCAGATCTCGACATCGCCGGACTCCATGAAGGAGCCGATCTTGTCGCGCGCCATGACCTTGAGGAAGTGCGCGAAGCGGCTGGTCGCCATGAGGTACGGCAGGCGCGCCGAAATGGCGGCATTCGCCGTCGCTTCCGGCCGGTCGTACTTCTTCGCCTTCTGCACCGACTGCGCACCGAAGAAGACCGAGTAGTCGGTGTTCTTGTAGTGGCAGAGCGGCAGGAAGCCGAGGCCCGAGAGTTCCGCCTCGCGACGGTCGGTGATGCCGATCTCGGTCGGGCACTTGGTGTCGCTGTCGCCATCGTCCGAGGTGAAGACGTGGGTCGGCAGGTTCGACACCTTGCCGCCGCCTTCCGCACCGCGGATGGCGACGCAGAAGCCGTACTGCGCGAAGGCGTCGGTCAGACGCGCGCCCATCACATAGGCGGCGTTCATCCAGCAGTAATGCTCGTGCTCCATCGCCTTCGGCTTGCCGGCGGCGTCATAGGGAGCTTCCTCGTAGTTGAACTCCTCGACCGCCACGGTCGCGGCGCCATAGGGCAGGCGCGCGATGGTGCGCGGCATCACCAGGTTGAGGAAGCGCGCATCCTCGGTGTCACGCAGGGAGCGCCACTTGGTGTATTCGGCGGTCTCGAAGATCTTGGCGAGGTCGCGCGGCTTCGACAGCTCGCGATAATCGTCCATGCCGAACATCTGCGACGAGGCCGCCGAGATGAAGGGCGCGAAGGACGCTGCCGCGACCGAGGAAATCAGGCGCAGCGTCTCGACGTCGTCCGGGTGGTTTGTCCACTCGTAGTCGCCGATCAGCGAGGCATAGGGTTCGCCGCCCGGGGTGCCGAATTCGTTCTCGTAAATCTTCTTGAAGAGCTGCGACTGGTCGAATTCGACCGCGCGCTGCAGGTCACGTGACAGCTCGCGCTTGCTCACCTGGAGCAGGCGCAGCTTCAGCGAGGTGCCGGTCTCGGAGTTCTGCACCAGGTAGTGCAGGCCGCGCCAGGAGCCTTCGAGCTTGCTGAAGCGCTCATGGTGCATGATCGCGTTGAGCTGCTCGCTGACCTTGGCGTCGATCGCGGCGATGGCGCGGTCGAAGGTCTGCTGCAGGTTGCGGCTGAAGGTGACGGTGCCCTTCAGCGCTTCCTCGGTCAGCGCCTTGATCAGCTCCTGGGCGCGATCCTTCTCGGTCTGCTTGGTGGCGCCGATGACTTGGTCGAGGAGGCCGAGGCCGCCTTCGAGTTCGGTCGTCGTCGTGGCGCCGGCGGCGGAAGACTGGGCTTCGCTCATGGATCAGCCCTCCTTCTTGTCGAGGCCGAGCTCGGCCGAAAGCTTGTCCAGCTTGTCCTTGTCCTGCAGCACCTGCTCCAGGAGGCCTTCCAGCTCATCCGAGCGGTCCACCTTGGACATCAGGTCGCGCAGCTTGGCGCGCGTCTCGAGCATCGCCTTCAGCGCCGGCACCTGCTCGGCGACCTTGGCGGGCTCGAAATCCTCCATGCTGCGGAACTTCAGGTTGACCGCCATCTGGCTGCCATCGCCGGCCAGCGTGTTGTCGACCTTAATGTTAAGGCCCGGCTGGATGCGCGCCATGACGTCATTGAAGTTGTCACGGTCGATCTGGACGAACTTGCGCTCCGCGAGCGGCTTCAGCGGTTCGGCGGGATCGCCGGCGAAATCGCCCATGATGCCCATGACGAAGGGCAGTTCGCGCTCGATCTGCGCGCCTTCCGTCTCGACCTCATAGGTGATGTGGACGCGCGGCTTGCGGACCCGCGCGAGCTTGTCGTGCACGCTGCTCATGAAGTTCCTCCTAAGGACGAGGTCCGTGGCCCAACGGATTGCGGTGGCGGGAGACTACGCACCCCGAACGATCCGGGTCAACGCATCCGAGACACCGGTTGTGATGCATGTGACGGCGCGTCATTCGTCGGCGACCCGGATGCCGAGAGCGGTCAGCAACATGCGCCGTGCCGAATAGTCGGGCAGCACCTCGGCCAGCAGATCCGGCAGGGACATGCGTGCCCGGCGCACCGCGTCGTCGAGGGTGAAAGCGAGCGGCGAATGCGGCTCCGTCTTGCGGAAGAAGTCAGCAATTTCCTCGAGTTGACGAATGGCGTCCTCGCGGGTGCGAAGGGGCTTCGGCCCGCCGCCGCCGGCCGCCGCCACGGCCGCGCCGCCACCCGCCGCGACGGCGCCCGGATCGGCCGACGCCGACGCCTCCTCGGCCACCGCGGCCGGATCGCTCGGCGCCCCGGCGATGCGCGTGACGAGGTCGATGATGCTCTGAAGCGCTTCAGACACTCTGCGCGTCGAGGGTGCGTTCCCACCGAAGCGATTGCCCAGCGCCGTGTCCATCGCGGTCCAGGCATCGAGCGCCGCACGCGCCTCCTTGCCCGCCGCGCGAAGCACCCCGGCGCTGGCGCGCGCCTCGTTCTGCAGCATGTCGAAGTCGGGCACGCCGGCATCGAGCCGCGCCTGCTTGCGCTCGGAATCGGCAATCGCCGCCGTCTCCTCCGAACGCTGCCAGGTGAAAAGGTCGCCGTCGCTGCCGTCGCCGCGCTGGAACAGCGGGTAGCGCCGGATCGAGGCCATCAGCGTGCCATCCGCGCCTTCCCCCGACAGGCCGCCGATCGGCGCGCCCCGGTCCTCGAGACCGTCCTCGCTGTCGAGGCCGGGGAAGCCCTGATCCCAATACTGGTCGCACAGGCCCGCGATCAGCAGCGCAGCATCGGCGAGGCCCGGCAGGCCATCCACGCGGGTCAGCGCCTCGGCCATCCAGGCCGCGATCTCGAAGTCCTTTGACTTGCCGCCGACCGCCTCGATGCCGAGCTTCTTCACCTCGCGCCAGGACGCGGCGATCGCCGCCGGATTGGCTTCGGGGTCGCCGCTGTCGATCGCGCGCTCGCCGGTCCGGGCGTCGTTCCTGTGCGTCCGCACACGCTGATAGAGAGACGTGTAGGAATCGTCGGCCCTCAGGTCCTCTCCGCCGCCATTTCCATCGGCGAGCGGCGCAAGAAGCGCCTCGAGATCGAGAACACCTTCACCCATCGTTATTCCCTCGTCGGCCCCCGATGTGATGCCCCTTACACGCGAGTTAAGGGGACGTCGTACAGCCACGCTAGCATGCTGGACTCGTTTCGCACGCCCCCCTAACGTCCCGATCCGCGTGAGCGAGGTCGCTTCACGCGTTTCTGCTCATCCAGTGAGGCACGTCCGGCATGGTGGCGATCGACCTGAAATCCCTCGTCGGGCGCATGAACGCGCTCACGCGTCGGCAGCTCGAAGCGGCAGCAGGGCTGACGCTTTCGCGCACGCATTACAACGTCGAAATCGAGCATGTGCTGCTCAAGCTGGTGGAGACCAGCGGCTCCGACGTTTCCGCCGTGCTGCACAAGGGCGGCGTCGATGCCGGACGGGTCGCGAACGAGCTGACCCGCGCACTCGACAAGTTCAAGACGGGGAATGCGCGCGCGCCGTCGCTCTCGCCCGACATCGTCACCTGGCTGCGCGAAGCCTGGCTGCTGACCAGCCTTGAAAGTGCAGCGCCGAAGATCCGTTCGGGCCACCTGCTGGCCGCGCTGCTGAACGATGAGAGCCTCGGCCGCACGGTCAAGGACAGCGCTCCGTCCCTATTGAACCTGCCCGCCGATGCGGTGCGGCGGAACCTCGGCGAACTCGCCGAGGGCAGCGAGGAAGCGGCCGAGGCCGGCGCGGAAGCCGCCGCGGGCCCGGCCGCGGGCGGTGCACCGGCGGGCGAAGCGCCGCGCTCCGGCGGTCCGCTCGACCAGTTCTGCACCGAGCTCGTCGCCCAGGCGAAGGCCGGCAAGATCGACCCGATCCTCGGTCGCGACGGGGAGATCCGCCAGATGGTGGATATCCTCACCCGTCGCCGGCAGAACAACCCGATCCTCACCGGCGAGGCGGGCGTCGGCAAGACGGCGGTGGTCGAAGGTCTCGCGCTGCGCATCGCCGCCGGCGACGTGCCCGACGCGCTGAAGGGCGTGAAGCTCTACTCGCTGGATATGGGCCTGCTGCAGGCGGGCGCCGGCGTGAAGGGCGAGTTCGAGAATCGTCTCAAAGGTGTCATCGACGCGGTGAAGTCTTCGCCGACGCCGATCGTGATGTTCATCGACGAGGCGCATACGCTGATCGGCGCCGGCGGCGCCGCCGGGCAGAACGACGCGGCGAACCTGCTGAAGCCGGCGCTGGCGCGTGGCGAGATGCGCTGCATCGCGGCCACGACCTGGGCCGAGTACAAGAAGTACTTCGAGAAGGACGCAGCCCTGACCCGCCGCTTCCAGGTGGTGAAGGTCGAGGAACCGTCCGAGGCGCTGGCCGCCGCCATGCTGCGCGGCCTCGTCGCCACGCTCGAGAAGCACCACGGCGTGCGCATCCTCGATGAGGCGATCACCCAGGCGGTGAAGCTGTCCGCCCGCTACATCCCGGCGCGCCAATTGCCGGACAAGGGCGTGTCGCTGATCGACACGGCCTGCGCCCGCGTCGGCATGTCCCAGGCGGCGATCCCCGCCCCGGTCGAGGACCGCCAGCGTCGCCTCGCGCTGATAGGCAACCAGCTAGGCGCGATCAAGCGCGAGGAAGCGACCGGCGCCGACCACGAGGCCCGCCGTGTCGCGCTTGAGCAGGAGCATGCGAAGGTCTCCGCCGAGCTCGAAGAGGTGATGAATCGCTGGGAGGAGGAGAAGAAGCTCGTCGCCACGATGCGCGACCTCCGCCACGCGATCGAGACGGCAGCCGTGCCGATGCCGGGCCCCGACGGCAAGACCGCCGAGCCCGTGGACACCGAGGCGCTGAAGAAGCAGCTCGCCGAGGCATCCGACGCGCTGCACAAGCTGCAGGGCGAAGAGCCGCTGGTCTTCCCGGTGGTCGATGGCCAGGCGGTCGCCGACGTGGTCGGCACCTGGACCGGCATCCCGGTCGGCCGGATGGTCTCGGACGAGATCCACACCGTCCTGAAGCTGAAGGACCACCTGATGGAACGCGTGGTCGGCCAGGACCATGCGCTGGATGCGATCGCCCAGGCGATCCGCACCTCGCGCGCCGGGCTGACGGATCCGCGCAAGCCGATCGGCGTCTTCCTGATGGCCGGCACCTCCGGCGTCGGCAAGACCGAGACGGCGCTCGCCGTCGCCGACCTGCTCTATGGCGGCGAGCAGAACATGACGACCATCAACATGTCCGAGTTCAAGGAGGAGCATAAGGTCTCGCTCCTGATGGGCTCGCCGCCGGGCTATGTCGGCTACGGCGAAGGTGGCGTGCTGACGGAAGCCGTGCGGCGCCGCCCCTACTCCGTCGTCCTGCTGGACGAGATGGAGAAGGCGCATCCGGGCGTGCAGGACGTCTTCTTCCAGGTGTTCGACAAGGGCGCGATGAAGGACGGCGAAGGCCGCGACATCGACTTCCGCAACACCGTCATCATCATGACGTCGAACGCGGGCACCGACACCATCGACAAGCTGTGCGCCGACCCCGAGATGGCGCCGGAGCCAGAGGCACTGCGCGACGCGCTGATGCCGGACCTGCTGAAGTCGTTCAAGCCGGCCTTCCTCGGCCGCACCAACGTCGTCATCTACTATCCGCTCGCGCCCGAGATCCTGAAGAAGATCGCGGGGCTCAAGCTGCGCAGCATCGGACGTCGCCTCCGGGAGGCGTACAACGTGCCGCTGCAGGTGGATGACGCGGTCATCGATGCGATCGTCGAGCGCTGCAAGGAAGTCTCCTCGGGCGCGCGCAACATCGACAACATCCTCAGCCGCACGGTGCTGCCGGAACTCTCCGCGCGCATCCTCGGGCGCCTCGCCGAAGGTCATGAAATCCTTCAGGTGAAGGTCGGTCTGAACGACGATGGCTCGTTCCGATACGAGGTCGGTTGAGGTAGTATTCTTCGTATCAGGAGGCGACAGAGGGTCGCCTTCCGGGGGTAGGTTGGGAAAGGGAAAACGCAGATGCCTATTCTGATGCAGTACAAGGGTGTTCCGGGTGAGTCGAAGGTGAAGGGCTTCGAGAAGTACATCGAGCTCACCTCCTTCGAATTCGGTCTTGGCCGCCGCATCACTGCCGGCGTCAACTCCGTCCGCGAAGGCTCGGTGGTGAACATGTCGGAAGTGGTGGTGAAGAAGTCCACCGACGGCTCGACCATCAAGCTGTTCGAGCAGGCCTGCAACGGCAAGCTCGACAATGACGTGAAGGTCTCCTTCGTGCGCACCGGCTCGGGCGACCCGCAGGAATTCCTCGGCATCTACCTGAAGGCCACCGGCGTGTCCGGCCTGTCCTTCAAGGCCGCCGGCGGCTCGGGCGTCGACAGCCGCCCCGGCGAGACGCTGCACATGAACTTCGGCGAGATCGAGGTGAAGTACAACCCGATCGGCGACGACCTGACCGGCAGCCCGTCCTCGGCCAGCTGGAAGCTCGCCAGCATCACGAAGTGATGCCGCGCCGCGACGCGGCGTGACACTCCGGCGCCGGTCTCCGGCGCCGGCCAGAAGGATCGGCCATGCCGTCCGGAGCGATCCGGGCGGCATGATCTTGAAGGGACCCTCGCAAGGGGACGGCGCTCATGTCCGGCAGCGATAGCTCGATCTACATGTGCTACGGCTCGGTCCGCGGTGAATCCGACGCACCGTCCAAGCTGCGCAAGGCGCCGGCAAGCGGTGGCTGGATGAAGCTGACGAGTTGCAGCTTCGCGGGCTCGGTGAATTACGGACAGCGCTTCGCGATGCAGGTGCCCGGCGGCGGCGAGGTCACGCCGGTGCAGGTCACCAAGGTGACCGATGCCTCCTCGACCGGCCTGTTCCGGGAAGCGCTGCTCGGCACCTTCGACAAGAACGTCGTCATCGTCTTCGTCCGGACGGGCACCCAGGGCCCACAGGAATTCCTCCGCCTCGAGCTCGAAGGATGCGGCCTGGTCGATTTCAGGATCGACGGCGGTGGCGAGGACCGCGCGAATGAGAGCTTCGCCATCCGCTACGGGCAGATGAGCGTCATATCGGTGATGTTCGACGCCGCGGGCCAGCCGAACGGCCAGGCCTTCGCCGTCTTGATGAACCAGGGCTGACGGAAGGGGATGGCGCCATGCCGCTCTTGATGAACATCACCGGCATCCAGGGTGAGAGCCAGGTCGCGGGCCATGTCGGCTGGTTGCCGACACTTGGCTTTTCCTGGGGCGGCGCCCGCGTCTCGCGCAGCATGAATACCGGGTCGCACCGCGCCGACACGCGCGTCTGGACGCCACAGCTCCGTCACGCGACGGTGCGCCGCGAAGCCGATTCGCGTTCCGCGCAGCTCTGGCTCGCCATGGTGCAGAACCTCGAGCTCCCGACCGTCAAGTTCGACTGGCTACGCAGCGGAGAAGGCACCCCGATCTGCTACTTTTCGCTGACGCTGCGCAGCGTGCGCATCCTGCGCATCGCCGACGCCTCGGAGGGCCAGCGCCCGATCGAGAGCATCGACCTTGCCTATCGCGAGATCGAACTCGGCGTGCGCGATGTCGGCAACACGCTGACCGGCGCACAGGACATCGTCACCTACAAGGTTCCGACGCACGCGGGCGGCTGACGGCCGCGCGCGGCGTTCAGCCGACGCAATCCACCCTGATCGCGCTGACATTGTCGCGCGCGCCGCGGCCGACGGCCTCGCCGACAATGGCCTCGGCATCGGCGCCGGCAGCCAGCATGGCGCCGATCTCGGCCTCGCCCATGGTCTTGAACAGGCCATCGGTGCAAAGCAGGAAGCGGTCGCCCTCGGCAATGCGTCCCGAGATCTTGTCGAGTTCGAGTTCACCTTGCGCGCCGATCGCGCGGGTGATGACGTTGGCCTGCGGGTGGCTCTCGGCCTCCTCCTCGCGCAGCGTCCCCTGATCGACCAATTCCTGCACCAGGCTGTGGTCGCGCGTGACGCGCTGCAATGTGCCCTGCCGCAGCAGGTAGCCACGCGAATCGCCCGCCCAGAGCATGGCGAAATGGTCCCCGCGCGCGAGCATGACAACCACGGTGGAGGCCAGGATGCGTCCCGGCCCGCGCCGCGCCGCTTCCTCCTGCAATTCGCGATGCACGGCAGCGAGGCGCAACCGCACCTGCGCCAGCAGCTCCGCCGCCGGCAGGCCGGGGGGAATCACGCCCATCGCCGCGACGATCGCGTTGGAGGCGACATCGCCCGAGCCGTGCCCGCCGGCGCCATCGGCCACGACCCAGAGGCCGACATCCGGGCGGTCGAGCAGCGCATCCTCGTTGCGCGGGCGCACGGCGCCCGGATGGGTCGCGGCAAAGGAGGCAAGGCGCCAGGTCATGCGTCGACTTCCAGAAGGCTGGCGAAATCGCCTGGTGGCAGCAGCGCGGCGAACGGCCGGATCGTCGGCGGAAGCAGCCCGCTGCCGCCGGTCCACCAGCCGCCGCCAGAGGGCGCCGCGGGGACCTCCGCTGGCGTCGCCTGAGGCGCCGGTGCCGGGGTGATGGAGCTGACCAGGGCCGGCGGCGACGGCGCGTCGTCCGACGCACCGCCAAGCGCTGATCCCCCCGAGGCAATCAGGGCGGTCAGCGGATCAGCGGGACTGCCATCCTGCGGTTCCGAGGCCCCGCCCGGCAGCAGGGCCGCGGCCTCCCCTCCCTCCGCGGCAGCTTCGCCCAGCAGGAAGGCCAGCGTCCCGTCCCCGATGGTGACGGTGTCGGCGGTAGGGATCGGCTCGTCCGGTGCCACCGGCGTCGCCGAGCCAACCAACAGGCCAAGGACATCATCCTCCGGCGCCGCCGTCGCGAAGAGCGACTGGGGTCCGCTGCCCTGCACGGATGGCGGCTCGTCGGCCGTCCCGAGACCCAGCAGCGCCAGCACGTCATCCCCGGCCGCCGGCATCATCCCGCCCGGCGGGAGAGCACCCCCCGGCAGGCCGGCGCCATCGTCATCCACCGACACGGCCGCCGCGATCCGATCGGATGCATCATCCACCGCGGCGGGCGGCGGAGCCTCCGCGAACAGGCCGAGCAGGCCGGCGGCGTCGGGCGCCGCTTCCGGCACGGCCCACACCGCCGGACCTTCCGGCAGCACCGCATCAGGCGCGGGTATCGAGCCCGCCAGCCCATCCGCATCGATCCGCCCGGCGCGGGCGGCGAGTGCGGCCATCTCCAGCGCGGCGAACCAGGCAGGTGCGGGCATCTCCGTCCCCGGCAGCAGCAGCGCCGCAAGGGTGATGGGGAAGCGCCTGCCGACCATGTCCTCGCTGGTCAGCATCACGCCCGCCACCGCGTCCGGCCCGCAAGCGCCGGCCGGCAAGGCGAAGCGCCACGGTGGCGCGGCATCCCAGGCCGCGGCCCAGCGCTCCCCGAGCCGCTCCCGCGCGGTGGCCATGCCGTCCTGCAGCCAGGCATCCCAGGGTCCGACGAAGCTCGTCGGCAGGCCACGACGCACGAAGTCGCCATGCGCCGGCACCTTGCCATAGAGGCCCGTCAGGGGGAGAGCGTCGGGCATCGGAACTCCGTCAGCTCGCGCAGGCCGAAGGGGTGCTGCGTGCTGCCCGCCCGCAGCTCGAAGTCGATCACGCGGTCGCCCTGGGTCACGCGCAGGCGCAGACGCTCGGGCGAGGAGCCGCGCGCGAGCGTGCTGCCGCGCCGCATCACCAGCCGCAGCGCCGACCAGGCGCCGTCGAAGGCGAGCGGCCCCGCCAGCGACGGCGGATCGAAGGTCAGCGTCGTGTTGCCACGCGCCGGCCAGGCCAGCGGGATCGGCCGGAAGGCCGCGTTGCGCGTGATCTCGGTGCGCGCGCCTTCCGCTTCCAGCGTGGCGGAGATCGCACCGGGGTCCATGCTCTGCGGCACCAGCTCGAAGCGCAGGCCGATCGAGGCGACGCCGGGGAAGAAGGCATCGCGGATCGCCCGCGCCCGCTGGAACTGCATCAGGTCCGCGGCGGAGATCGGCGGCGGCAGCCCATCGGTCGCCACCGGCCGCCACGGCATGGCGGTGGTGTCGACATATTGGCGGACATTCTGGGTGAAGAACTGGTCGAACACCCCGCCCGGGCCGAACAGCCGGATGAAGTCGTCCACCGGCAGGTCGTCGCCCGTGATGTTGAAGGGAAAGCGCCGATCGAGCCCGCGACAGAAGGGCGCGAGCTGCTGCGCCCCCGCCGCGGCCAGCGCGGCCTTGGCCCCGCCGCCGCGCGCGGCGGCCGTGGCCGTGACCATGCCGTTCAGCCAGCGCTGGAGCGGCTGCGGCGTGCGCGCCGCTTCCGCCTGCAGGCGCTGACCGGGGTCAAGGCCCACGGAAGGCGGCGGCAGCGTGCCGGGAGGCGCGCTCGCCAGGCGCTGCACCTGGACGAAAAGCTCGTTGACGATCTTCAGCACGT
>JAYSDS010000038.1:0-44006 GCA_041914265.1 Roseomonas sp.
CCCTTCGGCCTTTGGCGGGGTGAGGTTTGGAGAGGGGCAGAGCCCCTCTCCATCAGCCACCATCAACAAACGGCGTCCCTCTCGGGCCGCTGCGCTCACCGCCCCGCGTTCGCCTGCGCCACCGCCAGCGCCGTCATGTTGAGGATGCCGCGTGCCGTCACGCTCGGCACCAGCACATGGATCGGCTTGTTCATGCCGAGCAGCAGCGGGCCGAGCTGCAGCCCGTCCGTTGCCGCCTTCACCAGGTTGAAGGCGATGTTCGCGGCGTCGATGCCCGGCATCACCAGCAGGTTCGCCGCCCCTTCCAGCGTGCTATCCGGCACGGCACGGGCACGGATGGCCGGGATCAGCGCGGCGTCCGCGTGCATCTCGCCGTCCACTTCCAGATCCGGGTTCTGCTCGCGGATCAGCGTCAGCGCCTGACGCATCCGCCGGGCCGAGGGCGCGCCCGAGGCGCCGAAGGAGGAATGCGACAGCAGGGCGACCTTGGGCGTCAGGCCGAAGGCGTGAACCTGTTCCGCGGCGAGCAGCGTCATCTCCGCGATCTGCTCGGCCGACGGCTCCATGCAGAGATGGGTATCGACGATGAAGAGATGCTCGCCGGCTCGGGTGACGATGCCCGAGATCGCATAGACCCGGCCGACATCCTCGCGCTTGCCGATGACGTCGAGCACATGCTTCCACTGCCCCATCCAGTCGCCCAGGCCACCGCAGATGGCAGCATCGGCATGACCGGCCTCGAGCAGCAGGGAAGCGGCGACGGCCGGACGGGTGCGGACGCGGCGCTCGGCGGCGTCGGGCGGCGTGCCGCGGCGGCCGACCTTGCGGCGATAGAGATCGACCAGCGGACCGAACAGCGCCGCGTCATGCGCGGGATCGAGGATCTGCACGCTGTCGCCCAGCGCCATGCGAAGGCCGAGCGCCTTGACCTTGGCGGCGATCACGTCCTGCCGTCCGACCAGGATGGGCTCGGCGATGCCTTCATCGACCACCGACTGGACGGCACGCAGGGTGCGCTCGTCCTCGCCCTCGGCGTAGACCACGCGGCGGGGCTTCTTGCGCGCGGCCTCGAAGACCGGGCGCATCAGGTTGCCGGACCGGAAGACGTTGCGTTCCAGCTCACGGCGATAGGCGTCGAAATCGGCGATGGGGCGCGTCGCGACGCCGGAATCCATCGCCGCCTTGGCGACGGCCGGCGCGACTTCCAGGATCAGACGCGGGTCGAAGGGCTTGGGGATGATGTAGTCCGGCCCGAAGACCGGCGCGACGCCGCCATAGGCCGCGGCGACCACTTCGGATGCCTCGACGCGGGCCAGGGCGGCGATCGCATCCGCCGCGGCGATCTTCATCTCCTCATTGATCGTCGTGGCGCCCACATCGAGCGCGCCGCGGAAGATGAAGGGAAAGCACAGGACGTTGTTGACCTGGTTCGGATAGTCGGTGCGCCCGGTCGCGACAATGGCGTCGGGGCGGGCGGCGCGCACCGCTTCGGGCAGCACCTCCGGCTCGGGGTTGGCCAGGGCGAGCACCAGCGGATTGGGCGCGAGCAGCTTCAGCCATTCGGGCTTGAGCACCCGCGGCGCCGACAGGCCGAGGAAGACGTCGGCCCCCGGCAGCACGTCTTCCAGCGTCCGCGCCTCGGTCGCCTGGGCGTAGCGCGCGCGATAGGGATCGAGGTCGTTGCGCCCCGTGTGGATCACGCCGCCGATGTCACAGATCGTGACGTTCTCGCGCTTCAGCCCCATCGAGACGAGCAGGTCGAGACAAGCGAGCGCCGCGGCACCCCCGCCGGTGTTGACCAGCTTCACATCCTCAAGCCGCTTGCCCTGCACCAGCAGGCCGTTGCGCACCGCGGCGGCGACGATGATGGCCGTGCCGTGCTGGTCGTCGTGAAAGACGGGGATCTTCATCCTCTCGCGCAGCGTGCGTTCGATGACGAAGCATTCGGGGGCCTTGATATCCTCGAGGTTGATGGCGCCGAAGGAGGGTTCCAGCGCCGCGACCACCTCGATGAACTTCGCGGGGTCGCGTTCCTCGACCTCGATGTCGATGGAATCGATGCCGGCGAACTTCTTGAAGAGAACCGCCTTGCCTTCCATCACGGGCTTCGAGGCCAGCGCGCCGATGGCGCCGAGGCCGAGCACCGCGGTGCCGTTGGAGATGACGGCGACCATGTTCCCGCGCGTGGTGTAGTCATAGGCCGTCGCCGGGTCAGCCGCGATCGCCTCGCAGGCGGCCGCGACGCCCGGGGAATAGGCAAGGCCCAGATCGCGCTGCGTCGCCATGCGCTTGGTCGGCTCGACCGCCAGCTTCCCCGGGCGCGGAAGGCGGTGATAGTCGAGTGCAGCGCGGCGGAAATCGTCGTCCATCAGGGTACCTCCGATCCCGAGGTATAGCCGTTGCGCCGCCCGGCGTCAGGCCGGGAACGCCGCAATCCCGCGATGTCGGATGTTCGGCGGCGCCGGACGGTGCCATGCTCCCCTCCAACGACAGGGAGTTTCCAGACCATGATCAACCGCAGGCATGTCCTGGCGGCGCCGCTGGCCGGGCTCGCGGCGCCCGCCTTCGCCCAGAACCCCCGCGCACGCACCCTGCGCTTCGTGCCGCAGGCGAACCTCACCTCGCTCGACCCGATCTGGACGACCGCCGCGGTCACCGAGAACCATGGCTGGACCGTGTTCGACACGCTCTACGGCATGACGGACGACCTCAAGGTCGCACCACAGATGGCCGAGGGGCACACCGTCTCGGATGACGGCCTGACCTGGCTGATCAAGCTGCGGGAGGGGCTGCGCTTCCACGATGGCGAGCCTGTCCTTGCCCGCGACTGCGCGGCGAGCCTCAACCGCTGGAGCAAGCGCGACACCTTCGGCCAGTCGCTCGGCGCCGTGGTCGAGGCCTGGGAGACCGCTGACGACCGGACCATCCGCATCCGGCTGAAGTCGAAGTTTCCGTTGCTGCTGGAAGCGCTCGGCAAGCCCGCCGCGGTCGTGCCCTTCATGATGCCCGAGCGCATCGCGCGCACCGATCCGTTCCAGCAGATGCCGGAGGTGATCGGCTCCGGCCCCTACCGCTTCCTCAAGGACGAATACGTCTCGGGCAGCCGGGTCGCCTATGCGAAGTTCGATGGCTATGTGCCGCGGCAGGAAGCGCCGTCGCGCACCGCCGGCGGCAAGCTCGCCCTGATGGACCGCGTCGAGTGGACCATCATGCCCGACAGCGCGACCGCCGCCGCCGCGCTGCAGGCCGGCGAGATCGACTGGTGGGAGCAGATCAACGCCGACCTCGCGCCGCTGCTGCGCCGCGCCCGCGGGGTGGAGGTGAAGGTGCTGAACACGCTCGGTTATGTCGGCGTGGCGCGCTTCAACTTCCTCCATCCGCCCTTCAACAACCCGGCGATCCGGCGCGCCCTGCTGCGGGCGATCAGCCAGGACGACTATCTGCGGGGCGTGACGGGCAACGATCCCTCGGCCTTCCGTCAATGCCTGTCCATGTGGCCCTGTGGCACGACCTATGAGAGCACGACGGGCAACGAGCTGCTGGCCGCCCCGCGCGACCTCGACAAGGCGAGGCAGGAGATCCGCGCCGCCGGGTACAACGGCGAGAAGATCGTCATCATCAACCCCTCCGACTTCCCCACCATCGGGCCCTTCGGCCAGGTGACGGCGGATCTGCTGAAGCGGCTGGGGATGAATGTCGATCTGGTGGAGACCGACTGGGGGTCCGTGGTGCAGCGCCGCGCCAGCAAGGAGCCGCCCGAGCGCGGCGGCTGGTCGATCTTCCATACCTGGTGGCCGTCGGTGTCGGTGATCAACCCGGCGGTGGCGGCGACGCTGCGTGGCCAGGGCGAACGCGGCTGGTTCGGCTGGTACAATAACCCCCGCGTCGAGGAAGCGGCCGCCGCCTGGCTGGTGGCGGAGACCGAGGCCGAGCAGAAACGCCTGGCCGACGTGATCAACCGCGAATCCTTCGAACAGGTGCCGGTGCTGCCCCTCGGGCAGTTCTTCATCGCCTCGGCGTACCGGACCGGCCTGACGGGCTTCGTGCCGGGGAACAGCACCTATCCGTGGAACATCCGGCGGGGCTGAGGAGTCGTGCTGAGCCCTCAGACGCCGGGCGCCGGCCATCCGGCCGGCTTGGCTTTCGCGCCCTGCACTGCCCCGCTGGGCGCGGCGGATGGTCTGGGCGCGGTCGCGCCGTGCGCTCCCGGATCGGGGCATAGCCCCAATCCGATGGGATCGCCATGAGCGGACATTGTCCGGGTACTGGTGCGGTCGAGAAGATTCGAACTTCCACGGGGTTGCCCCCACTAGCACCTCAAGCTAGCGCGTCTACCATTCCGCCACGACCGCAAAACCGGTAGAGGGCGCGGCGTATAACCCATGACCGCGCGCACAGCAACACACCCCCCCGACTGGATCGTCACCGAAGGGCGCACCCCCTATGCCGAGGCCCTGGCCGCGATGGAAGCCCATGTGGCGTCCATCCGCGCCGGGACCGGGCGGGAGCGGGTCTGGCTGGTGGAACACGACCCGATCTACACCGCCGGGACCTCGGCGCGGCCCGAGGATCTGCACGAGGCCCGCTTCCCGGTCTTCTCCGCGGGCCGAGGGGGGCAGTGGACCTATCACGGGCCGGGCCAGCGCATCGGCTATGTGATGCTGGACCTGCATGAACCGCATGGCAGCGTGCCGGCCCGCGACATCCGCGCCTATGTCCATGGGTTGGAAGAATGGCTGATCCGGGCACTGGATCGCTTCAACATCCGCGCCGAGCGCCGGCCGGGCCGGGTTGGGCTGTGGATCGCGAATCGCGCCACGGGCGGGGATGACAAGATCGCCGCCATCGGGGTGCGCGTCACCCATTGGGTGACCTGGCACGGCGTGGCGCTGAATGTGGAGCCCGACCTCGCGCATTTCGGCGGCATCGTACCCTGCGGCATCAGCGAGCACGGCGTGACGAGCATCCACGCCCAGGGCGTGCTCGCGACGATGGAGGAAGCTGATTCGGCCCTGCGCGCCGCCTGGGGCGAAGTGTTCGGATAGCGCCGGCGGCGCGCCCGGTTGCCGTGATCAAGGGATACGTGAAACGCCTTGGCGAAACGCCGGTCCATCGGTGGCTGAGTCGCAACGGCAAGCCTGGACTTCGGCAGTCTTCTCGCGGGCGGTGGTGGAGCTGAGGGGAATCGAACCCCTGACCTCCTCATTGCGAACGAGGCGCTCTCCCAACTGAGCTACAGCCCCAACCGCGCGAGGCGCGCTGAGTGCCCCAGGCGGAGAGCGAAGTCAAGGCGCCTTCTCCCGAGATGGAGACCCGACCGGCGGGGCCTTCGGAACGATCGGTAGCAGAGTCCGGCCGTCCCGGCGCATGTCACCGTCTTCCGGCATGACGCCCCACCAGCGCCGCCCGGCGCCTTGCAGGTCAAGGCAAGCGGCCCGAATTCCGCCGCAACGCAAAACGCTATAGGGTGCGCCCGCTTTCAAGGAGGGCCCATGCGCGCGCTGTTCTGGCTGCTGGATACCGCAATCAGTCTTTATGTCTGGGCACTGATCATTGCAGCCGTGCTCTCGCTGCTGCTCGCCTTCAATATCCTCGACAGCCGCAACCGGCTGGTCTGGACGATCACGGATTTCTTCTATCGCATCACGGAACCGGCGCTGCGGCCGATCCGGCGGTTCCTGCCGAACCTCGGCGGCGTGGATCTCTCGCCCCTGGTGCTGATCCTGCTGCTGCAGGCGCTGCGCATCCTGCTCGCGACCAGCATCGCGCCGCTGTTCGGCCTCTACGCCTTCTGATGGCTTTCTGGCAGGCCGAGGCACATGCCGTGACGGTCCGCGTGAAGGTCCAGCCCAAGGCGCGCCGGCCTGGCCTCGGCGGCGTGAAGCCCGCCGCCGACGGCCCGCGCCTGGCGATCGCCGTCAGCGAGGCGCCCGAGGATGGCCGCGCCTCCCGCGCCGCCTGCACGGCCCTGGCCCGCGCGCTGGGCGTCGCGCCTTCCGCCGTCGCGCTGCTGCAGGGCGCGGCGTCGCGGGAAAAGCTGCTGCGCGTGGACGGCGACCCCGCCACGCTTGTTCCCCGCCTGGAGTCCCTCGCATGACTGCCCGCATTCTCGACGGCAAGGCCATCGCGGCCGGGCTGCGCGCCCGCTTGGCCGAGCGCGTCGCCGCCCTCTCCTTCAGCCCCGGCCTCCGCGTGGTCCGGGTGGGCGAGGACCCGGCCTCCGGCGTCTATGTCCGCAACAAGGACAAGGCGGCGACGCAAGCCGGCTTCGACAGCGCCACCATCCACCTGCCCGAATCGACCACCGAGGCGGAACTGCTCGCCACCATCGCCACGCTGAACGCGGACCCGGCGGTCGACGGCATCCTCGTCCAGCTCCCGCTGCCCGCGCATATCCGCACGGAGGCCGCCATCGCCGCCGTCGATCCGATGAAGGACGTGGACGGCTTCCACCCGCTCAACGCCGGGCGGCTCGCCGCCGGCCAGCCGGGGCTGGTGCCCTGCACGCCGCGCGGGGTGATGCATATCCTCGCCGAGGCGGGCGTGACCCTGCGCGGCGCGCGGGCGGTGGTGCTCGGGCGCTCGCAGATCGTCGGGCGGCCCATGGCGCAGCTCCTGCTCGGGGCAGATTGCACCGTGACCATCGCGCATTCCCGCACCCGCGACCTGCCGGCCGAATGCCGTCGGGCCGAAATCCTGGTCGCCGCGGTCGGCCGGGCCGAGATGGTGCGCGGCGACTGGATCGCCCCGGGCGCGACCGTGATCGATGTCGGCATCAACCGCCGGGCCGATGGCAAGCTGGTCGGCGACGTCGCCTTCGCCGAGGCCGCCGCCATTGCGGGGGCGATCACGCCAGTGCCGGGCGGCGTGGGGCCGATGACCATCGCCTGCCTGCTCGAGAATACGCTCGACGCGGCCATCGCACGGCGGGGCTGACGGCAGGAAGCGAAGGTCTACGGCTCGGAGAGGAGCTTCGTCCCGCCTCCGGGGCTCTCTCGGGCACCGGCCGAAAGGCCTCGCTGAAGTGACGCGAGATGGGAGCCGGAAGGGCGCCGCCCCTCCAGCATCCGATCATTCCAGAAACCGGTGAAACCCGTTGCCGGCCCGATCTGGCGAAAGGGGGGAATCGATCCCTCCCCCAGTCATCGCCGCCGCGGCGCCTCCTCGCTCAATGGCTCGGATAGGGCCGTGGATAGGTGATCTGGTCCGCTGGCCCTGGCGGCTTGATCGGGCCGATCTTCCCGCAGGCCCCCAGCAGCAGGACGAGGGCCAGCGCCCCCAGGACCGATGCCTTCATCCGAGCTTCGCCTTCCATTCGGCCGCCATGGCCGCGACATTCGCCGGCGCGGTCCCGCCAAAGGAGGTCCGCGACCGCACCGACGCCGCCACCGAGAGCACGTCATAGACGCCCTCATGGATGCGCGGTTCGGCTTCGCGCATCTCCTCGATGGTCAAACCTGCGAGATCGACCCCGAGCCCCTCGGCCTTCGCCACCAGCGCACCGGTGACATGGTGCGCGTCGCGGAACGGCATCTTCAGCTCCCGCACCAGCCAGTCGGCGAGGTCCGTCGCAGTCGAGAAGCCCGCCCCGGCGGCCGAGGCAAGCCGCCCCACATCCGGCTTCAGGTCCCGCACCATCCCGGCCACGGCGGCAAGGACGAGGGTCATGGTCTCGGCGGCGTCGAAGACGCCTTCCTTGTCCTCCTGCATGTCCTTGAAATAGGTCAGGGCCAGGCCCTTCATCACCGTCAGCAGGCCCACCAGCGCGCCGACGACGCGGCCCGTCTTGCCGCGTACCAGCTCGGCGGCATCCGGATTGCGCTTCTGCGGCATGATCGAGGAGCCGGTGGTGAAGGAATCGCTCAGCTTCACGAACCCGAAATAGGGGTTCGTCCAGATCACGATCTCCTCCGCCAGGCGCGACAGATGCGTGGCGCACATGGAACAGGCGAACAGGAACTCGGCTGCGAAATCGCGCGAGGCCACCGAATCGAGGCTGTTGCGCGTCGGACCGTCGAAGCCGAGCGCCTTCGCCGTCATGTGCCGGTCGATCGGGAAGCCGGTGCCGGCCAGCGCCGCGGCGCCCAGCGGGCATTCGTTCATCCGCGCCCGGCAATCGCGCAGCCGGGACAGGTCGCGCGACAGCATCTCGACATAGGCCAGGAAATGATGCCCGAGCGTCACGGGCTGGGCCGGCTGCAGATGCGTGAAGCCCGGCATGACCGTGCCGGCATGCTCCTCGGCGCGGGCCACCAGGGCGCGCATCACGTCCTCGATCTGGCTCGACAGCCCGTCGATGGCATCCCGCACCCACAGGCGCACATCCAGCGCCACCTGGTCGTTGCGGGACCGACCCGTATGCAGCCGCTTGCCGGCATCCCCGATCATCGCGGACAGGCGCGCCTCCACATTCATGTGGATGTCCTCGAGCGCCTCGTCGAAGGGGAAGTCCCCCTTCTCGATGCGCGCGACGATGTCATTCAGGCCGCGCCGTATTTCCGCCTCGTCTTCCGCCGAGATGATCCCCACATGCTTCAGCATCGCGGCATGGGCGAGGGAGCCGCGGATGTCCTGACGCCACATCTTGCGGTCGAAGCCGATCGAGGCATTGATCGCTTCCATGATGGCGGAGGGGCCTTCCGCGAAGCGCCCACCCCATTGCCGATTGGCGTTGCTGCTCACTGGGGGATTGTCTTTCGTGCTGGTTCCGACGCGCCGTACCATCCTGAGAACCGCCCCGGCGCTGGCGGCGGGCGGGACCCTATACGGGGCGCTTCCGGCGCGGCAAGGCTTGGCCGCCACGCCACAGGGATTCAACCGCCTGCGCGAAGGCGAGGCCGCGCTGCCCGCCCTGACCTTCACCGATGCCGGCGGCAAGGCGCTGACGCCGGCGGATTTTCCGCGCAAGGGCCTGGTCATCAACCTCTGGGCGACCTGGTGCCCGCCCTGTGTCGCGGAAATGCCGGCACTCGACCGCGCCGCGGCCGCGCTCTCGGCCGAGGACATCCTCATCCTGCCGCTCTCCTCTGACCGCGGGGGGGCCTCGGTCGTCCAGGCCTTCTACGAACGTACCGGAGTGCAGCACCTGCGCATCTGGCTCGACCCGCGCGGCGCGGCGGCGCGGGCGCTTGGGGCGCGGGGCCTGCCCACCACTGTCATCGTGGACCGCCAGGGGCGCGAACAGGCGCGCCTCGAAGGCGATGCCGCCTGGGATGCGCCGGAATTCCTGGCCGCCATCCGCCGCCTGGCCGGCGCACCGCAGCCCGACCCCACGCGCCGCGCTTGATCCGGGGCAACGCCCTGGCCCAGGCTGCGTTCAGTCCGGGGGGAACTGCAGGCGCATGACCGATCCGGATACGCATCCATCATGGGCCGTGCGGCGCCGCCTGGTGCTGCACGTGCCGGGCTTCGAACCCTTGAGCGCCGCGGCGCAGCGCAGGCGGCTGGCCCGCACGCTCGAACACAGCGCCGCGGCCTGGGGGCTGGCCGTCAGCATCGCCCCCGGCGAAGTCGCCGAGGGCGGAACCATCCATGCCTTCCAGGCGCGCCTCGCCGGCCCCGGCTGGGCCACCCAGGCTGAGATCCGCATCCTCGCCTGGAACGACCTCTTTGCCCGCGACCTGGCCAAGCCGCTGCCGCTGCTGATCCCGCGGGGCCTCGGCGCGCTGGCCGCGCTGTTGTGGAACGGCACGCTCGGCCGTTATCGCGCGGCGCATTGGCGCTACCTGATATTCGTCGCCCTGCCGGTCCTGGCCCTGGCCGGGGCGGTGCTGGGCGGGCTGCTGGCGGGCCTGCTGCTGCGCGGCTGGACGGGCGCGGCAGCAGGGCTGCTGGTCTTCGCGGGCCTCGTCGCGGCGGCCGATCGCTGGCTCCATCTGCGCCACCTGATGGCCGACTGGGTCTTCGCCCGCGACCTGGCCCGCGGCACGCGCCCCGAGATCACCGCCCGCATCGCCCGCTTCGCCGAGGAGATCATCGCCGCCCGCCGCCGCGAGGTGGAGGAAGTCGTGCTGACCGGCCACAGCCTCGGCATGGTGCTGCTGACCGAAGCTCTGGCCGAGGCCCTGGCCCGCGACCCCGCCCCACCCCGCCCCGGGCCGCGCCTCGCGCTGGTCGGGCTCGGCTCCTCGGTGCTGAAGATCGCGCTGATGCCGCAGGCGACGCGGCTGCGCGCGGCGGTGGCGCGCATCGCCGCCACGCGCTGCCTGGCCTGGCTGGAATTCACCTCCCGGCGCGACCTGGTCTGTTTCCACAAGGCCGATCCGGTGGCCGTGCTGGGCCTCGAAGGCCGGGGGCCGCGCCTCGAATCCATCCATCCGCGCGCCATGCTCGACCGCACCGCCTGGTGCCGCGTGAGGCGGTCCATGCTGCGGGCCCATCGGGTCTACGTCACCGGCTGCGGCCGCCGGTACTTCTATGATTGGGGGTTGATCGCCTGCGGGCCGGGCGCGGTGGGGCGTGCGCCCTTCCCGGACCGGCTGATCGGCCCCGATGGCGCGCTTGCCGCCGCGCCGCTGGAGCGCGCCGCGTGACGCCATTGATTGCGAAGCTGCTGCATGCGGCCTGCATGGTCGCCTGGTGGGTGATCCGCCTGCCCTTCGAGCGCAAGGCGCGCCGCAACGTCCTGCGCCGCAACGCCATGGACGTGCGGGAGAAGCTGCTGCTGGCGATATCCCTGACCGGCCTCGGCATCATTCCGGCGATCTACATCGCGACCGGCTTCCCGGCCGCGCTGGACCAGCGCTTTTCCGCCACGCGCGCCGCGATCGGCCTGCTGATCTTCCTCGCCGCGCTGCTGCTGTTCCACATCACGCACAAGGCGCTCGGCCGCAACTGGTCGGTGACCCTCGCGGTCCGGGAGGAACACGCGCTGGTGACCGGCGGCGTCTACCGCTTCGTCCGCCACCCGATGTATTCGGCCTTCTGGCTCTGGGCCATCGCCCAGGCCTTCACGCTGCAGAACTGGCTGGCCGGCCTCGCCGGGCTGGTCGGCTTCGGCACGCTCTACCTGTTCCGCGTCGGGCGCGAGGAAGCCCTGATGCGCGAGACATTCGGCGCCGCCTGGGACGCCTATGCCGCGCGCACGCCACGGGTGATCCCTTTCCTGCGCTGACCATGACCGCCTTCGCTCCGACCACCGCCGCGGCGCTGTCCCGCCGCGCCGCCCTCACCGCCATGCTCGGCCTCGCCGCCTGTGGGCCGACGCGGCTCGCGCCGCTGGCCGGCCCCTCCAAAGGGCGGATCATCCTGTTGCGCGGCCTCGCCAACATGTTCTCGACCGGGCTGAACGTGCTGACCGCGGAACTCCGGGCCCGGAACTTCGATGCCAGCGTCCACAACTACGTGGAATGGCGGGATCTCGCGGCCTCGATCGTCGCCGCTTCGCGCGAGGGCACGCTGGTGCATCCCGTCGCCGTCATGGGCCATTCCTTCGGCGCCGACGATGCGGTGGTCATGGCGAATCACCTCGGGCGGCAGGGCGTGACGGTCGACCTGCTCGTCACCTTCGACCCGACGGGCGCGGAGCCGCTCGGCCCCTGCGTCCTGCGCGCGCTGAACTTCTGGCAGAACCGCGACCGGGACTTCGACCGGACGCTGCGGGCGGGTCCCGGCTTCACCGGCACCATCGAGAACCGGCTGGTCCCCGGCGAATCCCACCTGTCCATCGAGAAGCAGGAATCGCTGCACATGGTGGTGATCGACATGCTGGAATCGCTCGCGGCGGCGAGCGTCACGCCGATCGCGCCGGCGATGATGGCGCCGGTCATGCACACGCCACCGCTCGCCCCGCTGCCGCGCCCGCCGCGCCCACTGCTCAGGGCAGCGCGTTGAGCCGCCGTTCCAGCATGGTCCGCCAGGGTGCGTCCGGCGGGGTGTCGGTCAACAGCGCCTGCCACAACGCCCGGGCATTGGCCGGCCGCCCACTTTCGGCCTCGACCATGCCAGCCAGGAAGCGCAGCCGCGGGTCGCCTGCACGCTCGGCAAGCGCACGGGCGATCCACGGCGTCGCCGCCTCCGGCGCACCCCGTTCCAGCTCCGCCTCCGCGATGTCGCCGGCCAGCGCGGCGTCGAAGCGGATGTCCATCGCGCGCTGCCAGGCGTCGATAGCGGCGTCGGGGCGCCCACGCCCGCGCTCCGCATTGCCCAGCAGGACCCAGCCGCGCCGCGCCTGCTCGCTGCCCTGATCGAGGCTCGCGATCCGCGCGCGCATCATCGCCATGATCTGGTCGTCGCGCGCCGCCGCCTCCGCGCGCTGGTCATAGGGTGCCGAGGGCATGCCCGGCGTGCCACGCAACAGATAGAGCCCGAGCGCCGCCACGGCGAGCAGCACCGGCAGCGCGACCAGGATCGCGGCGCCACGCCCGCTGGTCGGCGTGGTCTCGGCCTGGTCGGCGGCCGCGATCAGGCGGCGCTGCACCTCGACCGCCGCGGCGCGGTGCCCGGCCTCGTCGAGGCGCCCGGCGGTACGCTCACGGTTCAGCTCCGCGAGCTGGGCGCGATAAAGTGCCATGTCGGCCTCCCGCCGCCCGCGCACCACGCCGGGGCGCAGCACCGCATAGCCAAGCGGGATCAGGGCGGTCAGCGCGAGCAGCGCCAGCAGGATCCACTGGGTCATGCGGCGCCGTCGCGCTCCAGCTCGGCGAGGCGCGCGCGCTCCGCCTCGGTCAGCGGCGCGGGCTCGGCGGCGACGCGCCGGCGCCGGACGAGCATGGCAATGAGCCCACCGCCCAGCGCGATGACCGGCATGGCCCAGAGCAGCGCCGTCACCGCGTTGAAGGGCGGCTTCAGCAGGACGAAGTCGCCGTAGCGGTCATGGATGAAATTCACCACCGCCGCGTCGCTGTCGCCGGCAGCGACACGTTCCCGCACCAGTCGGCGCAGGTCGCGGGCGAGGTCGGCGTCGGAATCCTCGATGGACTGGTTCTGGCAGACCATGCAGCGAAGCTCGCGCCCGATCTCCTGGGCGCGGGATTCCTGCGCGGGGTCAGGCAGGCGATCTTCGGGGCGGCCGACCAGCGCAAAGGCGGGGAAGGCGAGGAGAAGGATGAGCAGCAGAAGGGAGGGGCTTGCCGCCTTCGTGAGTGGCCGGGTGGCATGGATGCTTGCGCTGTTGCCGGTGGAGGGGCTCTGCCCCTCCAAACCACCCCGCCAGGATGCTGGGCATCCTGGACCGCAGTCTTCTGGTGCGGGGCATGACGGGCAGGATGCTCCCGGTAGGCGCGCATCGTGCGCCAAGGTGGGGCTCGGCACTCTTCCGTCAGCAGCGCACGGCGCCGGGTTGAGGTCTGCAAAGGCCCTTCGGCCCTTGCCGGGGGGTGAAGCACTGCTTCGCCCCCGAGAGGGGCAAGGCTCCGCTCGGTTCCACAGCGGAAGAATGAGGCCGATTGGTACGGCCCTTTGAAACCCCCCATCGCGCTGGCGCGGCCGCTGCGTTGGACCACCAGTGCTGAAAACGGGTTCCAAGGGCCTTTCGGCCTTTGGTGGGGGGAGGTGCGGAGTGGGGCAAAGCCCCTCTCCGCGTCGCGCGCGTCCCGTCATCACGCGTAGCGCCGCAGCAGCGGCCGCAGTTCCTGCTCCAGGGTCTCCGGCGTGATCGGCCCGGCATAGCGCCAGCGGATGATGCCCTGCCGGTCGATCAGATAGGTCTCCGGCACGCCGTAGACGCCCCAGTCGATCGCCACGCGCCCGGGTTCGTCCCGTCCCAGCTTCGCGAAGGGGTCGCCTCGGCGCGCCAGGAAGGCCAGCGCATCGGCCGGCTTGTCCTTGTAGTTGATACCCAGGACCGGAACGCCCTCGCGCGATAGCCGCATGAGCTGCGGATGTTCCACGATGCAGGGCACGCACCAGGACGCCCAGAAATTCACCAGCACCGGCCCGGGCAGCGGTCCGTGCAGATCGGCCGCGGACAGCGCCGGGCGATTGGAACCCTCCAATGGCGGCAGGCTGAACGCCGGCGCGCTTCGCCCGATCAGCGCCGAGGGCACGCCGCGCGGATTGTAGTCGCCGGTCTGCAGCCCGCGCAGCATCACCCAGAAGCCGGCACCGGCAGCACCTGCCAAGCCAAGCGGCGCATAGAGCATCCAGCGCCGGCTGCGCGGGGCGGGGGCGCCGCTCATGCCGTCACCGTCGCGGCCTTGGGCGCCGGGGCGGCCACGCGCATGCGGCGGTCGGACAGCGACAGCCCGGCGCCCGCCGCCATGATCAGTGCGCCGAACCAGATCCAGGGCGCCAGGGGATTGTAGTGCAGGCGCAGGATGCCGGCGCCGTCGCGCTCCTCGCCCAGCACGGCATAGAGATCGCTGATGGCATTGGTGTGGATCGCCGCCTCCGTCGTCGTCATGCGCTGCACGTCGAAGTTCCGGCGCTCGGGCATCAGCACCGCGACGCGACGGCCATCGCGCGACACCGTGACCGTCGCGCGGCGGGAGGTGAAGTTCGGCCCCTGCACATCGGCAATGCCGTCCAGCCGCCATTCATAGCCGGCAAGGCGTGTGCTCTCGCCAGGCTTCAGCGACACCAGCGCATCGGTGGCGACGCCCATCCCGGCAATGCCGGCGATGGTCACGCCGACCCCGGCATGGGCCACCGCCGCGCCCCAGGCGGCGCGCGGCAGGCCGCGCGCGCGCTGCCAGGCCTGCGCGGGACGGCGGAACAGCGCGACGCGATCGGCGATATCAGCGAGCGCCCCGACGAGCAGCCAGATCGCCAGCCCCATGCCCAGCGCCGGCCACACCGGCAGCCCGGCCACGGCGAGCGACAGGAAGCCGACCGCGATCGCGGCCACCGCCGCCCACCACAACCGTTGCAGCGCGCCCCACACATCGCCCCGCTTCCAGGGCAGCATGGCGCCGATCGGCATCGCCAGCACCAGGGGGATGGCGAGCGGCGCCGTCGCCGTGTTGAAGAAGGGCGGGCCGACCGAGATCTTCGCCCCGGTCAGGATATCCGCGAACATCGGCCACAGCGTGCCCGCCAGCACCACCGCCGCGATCGAGCAGAGCAGCAGGTTGTTCACCACGAGCGCGCCTTCGCGCGAGATCGGCGCGAAGATCCCCGTGGGCGCCAGCCGCGGCGCGCGCCAGGCAAACAGGGCGAAGGCCCCGGCCACGTAAAACAGCAGCAGCCCCAGGATGAACACGCCGCGCGCCGGGTCGTTGGCGAAGGCATGCACGGAATTCAGCACGCCCGACCGCACCAGGAAGGTGCCGAGCAGGCTCATCGCGAAGGCGAGGATGGCGAGCAGCACCGTCCAGACCTTCAGCGCGTCTCGCTTCTCGACCACGATGGCCGAATGCAGCAGCGCCGCGCCCACCAGCCAGGGCAGCAGCGAGGCGTTCTCCACCGGATCCCAGAACCAGTAGCCGCCCCAGCCGAGCTCGTAATAGGCCCACCAGGACCCCAGCGCGATGCCGAGCGTCAGGAAGGACCAGGCCGCCAACGCCCACGGCCTGACCCAGCGCCCCCAGGCCGCATCCACCCGACCTTCCAGCAGCGCCGCCACGGCAAAGGCGAAGGTCACGGCATAGCCGACATAGCCGAGGTAGAGCGTGGGCGGATGCAGCGCGAGGCCGGGGTCCTGCAACACCGGATTCAGCCCCTGCCCGTCCGCCGGCGGCGGCCAGACCCGGTCGAAGGGGTTGGAGGTGAAGATGATGAACAGCAGGAACCCCGCCGCGATCCAGCCCAGCACGGCGATCACCCGCGCTTTCAGCGCGCTCGGCAGGTCCCGCCCGAAGCCGGCGACCGCCCCGCCGCACAGCGCCAGGATCAGCACCCAGAGCAGCATGGACCCTTCGTGGTTCCCCCAGGCGCCGCTGAACTTGTAGATCAGCGGCTTGGCGGAATGGCTGTTCGCCACGACGTTCGAGACGGTGGTGTCGTTCACCGCAAAGGCCCAGAGCAGGCTGGCGAAAGCCGCCGCGACGGCGACCAGCACGCCGCCCGCCAGGGGGCCGGCCAGGCCCATCAGCCGCGCATCGCGCCGCTCGGCGCCGATCAGGGGCAGCACCGCCTGGGTCAGGGCCAGGATGCAGGCGAGGGCCAGCGCGAATTGGCCGAGTTCGGGGATCATGCGCGGGCGCTCCGATGGCGGTGGGCGCGATCAGGGGACCAGTCCCCCGGCCCCGCGGGACGAATGGCGGGATCCGGGGAGACCGCGGCCTCCCCGGCAGGGGCCCAGGAAGCAGCGCCCCGTGGCCGCCAACCACAACGGCCCCAACGCCCAGCGTTCATCCCCCGGCGCGTCCGTCGCGCGGGCGCGGCGCCGTATTCCAGCTCGATGCCGGTGGCGCGGCCCCTTCGCCCGGCTTCCAATGACCGGCACGCTGGAGCGCGTCCGCGACCTCGGGGGGCATGTAGGTCTCGTCGTGCCGGGCGAGCACCTCGGTCGCGCGGAAACTGCCATCCGGCAGCAAGCGGCCGAGGGTGACCACGCCCTGCCCCTCGCGGAACAGGTCGGGCAGCACCCCGGCATAGGTGACGCTGATGGCGTTGGGCCCGTCCGTGACACGGAAGATGGCCACGGGCTTGCCATCCATGCCCGTGCGGCGCTCGACGGAACCGGTCTCGACCAGGCCGCCCAGGCGGAAGGCACGGTCGCCGCCCGGCTGGCGTGCCACGACGTCGGAAGGCGACAGGAAGAAGACCAGATTGTCCTGGAAGGCCGTCAGCGTCAGGGCGGTGGCGCTGCCGAGCCCGAGGCCGGCGAGCAGCAGGACCATCAGGCGGCGCTTCTTGCGGGTCATGGGTCTATGCCTCGGACGCCGGCGCGTTTCCCGGCACCGTGCAGATAGGCCGGGTTGTGGTCCGCATTCTTGACGCAACGCAAGTCACGAACGGTCACCGCGCGGATCGAGCCGGGCAAGCATCCGCTTCGCGGCGCGGTGACGCCGGGCCGCACCGGCCGCGAAACCCCCGAAGACCAGGGCGGTCAGGGCGTAGGAGATCACGATGTGCCACCAATGCAGCGTCATGCTGCGGCGTCCTCCCGCCGGGCACGGGCGAGCTGCAGGGCCCGCACGCGGCGTTCCATCACGGCCGCGCGGGTGCGCGCCAGGACCACGGCGGCGAAGAGCAACGTGAAGCCCAGGGCGCACATCAGCAGCGGATAGAGGATATCCACATGCATCGCCGGCGCATCCATGCGCGTGACCGAGGCCGGCTGATGCAGCGTGTTCCACCAATCCACGCTGAACTTCACGATCGGCACGTTCACGAAGCCGACCAGGGCCAGGATCGCCCCGGCGCGGGCGCCGCGTTCCGGGTCATCGAAGGCGCGCACCAGGGCGGCGTGGCCGAGCCAGAGGAAGAACAGCACCAGCACCGAGGTCAGCCGCGCATCCCACACCCACCAGGTCCCCCACATCGGCTTGCCCCACAGGCTGCCGGTGGCAAGGCAGAGCGCGGTGGCGGCGGCGCCGACCGGCGACAATTCGCGGGCGGTGAGGTCAGCCAGCGGATGCCGCCAGATCAGCGACATCACCGACAGGATCGCGAGCCCCGTGTAACCCCCCATGGCCAGCCAGGCCATTGGGACATGGACGTACATGATGCGGACCGTCTCCCCCTGCTGCCAGTCCGGCGGCGAGAAGACCAGCGCCCAGGCCACGCCGATGCCGAGCACGATCAGCGCCGCCGCCCAGAGCAGCGGCAGCAGCTTCCCGGTGGCGCGCAGGAAGCGGCCCGGATTGGCGAAGCGGTGCAGGCTGCGCCCGCCCGCGGGTCGCGGGGCGGCGCCGGGGCCGAGGGTGATGGGTCCGTCCACGCGCCCTGATTAGGGGATCGCTGCCGGTTATTGAAGCGTCACGCGTGCGGGGTTAGTGCGGAAGCTGCGCATGCCACGCGAGGACCGCATGAACCATTGGCTGGTGAAATCCGAGCCCGACGCCTTCTCCTGGGACCAGCAGGTCGCCCATGGCGTCGAGCCCTGGACCGGGGTGCGCAACCACATGGCCAAGGCGAACCTTGCCGCGATGAGGAAGGGCGACCTCGCCTTCTTCTACCATTCCAACGTGGGCAAGGAGATCGTCGGCGTGGTCGAGGTGGTCCGCGAGGCCTATCCCGACCCGACCGCCGAGGAAGGCAGCCCCTGGGTCTGCGTGGACATGAAGGCGGTCGGCCCCATGCCGAAGGCCGTGACCCTCGCCGAGATCAAGGCCGAGCCGACGCTCGAAGGCATCGCCCTGGTGCGCATGTCGCGCCTGTCGGTCATGCCGATCTCGCCGGAGCACTGGAAGATCCTGGCGAAGATGGGCGGATGGAAGGGCAAGTGAGCGGCGAACGGATCCTCTGCGCCCTCACGGACATACCGGATGGCGAATCGAAGGGGTTCCCGGCGGCGCCGGGCGGGTTCATGGGGCTCCTCGCCGTGCGGCGGGGGGACCGGGTCTGGGTCTATGTGAATTCCTGCCCGCATATCGGCGTGCCGCTCGATCCGGTGCCGGACAGGTTCCTGGACGCGAAGCGGCAGCACATCCTGTGCTCGACCCATGGGGCGCGCTTCAGGGTCGAGGACGGCTTCTGCACCACCGGCCCATGTTACGGGGAATCGCTGGAAGCGGTGCCTCACCGGATCGACGAGGCAGGACACGTGATCGTGCCGGAGGATGCCGGCCTCTGATCCGGGCCGGCCTTGGGCCGACTCGGGGCGAGAGTTGGCGCTGCGCGGGGCCACGTCACGACGGGCCGAGTGGCCTTGCCGATGACATTGCTGCTTCCGCGGTGGCATCGAGAGGAGCTTTGCCCCTCTCGAACTCTCCCCAGCAAAGGCCGAAAGACCTTTGCAAACCTCCACCTGGCGCCGTGCGGCGCTGCCGGAATGATGCCGAAAGACGCTCTTGCGCACCAAAGGCGTTTGGAGGGGGCAGCAAAGGCAGTCCGCGCGGCACCAGAAGATTGCGTTCCAAGTGCTCCAAGCACGAGGGGCACCCGTCGGCGTTGCCCCCTAACGTCGATGGAACCCCGGTGGCGGGGTGGTTGGGAGGGGCGACACCCCTCCAACTCCAATAGCGGAACCAGGCCAGTCGCCAGGAAGGCTCCCGGGACCCGATAGCCGGTGCCAGGACATCGCGGACCTTCGGGGAGCAGCCTCTCTCCCCTGCCACCGCCCCGCCACACCTGCCCCCGCACTGCCGCGATCGCCCCGAAAGAACCTTGCCGCCGCCCCAGCCTGGCCGTGCCCCGCGGGTCAACTCCTTCTTGCGCTCGGACCAACACAGGAGGACCAGATGCGCTACCTGACCCGGACCGCCTTCCTTGCCGCCGGCCTTTCCCTCGTCGCGGCCCCCGTCTTCGCCCAGGGCGGCAGCCCGGCCGCTTCCGGCACCGCGCCGAGCGCTGCGGCGCCGACCCAGGACCACCAGGCCCGCACGCAGCACCAGCCACAGGTGCAGCCCGCCCGCCCCGCCACCGGCGCGACCCAGGCCACGCGTCCGGCCACCCCGCAGAATCCTGGCGGCTCCGCGACGGGTTCGGTGCAGCGCCCGGCGACAACCCCCACCGCCCCGCAGGCGGGTTCGACCACCCCGGCGCCGCGCGGCGACCAGCGCAGCCAGGCAGCGCCGACAACCCCCGCCCCGTCGCGCACGAACTGACGCGCGAGACGCCTCCCGATCGGAACTTCCCGCCCGTCCGGCACTGCCGGGCGGGCGGCCTCGTTGCGGCCCCCCGAACCTAAGTGTTTGCGAAGGTTGACCTGAATCAAATCGAAGCCGCAAATCCGCACGCAGAGAATAACGCAAGGTGAGGGAGGGCCCCCATGGCGGATGACATCATCGCAGTGAAGCCGGAGATCGCAGCCAAGGCGCGCGTCAATGCCATCGGGCGCGACGCCATGGTCGCGGCCGAGGCGCGCGACGCCGAGGCGTTCTGGCGCGGCGAGATGGGCCGCATCGCCTGGATGAAGGAACCCACGACGATCAAGGCGGTGGACTTCACCGGCGATATCTCGATCAAGTGGTTCGCGGATGGCGAGCTCAACGCCTCCGTCTCCTGCCTCGACCGGCATCTGGCGAAGCGCGGCGACCAGGTCGCGATCATCTGGGAAGGCGACGATCCCAACAGCGACGCCAAGGTCACCTACCGCGAACTGCATGCCCGCGTGTGCAAGCTCGCGAATGCGATGCGCCGGCTCGGCGTGAAGAAGGGCGACCGCGTCTGCATCTACCTGCCGATGATCGTCGAAGCCGCGGTGGCGATGCTCGCCTGCGCGCGCGTCGGTGCGATCCATTCGATCGTCTTCGGGGGCTTCTCACCCGACAGCCTCGCCTCCCGCATCCAGGATTCCGAATGCGCGCTGCTGATCACCGCCGATGAAGGTCGGCGCGGCGGCCGCAAGGTGCCGCTCAAGGCCAATGCCGACGAAGCACTGCTGACCTGCCCGTCCATCCGCCATGTCATCGTCGCGAAGAACACCGGCGGCGAGGTCGCGATGATGGCCGGCCGCGACCATTGGTGGGATGCCATCACCGAAGGCGAGGCCGCGACCTGCGAGCCCGAGAAGATGAACGCGGAAGATCCGCTCTTCATCCTCTACACCTCGGGAAGCACGGGGAAGCCCAAGGGCGTCCTGCACACCACCGGTGGCTACATGGTGTGGGCGTCCTTCACGCATGAGAACGTCTTCGACTACCGCGATGGCGAGATCTACTGGTGCACCGCCGATGTCGGCTGGGTCACGGGGCACACCTACATCGTCTATGGTCCGCTCGCGAACGGCGCGACGACGCTGATGTTCGAGGGCGTGCCCTCCTGGCCCGACAACAGCCGCTTCTGGCAGGTCTGCGAGAAGCACAAGGTCAACATCTTCTACACCGCGCCCACCGCCATCCGCGCCCTGATGCGCGACGGCGAGGCGCCAGTGAAGAAGTGGGACCGCAGCACGCTGCGCATCCTCGGGTCGGTGGGCGAGCCGATCAATCCGGAAGCCTGGCTCTGGTACTACCGTGTCGTCGGCGAGGAGCGCTGCCCGATCGTGGACACCTGGTGGCAGACGGAAACGGGCGGCATCCTGATCTCCCCGCTGCCCGGCGCGGTCGCCCAGAAACCCGGTTCGGCGACGCTGCCGCTGCCGGGCGTGAAGCCGGCGCTGGTGGACAATGATGGCACCATCCTCGAGGGCGCGACCGAGGGGAACCTCGTGATCCTCGATTCCTGGCCCGGGCAGATGCGCACCATCTATGGCGACCATGCCCGCTTCGGTCAGACGTATTTCTCGACCTTCAAGGGCATGTACTTCACCGGCGACGGCGCGCGGCGCGACGCGGATGGCTACTACTGGATCACCGGCCGCGTCGACGACGTGATCAACGTCGCCGGCCACCGCATGGGCACGGCGGAGGTGGAATCGGCGCTGGTCGCGCATCCCGCGGTCGCCGAGGCCGCGGTCGTCGGCATGCCGCACGACATCAAGGGCCAGGGCATCTACGCCTATGTCACGCTCAAGGCCGGCGTCGAGCCGACCGAGCCCCTGCGCAAGGAACTGGTCGCCTGGGTGCGCAAGGAGATCGGCCCGATCGCCACGCCGGATGCGATCCAGTGGGCGCCGGGCCTGCCCAAGACCCGCTCGGGCAAGATCATGCGCCGCATCCTGCGCAAGATCGCCGCGAACGAGACGGAGGGGCTGGGCGACACCTCCACCCTCGCCGATCCGGGCGTGGTGCAGGAACTGATCGACAACAAGGTGGGCTGAGGCGCGACCCATGTCGCAATCCGCACGGTACCGGGATGTCTATATCGGGGGCCCCGATCTGGTCATGCCGGTGCTGCGCGGACGCGCCGCCGCGATAGAGGGCGCGCCATATCGCATCAGCCCGTTCTTCCCGCCCTCCGGCCGTGACGTGTTCAATGAGGTGGTGGGACGTATCCGCGACGGCGTGCTGACCGGCCAGCAGATGGCGTCGGCCTGTTGGTGCGCCCTGGTCTCCCCGCCCGAGCTCACCGCCCTGCTGGACGAGATGTATGGCGAGGAGAAGGAGAACCCGCCCTCCCTCGCTGCCCTGCGCCACTTCGTCGAGGCGCTGCCGAAGGATTGCACCTTCGCGCTGGTGGCGCAGTCCTTCTAACACGGGCACGGAGGGCGCCTGCCGCTCTCCGGCACCACATGGCCGGAGAAGCCCCTGGGCGGGCGGCAGGGTTGCGCGCCGTGTGGCTTGCCGCCGGCCGTGCTGCGGCGCAGCGTAGCGCCATGACCGTCCAAGACGACCCCGGTGCCAGCCGCGCCCGGATGAACCGTGTGCTGGCCATGTATGGCCCGGCCGTCTTCGCCGGGGCGCTGGCCACCCGTGCCACCGACCCGCTCGTTGTCGACATCGCGGCCGATCTCGGCAGCACCGCGGCGCAGGTGGCACTGCTCGGCACGGCCTATACCCTGCCCTTTGCCCTGGTGCAGCCGATCCTGGGGCCGGTGGCGGACGCCATCGGCAAGCGGCGGGTCGTCACGGTGTGCATCGGCCTGTTGTCACTGCTGCTGCTGTTATCGGCACTGGCGGCCTCGCTCGGCTGGCTGATGACCTTTCGGGCGCTCTCGGGCGCGGCGGCCGGCGGCATGATGCCGCTGACACTGGCCATCATGGGCGATGCCGTCCCGATGCAGGATCGCCAGGTGGCGCTGTCGCGCATGCTGGTCTTCGGCATTTCGGGGCAGATCGCGGGTGGCGCCATCGCCGGGCCGGTGGCGGCGGTGGCCGGCTGGCGCGGCATGCTGGTCCTGTGTACTGCCGCCGCGGTCCTGGGCCTGATCGCCCTGCTGCAGGCCTCCCGCAGCGCGGCGCGGGAACCCGTCACCGCCTACAACCCGGTCCTCGCCATGCGGCGCTACCGCGCCATCCTGGCCAACCCGCAAGCCATCCCCCTCTACGCCACGGTCGCGGTGGAGGGCGGGCTCGTCTTCGGTTCCTTCCCCTTCATCGCATCCCTGATGATGAATCGCGATATCGGCGGGACAGCGGAAGCGGGCCTCGCGATCGGCGCCTTCGGCCTGGGCGGGCTCACCTATGCGGCACTGGCGCGCTGGCTGCTGGTCCGCTTCGGCCAGGCGGCCGTGGTGCGGCTCGGCGGCGGCATCGGATTGCTGGCGCTGGTGGGCATGGGCATCGCGCCGGCGCTGTGGGTCGCGGTGCTGGCCGGGCTGCTGCTCGGCACGGCCTTCTACATGATCCACAACGCGATCCAGACGCGGGCAACCGAGCTGTCCCAGCAGTTCCGCGGCAGCGCCGTCTCGCTGCATGCCTTTTCCTTCTTCACGGGCCAGTCCCTGGGCCCGATCGCCTTCGGGCTCGGCGGTTCGACGATCGGACTTGGGCCCAGCCTGTGCATCGCAGGGGTGCTGCTGGCGGCGCTGTCCTGGTCGCTGGCGCGGCGGCCGGCCTGAGGCGCCGAATCGCCGGCCTGGAACAGAAGGTGATTCAGCCTCGGCGAGTCCCGTATATGGGCCTCTTCCGAATCAATTACTTGGTCCGAGTCGCGCGAACGAATCGCTGACACGCCCGCCCGAGTCGCGAAACGACCCGAAAACAAGCATTGGTGGCTGATGGTCCCGGGGCGGCACTAGGCCGTTCCCGCTCCGTCCGCCTGGGCGACCCGAGTCGCGATCCCCTGCCGCGCGACGCAACCATCCCTCGCCTTCCGGCGTTCGACCGGCATGGACAGCAAAGCGCAGGAGTTCATCGCACCAGCCATTCCGCCACGACGATGAATTAGGGCAAATATTCCTGATTCCCAAATGACGAAATGACAATCTCTGGCCAATTTCAGTGAATATCGATGATCAGTCAGGGAGATCCCTACGGGGACAAGGAACGGCCATATTTCCCGCGCTTCATCCCATTGTCCGACAGAGAGAGGAGGACTTCATGCGAATCACCGCACTTCGTCTCGCCATCTTTGGCGCTGGCTTGGTCATGACACCGGCTCTGGCGCAATCCCAGGGTGACATCCTGAACGGCGGCGACCGCACCTCGGCGCAGGCCGACAGCGTCGCCCCCACCACCTCCCCCATCGCGCTTCTCGGCCAGGCCGAACAGGCCGCGCGCCAGGGCCGCCTGCCGCTGGCGAGCGAACTGGTGGAGCGCGCCGAGGCCCTGACCCTCACCCGCTCGACCATCCAGGGCACCGAGGGGATCCCGGTGCGTGATGGTGCCGTCGCCAAGATGGCCGAGGCCCGCGCCGCGCTCGGCCGCCGGGACGTCAGCACCGCCACGATGCTGATGGCGGAGGCCGCGAGCCTCACCCGCAGCATGGGCATGTAACGGGCGGCATCGCGCCGGCGACAACTCCCCCCAACCGCCCGGCGCGACCCCGTTGCAGAGGCGGCCCGCGGCCGATCCCCCCCCGGCCGCGGGCCGCCATGCGCCTCCGTCAACGGAGGTGCCCGACCTTTTTCCCTCGCTTTCCGGCCGCCGCGCCCCTATGTGTGCGTCGCACAATCCGCTGACGTGAGGCCACGCCGCCAGCCCGGGAACGGGGCAGGGGTGCGGCTGGCCGTGCGGCGCCCAGGCATAGGAGAGCGCCGATGAGCGCCGCCCATATCCGGAACGTGGCGATCATCGCGCACGTCGACCACGGCAAGACCACGCTCGTGGATCAGCTTCTGAAGCAGGCCGGCGCCTTCCGCGCCAACCAGCAGGTGGCCGAGCGCGCGCTCGACCGCAACGATCTCGAACGCGAACGCGGCATCACCATCCTCGCCAAGTCCACCGCGGTGGAATGGAAGGGTGTGAAGATCAACATCGTGGACACGCCCGGCCACGCCGATTTCGGCGGCGAGGTGGAGCGCATCCTGTCCATGGTGGATGGCGCCATCGTGCTGTGCGACGCGGCCGAGGGCCCGCTGCCGCAGACCAAGTTCGTGCTGACCAAGGCGCTGGCGCGCGGCCTGAAGCCGATCGTCGTCATCAACAAGGTCGACCGCCAGGACGCCCGTCCGCACGAGGTGCATGACGAGGTGTTCGACCTGTTCGCCGCGCTGGGCGCGACCGACGAGCAGCTCGACTTCCACACCCTGTTCGCCTCGGGCCGCCAGGGCTGGGCCGACGAGTCGATGGATGGTCCGCGCAAGGACCTCTCGGCCATGTTCGACCTTATCCTGTCGCATGTGCCGGCGCCGCAGGTCGATTTCGACGCGCCCTTCGCGATGAACGCGTCGATCCTGGAATCCGACAACTTCCTCGGCCGCATCCTGACCGGCCGCGTGGCCCAGGGCGTCGCCAGGCTGAACATGCCGGTCCGCGTGCTGCGCCAGGACGGCAGCGTGGTCGAAACCGGCCGCCTGACCAAGCTGATGACCTTCTCGGGCCTCGACCGCGTGCCGGTGGATGAGGTGAAGGCGGGCGACATCATCGCCATCGCCGGGCTGTCGGACGCGACCATCCCCGACACCATCGCCTCCCCGGAGGTGGCGGAGCCGCTGCCGTCGATCCCGGTCGATCCGCCGACCCTCGCCATGACCTTCCGCATCAATGACGGCCCGCTCGGCGGCCGCGAGGGCAAGAAGGTCACCTCGCGCCAGATCCGCGATCGCCTGATGAAGGAGATCGAGGGCAACGTCGCCATCAAGGTGAAGGTCTCCGAGGAAGTCGATGCTTTCGAGGTGGCCGGCCGCGGCGAGCTCCAGCTCGGCGTGCTGATCGAGACGATGCGCCGCGAGGGCTTCGAGCTCACCATCGGCCGTCCCCGCGTGCTGACGCGCGAGAACGAGGAGACCGGCGAGAAGGAAGAGCCCTACGAGGAAGTCCTCGTCGATGTCGATGAGAGCTACTCGGGCGTCGTCGTCGAGAAGATGTCCCTGCGCAAGGGCCAGATGCAGGACATGCGGCCGTCGGGTGGCGGCAAGGTGCGCCTGACCTTCCACATCCCCTCGCGCGGCCTCATCGGCTACCACGGCGAATTCCTCACCGACACGCGCGGCACGGGGATGATGAACCGCCTCTTCCTGGGCTATCAGCCCTGGGCCGGCGTGATCGAGGGCCGCCGCAACGGCTCGCTGATCTCCAATGCGGATGGCGAGGCGATCCAGTACGCCCTGTTCTATCTGCAGGAACGCGGCACGCTGTTCGTGAACCCCGGCGACAAGGTCTATGTCGGCCTGATCCTCGGCGAGAATTCGCGCGACAACGACCTCGACGTGAATCCGATCAAGGAAAAGAAGCTCACCAACATCCGTGCCGCCGGCAAGGATGAGGCGCTGCTGCTGATCCCGCCCCGGAAGATGTCGCTGGAACAGGCCATCGCCTACATCGAGGACGATGAACTGGTGGAAGTGACGCCGAGCGCAGTGCGCCTGCGCAAGCGCTACCTCGACCCGCATGAGCGCAAGAAGCACGCGCGCCGGGCGGAATCCGAGGCGGCGTAACGAACCCCGCCGTCACGCCGGCGCTTCCGCTGGCGTGACGCATGACGGCAGGGCGGCGATCGCGGCATCGCCGGCCAGCCGGCGCAGATCGAACTGCGCCAGCGCCACGAAGCGCCCGGTCTGCGCAGTGCTGACCCAGGTGCCGATCATCAGTGGACCGGCCTCGATCGGGCCAGCACGGCAGGCATCGGCGGCGACGCCGATCGTCATCCGCCGCCCGCCGGCTGACCGGCGAAATTCCTCCAGCGCCTCACGTCCCTCGGCTGTCAGGCGAAACGCCACGACGCGGCGGCCAGGGGCAGGCGGCACATCCTGCTGCGCCTGCCGCGACGCCGCCTCATCTTCCTCCAATCCGAATTGACCCGCCCGGCCACCGAGTTGGAAGGCCAGCCGGGCCGTGCCCTGCCGCGGGCGCAACGCCGCCGGCAACTCCACGGCTGCCCGCAGGGCCGTAAGGTCGGTCGTCGCCGGATCCGTCGTCTGCAACGCCCGCACGGTCGCGGGCGGCAGCGTCGCGCAGGCGGGAAGCGACAGGGCGAGAGCCAGCAGAGCCAAACGCATATTCATTCCTTACATTGATTTTTTATCGTCTTACGATAATATCCATGCTGTCAACGGAGCAGCGTCATGCCATCGCCTGTGGATCCTGCCGCCCGCCGCGCGGGTATCGCCGTCTTCGCCGCCATCGCCTTCGCCGTGATCGCGCCGGTCGCGATCTGGTTCGATGATGGGATGGTCGCGGCCGCCTTGCTGGGACAGGGCGTTGTGCTGGGCCCGCCTTCCCCGGCGATGCGTGCCATCGGCATCGCCACGACGCTCCTGCCCTCGCTGTGCCTCGGCTGGGGTTTGCTCGGCCTGCTACCGGCGCTGCGGCCCATCGGACGCGGGGAGGTCGCGCCGCGTGTCGGCGTCGCGCTGCGTCGGCTCGGCCTGTCCGTGCTGATCGTCGGGCTATATGAACCGATCGGGCGGGCTGTTCTGCTCACCGCCCTCACCCTGGCGCCGGGGCGGCTCGCCATCGAGATCGGCGTCTCCGCCAACGCCGTGTTGCTGGTCGCGCTCGGCGCCACGCTGATGGCGCTGGGGCCTGTATTGCGCGGCGCCGCGGCCGCGCTGGAGGAAAACCAGGGCTTCGTCTGACCCGTGCCGATCCTTGTGAATCTCGATGTCATGATGGCGCGGCGGAAGATCCGCGGGCGCGATCTCGCCGCGCGCATCGGCATCACCGAACAGAACCTCTCCCTGCTGAAATCCGGCAAGGTGAAGGGCGTGCGCTTCGAGACGCTGGAACGACTTTGCGCCGCGCTCGACTGCCAGCCCGGCGACCTGCTGGCGTATCAGGCCGAAGAGGCCGGTCCGGACTGACGGCGCGGTTGGCGGGACCCCGCCCCGCGTCAGGGCACCTCGAGATCCACGAGCGGCCCGTAGAACTGGCACCCCAATATGTCCCAATCCCCCGGGCTGCCGCTCGGCCGTTCCCGATAGATCGTGAACTTGATGGCGTTGGCCAGGTCGAAAGTCACGTGGTCCGAGATCCGTTCCGGGGCGATGGCGAAGATCCGCGCGACCGCCTCACGCGACAGCGCGCCGCCTTCCACGACCCGCCGATAACTCGCCGCATCGGGGAAGATCACGTCGAAAGTCACCTGGTTCACCCCCGCATTCTTGCTGCGGATGGTCTTGGCGAGCTCGTGCAGCCTGGGCATGGCTAGACTCCCGCTTCGGCGATGTGGGTGGGGAAGAGTTCCAGCGGATCGGCGATGCGCATCGTGTGGTTCACGTTCCACACGAAGCCGGGCGAGGAGCGCATCGTCTCCTTCGTCGTCGCGGCAAGGCCGCTCGACCCCTTCGATCCCGGGATGCGCGCGAGGAAGAACATCCGCGTCGCGAAATCCGTCAGCTTGTGGGCGAGCGTGTCGGTGGCGGCGAGGCCCTCCACCACGATGCAGACTTCATGCGGCGTCGCGCCATGCACCGGTTCAAGGTCCTTCATCACGCCGTCGCGGCCGAAGACATGGTAGTGCAGTTCGTGTTCCGTCCCGGCGAATTGCCGAGCCGCGGAATCGCGCGACCAGGCGATGGCGTCATCGAGGTTGCGGATGACATGCGGGTCGCGGATGGCGACGATGCCCATGTAGCGCTCGCCGACCTTTCGTGCGCCCTCGATCTTCACGGTCAGCGGGTCGTCCGGCGCGAAGCGCGCGCCGGTGATCCGGCAGGACCTTCCGTCCACCTCCTCGTACCGGCACTCCCGCATGTCGAGCAGCCCGCCAAGCGTCCGTTCGAAGAAGGGCGTCTCCCGCTCATACATCGAATGCCCGGCGGCGGAAGCCACGGAGACGCGCTGTCCCGGATGGAACGGCGTGATGGTGATGTCGTGCGCCGTGACCGTGCCGATGATCGTCTCCTTGCCCATGAAGGGTTCGGCGACGAGAGAGGCGCATTCGATCATCTTGCCCATGTGGTAGGCGAGTGCCGGCGGAAAGCCCGCGCGGATGCAGGGCGCGGCGGTGATGGCGATGTCCCCGCAGCGCCCCGCGACGATCACATCGGCGCCCATGTCGAGCAGCCTGATGAAGGGCGCGACGCCCGCCACCGCGACGATTCGCGTCGCACGCCCAGCTTCTTCCGCCGTCAGCTCGGGAAAGCCGCCAAGGCCTGGCATGCGCTCGCCATCCGCGATCCGCGCGGCGATGGCCGGAGCGGGAACCTCGGAATAGAACCAGCCGATACGAAAGCGCGGAATGCGATGTCGCTCGGCGATGGCGCGAAGCTGGCGCACCGTCTCGTCCACGCCATGATTGCTGCCGGCATCGCCCGCGGAACCGATGATCAGGGGAATGCCCCGCGCGCGGGAAGCGGTGAGGAAGAGCTCCAGCTCATCCTCCACGAACTGCCCGAGTACCCGGTTGTCGCCCAGATAGACCGGCCCGGGATCCGAGCTGCCGCCATCCGCGACCAGGTAATCCGGGGTGGTGGCGATCCCCGCGGCAAAGCTCTCCTGTCCCGATGGCGCGGTACCAAGATGTCCGGTGGAGATCATGATCCGCATGCTGCGGCGAGCATCCGCCATGCGCGTCATCCCTTCATGATTGGCGGCCATCGTCATGACGGCACGAAATAGGATTGCGCCTCGGCCACCGCCTCGAAGGCGGCAAGCGCGGCGAGGGTCGCTTCGCGGTCGCTCGCCGCGACCTCCTCGATCAGCGCGTTCAGCAGCACCAGCGGCGCGGCATGGAAGGCGACGAAGGAGGCCGAGACGGCCGGGGTGTAGAGACCGATCTCGCCCTTGAAGGGTGCCAGGGGACTGTCGGTGACGACGATGCGCCGCACGCGGCGCTGCCCGGCCAGGTCGAGCTGCGCGACCAGCGCGCGCAGATAGCGCGGGAAGCCGATGGCCACGATCACGTCGCGCTGGTCGAGCCGACCGATGCGGTCCAGCGCCTCGGTATCCGCGGCGAGGGATCGCGTGACATCGAGGCCGAGCTTGTCGAGCGCGAACCAGAGATGGAAAGCCAGCGGCGCGGCGCCGCGCGCGCCCACCACCAGCACGCGCCGCGCCCCCCGCAGCGCCTTCGCCGCGGCCCGCAACGTCGCAGGGTCCGCCGATTCCCTGAGCTGGCGCAGATTGTCGAGCTCCGCCGCCGCGAGCCGTTCCAGCGCGCCAGCCCCGGCCGGCCGTTCCCGCTCGGTGAGGCGGAAGCGCTCGGTGCCCTTCAGATCCGCGCGCACCATGCGCCGCACCTCGGCCTGCAATGCGGGATAGCCGCTGAAGCCCAGCGCCATGGCGAAACGGACCACCGTTGCCTCGCTGACGCCCGCGGCACGGGCGACATCCGCGACGGTCGAGAAGGCGACAGCCTGGTAGTTCGCCGCGACATACCGCGCGAGACGCCGCTGGCTCGGCGAGAGCTCCGCGGCCCGCGTCTCCAGCAAACGCATCAGCGACACCGTGCCCGCCATTCGTTCCCCTTGGCTCCGATCGAATGAAATGATTATTTCATAATGTTGGCTCTGAGAAATTTCCATGTCAATCTCCTTCGCATGCCGGCTGGGCGATGCCCGGCCCAACCGATGGAGGCCGAAGGAATGAGCGGGACACGCCGGAATGCCCTGCTGGGTGCCGTCGCCTTGCCACTGGTCGCGACCCTGCCCCGCCGCGCGGTCGCACAGTCCCCGACACGCGAGGTGCGCGTCGGCTTCACCCAGGATGCGTTGACGCTCGACCCGGCGAATCACCGCAACCGGGAAACGCAGACGATCATCCGCAACATCCATGACGGCCTCGTCACCCGCGCGCCGGACATGCGCGTGGTGCCGGAGATCGCCGAGAGCTTCCGCGTCATCGACGCCGCCACCTACGAGTTCCGCATCCGCGAGGGCATCCGCTTCCACTCCGGCGACGTGCTGACGGCGGAGGATGTGAAGTTCAGCCTCGATCGCCTGACCCAGCCCAACGCCATGGGTGGCGCGACCAGCCCGCGACGCGACCTGCTCGGCCCGCTGCGCGAGACGCAGATTGTCGATGCCCGCACCGTGCGGCTGATCCTCGAACGCCCCTGGGCGCCGATGCTGGGCCTGATCCCGTCGCAGGAGATCATCAACAGCCGCCACGTTCCGCGCGTCGGGCAGGAGGGGATGCAGACCCGCACCGATGGTTGCGGACCGTTCCGCCTGGTTGATTGGCGTCGCGGCGAGGCCGTGATCCTCGAACGCTTCGCCGACTACTATGGCGGTTCGCCGGAGATCCCGCCGGTCGGCCCCGCCCAGATCGACCGCGCCATCTTCCGCGTCCTGCCGGAGAATGCCTCGCGCGTCGCGGCCTTGCTGGCCGGCGAGGCCGACATCATCAACGACCTCCCACCCTCCGCCATCCGTCAGGTGGAGGCGAGCCGCAACGCGCAGGTGATGCGCGTGAACGGCACGCGCACCTTCTTCGTGTCCCTGAACACCGCGAAGCCACCCTTCAACGATGTGCGCGTGCGGCGGGCGCTGAACCATGCGCTGGACAAGGCGGCGATCATCTCGCGCGTGCTCGCGGGGACCGCGACATCGTTGCGCGGGGTGATGAGCCCCGACAGCTTCGCCTTCAATCCCGACCTGCCCGAATACGCCTTCGACCTGCAGCGCGCCCGCGCCCTGCTCGCCGAAGCCGGCGTCGCGCCCGGCACCGAGATGGTCATCGACACCACCGGCGCGACGCGCGAGATCGCCGAGGCCATCGCCGCGCTGCTCTCCCGCACCGGGCTGCGCGTCCGCGCGCAGATCTGGGAGGGCGCGGTGGTCAACCCGATGTGGATGAACGCCGAGCGCCGGCGGGAGCGGGACATGTACCTCTCCTCCTGGGGCAATGCCTCGCTCGATCCGTCCGACATCATGCTGCCGACGCTGCGCAGCGGCGGGCGCGGCAACTCGTCCGGCTTCTCCAATCCGGAGGTGGACGCGCTGCTCGACGCCGCGGAGACCGAGCCGGACGAAGCGAAGCGTCGCGACATGTATCGCCGCGCGCAGCTCATCGTTAGCGAAGCGGCGCCGTGGATCTTCCTGTGGCTGCCGCAGGATCTCTATGGCGTGTCGAAGCGCATCGCCGGCTGGCAACCGCAGCCCGACAGCCGCATCAACCTGCACCGGGTGCGGATCGTCGCGTGACCGCCGCGCGCGTCATCGAACGGCTGCTGCAACTGCCGGTCGTCCTGTTCGGCGTCAGCCTCATCGTCTTCCTGATGATGACGCTGACGCCGGGCGATCCGGTGGAGATCATGCTGGCCGACCAGCGCGCGACAGATGAACAGGCCGCGATGCTGCGTCACGACCTCGGCCTCGATCGGCCGCTGGTCGAACGCTACCTGGTGTTCCTGGGCAATGCGCTGACCGGGGATTTCGGCATTTCCTTCTTCCATCGCCGCCCAGTCTTCGACGTCATCGCCGAACGCCTTCCCGCGACGATCGAACTGACCCTGGTCGCGCTGCTGATCGCGGTCATGGTGGCCGTGCCGCTCGGCGTCACCGCGGCGGTGAAGCGGGATTCCTGGCTCGACCGCGCGCTCTCGGCGCTTTCGCTGTTCGGCGTGTCACTGCCGGGCTTCTGGTTCGGCATCCTGCTGATCCTGCTCTTCGCGGTGCATCTCGGCCTGTTCCCCGCCGGCGGGCGCATCCCTTTCGGTGCGGAAGTGCCGCGCATCACCGGGTTCCTGCTGATCGACACGCTGGCGGCGGGCCGCCCTGATGCCTTCCTGCGCGCGCTGTCGCATCTGATCCTGCCGGCCGTCACGCTTGGCCTGCCGGCCGCCGCGCTGCTCGCCCGCGTCATCCGCAGCTCCATGGCAGAGGTCCTGGCGACCGACTATGTCCTTTTCGCCGAGGCGAAGGGCCTCGCGCGCTTCCGCGTGCTGTTCCTGCATGCGCTGAAGAATGCGCTGATCCCTGCCGTGACGGTGCTCGCCATCGAAGCCGGATCCCTGCTCGGCGGCAGCATGATCGTCGAGACCGTGTTCGGCTGGCCTGGCCTCGGCCGCGTGGTGGTGGAGAGCATCTTCGCGCGCAACTACCCGCTCGTTCAGGCGGCAATCCTGCTCTACGCGGTCATCTATGTGATGCTGAACTTCTTCGCCGACCTGCTCTACGCGGCGCTGAACCCGAAGGTGCGGCTGTGAGCGCGAGCCTCGCCTCGGATGCCGTCTCGCCCACCAGCCTCGCGCTGCACCGCTTCTGGCGTAACCGCACGGCGGCAGGCGCGCTCGGTCTCGTGATCATCGTCGCGCTGATGGCGGCCTGCGCGCCCTGGATCGCGCCACAGGACCCGACCGACGCGGATCTCTTCCGCCGCCTCTGCGCCCCCGTCTGGGAAGTGGAGAACACCGAGCCCGGCTTCTGGCTCGGCTGCGACAGCCTGGGGCGCGACATGCTCTCGCGCCTGATCTACGGCGCGCGCGTCTCGCTCGCCGTCGCGGCGCTGGTGGTGGGGATCGCAGCGGTGATCGGCACGCTGGCGGGCCTGGCCGCGGGGTATTTCGGCGGCTGGGTGGATGTCGTCATCTCGCGCCTCGTCGATACGTTGCTCGGCTTTCCCTACCTCGTCTTCGCCATCGGGCTGATGGCGATGATGGGGCCCGGCCTGCACAACATCGTCGTCGCGCTGGTGCTGAAGGAATGGATCTTCACCTGCCGCGTGGTGCGTGGAGAAACGCTCGCGGCGCGCGAGCAGGATTACGTCGAAGCCGCGCGCGCCCTCGGCTGCTCCCCCATGCACATCATGCTGCGGGAGATCCTGCCCAACGTTCTGTCGCCGGTCCTCGTCGTCGCCACCTTCCGCATGGCCTATGTGATCATCATGGAGGCCTCGCTCTCCTTCCTCGGCCTCGGCGTGCAGCCGCCGACGCCGAGCTGGGGCTCGATGGTCGCCGATGGCCGCGACTTCCTGGTCGATGCCTGGTGGGTCTCGACCCTGCCGGGCCTGTGCATCCTGGCGCTGGTGCTGTCGATCAACCTGGCGAGCCAGGGCCTGCGCGACGCCTTCGACCCCAGGCTGCACCAATCATCATGACCACGGCGCTGCTATCGGTCCGCGGCCTGCGGACGGTGTTTCCCACGCGGCGAGGCCCTCTCGCCGCCGCCGATGGCGTGGACTTCGCCATCGATGCCGGCGAGGCGCTTGGCGTTGTCGGCGAAAGCGGCTCCGGCAAGTCGGTGACCTTCCTCTCCGTCCTCGGCCTGGTGCGCCCGCCCGGCCGCATCGAGGCCGGCGAGATCCTCTTCGACGGCCGGGACCTGCGGCGCCTGTCGCCTGCCGCATTGCGCGCCCTGCGCGGCCGCATGCTCGCGCTGGCGATGCAGGACGCGCTCTCCGCACTGAATCCGGCCCTGACCATCGGCACGCAGATCGCCGAGACGCTGCGCGCCCACGCCATCCCCGCCGATCCGCGCACCGAAGCGATCCGCCTGCTGACCCGCGTCGGCATCCCGGATGCGGCCCGGCGGCTCGGCGATTATCCGCACCAGTTCTCCGGCGGCATGCGGCAGCGCGCGATGATCGCGATCTCACTTGCCGCGCGGCCGCGATTGCTGGTCGCGGATGAGCCGACCACGGCGCTCGACGTCACCATCCGCGCCCAGGTGCTCGACCTGCTCGATGAGCTCCGGGCGGAACAGGGCCTCGCCGTCGCGATGATCACGCATGACCTCGCGGTGGTGGCGGAACGCTGCGCGCGGGTGATGGTGATGTATGCGGGCCAGATCGTCGAAAGCGGCCCCACGGCCGAGGTCATCGCGCGCCCGCGCCATCCCTACACCCGTGGCCTGATGGAAAGCCTGCCGCGCCTTGAGGAGCCGGATCGCCCGCTGCATCCCATTCCCGGTCAGGTCCCGGACCTCGCTACCGTCGATGCGGGCTGCCGCTTCCGCAACCGCTGCACCCTCGCCGCACCGACCTGCGCGCAGCCTGTCGCGCTGGCGGAGGTTGCGCCCGGCCGCCTCTCCCGCTGCCTGCGCGCAGCGGAGGTCTCGCCGTGACGCCGTTGCTGGAAGCGCGGGGGCTGACCAAGCACTATGGCGGCCGCGCCGGCCTCGCCCAGCGCCTGCTGCGTCAGACGCCGCGCGTGGTGCGCGCGGTCGAAAGTGTCGACCTTGCTCTCGCGCGCGGCGAGACGCTCGGCCTGATCGGGGAAAGCGGCTGCGGAAAATCCACCCTCGGCCGCCTGCTGCTGCGCCTGCATGATCCGTCCAGCGGCAGCATCCGCTTCGACGGGCGGGACATCGCGACCTTGCCGGAGGCCGCACTGCGTCCGCTGCGGCGGCGCATGCAGATCATCTTCCAGGATCCCTATGCCTCGCTGAATCCGCGCCGCACGGTGCGGGAGATCGTAGGGCTGCCGCTCGCCCTGCATGCCGGGCTGCGCGGCGCGGCGGCGGAGACACGCATTCTCGCCATGCTCGATCGCGTCGGCCTGGCGCGGATGCATCTTGATCGCTATCCGCACCAATTCTCCGGCGGGCAACGCCAGCGCATCGGCATCGCGCGCGCGCTGATCACCCGGCCGGACTTCGTCGTATGCGACGAGCCGGTCTCCGCGCTCGACGTCTCGGTGCAGGCGCAGGTCCTCGCGCTGCTGCGCGAGCTGCGTGACGAGATGGGGCTGACGCTGCTGTTCATCTCGCATGACCTGGCGGTGGTGGCGCATCTCGCCGCGCGCATCGCCGTCATGTATCTCGGCCGCGTGGTCGAGGAAGGGCCGCGCGACGCGGTGATCCGGCGCCCCGCCCATCCCTATACGCGCGCGCTGCTGGCCGCCGTGCCGCGCCTCGATGCGCCGGGCAGGCATCAACGCACCGTGGCGGGGGAACTGCCGTCGCCGCTCGCGCCGCCGCCCGGTTGCGCCTTCCATCCACGCTGCGCCTCCGCCGGCCCCCGCTGCCGCGTCGAGCAACCCCGCCGCATCGCGCTGCCCGAGGCAGGTCACGGCGCGGCCTGCCACCTGCATGACGGAGGCGTCGGATGACCGCCGTGCCATGCCTCATGGGCGATCCGCGCCATCGCGGCCTGGCCTTCGCCCGGCTCGGCTCGGCGCATGCGGATGCCGTACGCGACCGTGCCCTGGCCGCACGGGACTTCGCCGCATCCATCGGCGCGGAGGGTTGGCTTGAGTCGCTGTGGCAGGCCCAGCAGCGCCTGCTGCCGGAAGTCACCACCTTCGTCGAAGGTCTCGCCGAAGGCTACGGCGTACGCCCGCAGGCGCTCTTCGTCGCGCATGCACGCTACGCGGTGGAGGATCGCGCCGCGGCGGCGACCGACAGCGGGGCGGATGGCTGCTCGGTCATTGCGGTCACCACGCCGTATGGCGACACGCTGCTCGCGAAGAACCGCGACAATCCGCCCGCGATGCGGCCTTTCCAGTCATTGCTGCGCCAAGTGGATCCCGGCTGGAATGGGCGCGAAATCCTCTGCGTGGGAAGCTTCGGCTCGGTGCCGGCTATCTCCTCCGGTATCAACAGCGACGGCTTCTGCATGGCGGATACGGCGGTCCGCACGGCCGATCTCGGCATCGGCGCGCTGCGCTACTACGTGATGGAAGCTCTCCTGACCCGTTGCGGCTCTGTGGCCGAGGCACTCTCGCTGCTGCGCGCCCTGCCGCATCTCGGTGGCGGGACGCTGGAGCTGGCGGATGCGGCCGGCGCGATGGCCGCGGTCGAGCTCGGCCACCATGCGATGCATGTGGAACATCGCCCCGGTCCAGGGTGGATTGCGCGCACCAATCACTTCCTGGCACCCGACCTGGCCGCCATGCTGCGCGAACCACCCGGCTCGGCACCGCGCCTGAACTCGGAAGGTCGCCTCGCCCTGCTGCACGGCGCACTCGATGCCGGCATCGCCGATTGGCGCGTGGAGGACTGCGCTGACTTGCTGTCGCGCCATGCATCCGCGGGGGCGCCCGCGCTCTGCCGGCACGATGCGGCGACCGAGACCGCCTCCTGCACCATCTTCGAGCCCGCCGCGCGGCGCCTGCGCGTTTCGCAAGGCCAGCCCTGCGGCGGGATCTGGACCGTCGCCTCCCTTTCTCCTTCGTCACACCAGGAGTCGCCCTGACATGGCCGACATCTCCATCCTCTGCCCGACCGGGCATCTCGGCTTCACGCCGCTCGAACCCGCTTCCTTCCGCGCCGGCTGCGAGTTGAAGCCCGATTTCATCATCGCCGACAGCGGGAGCTGCGACATCGGTCCCTATCCGCTCGGCGCCGATGGCCAGGCGAGCCCGGCCGCCTGGCAGCGCCACGACCTCGAGATCATGCTCACCGAGGCACGGCGCCTCGGCGTGCCGATGATCATCGGCTCCGCGAGCGACACCGGCACCGATCGCGGCGTCCGGCAGTTCGCGCAAATTATCCGCGACATCGCCGCGGAGAAGGGCCTCGCGCCCTTCCGCATGGCGACGATCCTCTCCGAGCTGACGCGTGACCAGGTCATCGCACGCCAGCGCGCCGGTACGGTGGTGATGGGCCTCGACGGCCGCGAGGATGCGGACGAAGCCACCATCGCGCGCACCGATCACATCGTCGCCGTGATGGGCGCGGAACCCATCGCCGCCGCGCTGAAGGCGGGCGCGGATGTGGTGATCGCCGGCCGTGCCTCGGATTGCGCGCTCTTCGCGGCGCCGCTGCTCAATGCGGGAATGTCGCCGGCCACCGCCTATTACGCCGGCAAGCTGATGGAATGCGCTTCCTTCTGCTGCGAACCCTTCATGGGCAAGGAGAGCATCCTGGGCCGCATCTCCGAGGACGATATCCGCGTCACCGCGATGCATCCCGGCCAGCGCTGCACGCCCGCCTCGCTCGCCAGCCACGCCATGTACGAACGGCGCGATCCGTTCCGCGAATATGTCGCCTCGGGCTATGTCGACATGAGCGGCGTGCACTACGAGCAATGGGACGAGAAGACGGCCCGCGCCACGGGCGCACGCTTCGTGCCTTCCGTTCAGCCCATGGTGAAGCTGGAGGGCGCGGGCAAGCTCGGTGAGCGGCGCCTCGCCATCGTCGGCATCCGCGACCCCTACACCATCGAGAACATCGACAAGGCGATGGATTGGGCGCGCGCGCGCCTCGCCGAGCGCTTCGGTGCGCCGGAGGAAGCCGGCTGGCATGTGCACTACCACGCCTATGGCCGCGACGGCGTGATGGGGGGGCTCGAGACCGAGCGCCCGCTGCGCCCGCATGAGCTCGGCATCGTGGTCGAGACGGTCTGCGCCGATCCGAAGCGCGCCGAGGAGATCTGCGCGCTGGCCGCACGCAACCTGTTCTACGCGCGCCTTGCCGAGGTGAAGGGCACCGCCGGCGCCGCTGCGCTGATGTCGGACGAGATCCTCATCGGCAAGCCCGGCTACGAATGGACGCTGAACCACGTCATGCCGGTGCGCGATCCCGCGGAGCTGTTCCGCACCGAATTCTCCACCGTCGATGGCACCCGTTCGGAGGCCGCATGACCATGCGCCGCAACATGCCCACCCTGCGCGACCTGGCTTCCACCATCCGCAGCAAGAATGCCGGGGTCGATCACATCACCTTCGACATCATCTTCCGGGAACGCGCGAATTTTGAACGCGTGCGCGATGCGGGGGTGCTGGACCGGACGAAGGTCGCCGCGCTCTATGGCATTCCGCTCGCGCGCGTGACCGACTTCGTGGTCTTCGAGCCGGCCAACGCCATCAAGTTCACCATCCGGCGCGAGCGTCCCTCGGGCAGTCCCGGGGAATCCGACGTGTTCGGCGCGCAGCAATACGCGCCGCTGTTTGATATCGAAGTGCCCTGACGGGCCTGCTCAGCCGGCGCGCTCCGCCAGCGCCGACCTGATCAGCACATCACCGCAGCTCCGGAGCGTCTCGGCGGCACGAACCTCGCCGAGATAGCTCCGCGCCGCGATGGCGCCCTCGATGATGACCGAAAGCTGGTCCGCGAGCGCGCCCGGGTCCTGCGCCCCGGCTTCCTCGGCCAGGCTGCGGATGCGGTCGTGGCAGCCCCGCTTGAACTCGGCGACCACCTTGTAGGTCGGGTGATCGGGGTCGCGGAACTCGGCCTGGGCGAGCAGCATCGGACAGCCGCAGACGCCAGGCGCCGCCACCTCCACGGCCGTGGCTTCGATCAGCGCCCGCAGGCGCCCTTCGGCGTCCCTGGCCCTGGCGAGGGATTCGTCGACCCAGGCGTCATGTTCGGCAGCGTCCTCGGCGAGGATCGCGGCCACCAGCGCATCCTTGCTGGGATAGGCGCGATAGAGGCTCATCTTCGTGGCCCCGGCCACGCGGCACACCTCCTCCACGCCGGTGGCCCGGATGCCCTGGCGCTCGAACAACTCGCGCGCGGCGTCCTGGATCCGTTCGGCGGCCTTGGGTTTGGCGGCGACCTCGCCTGGCATGGTGACCAACCTCCTCTGCGCAACCGTTGCGGTGCACAAAAAAATACCTTGATGATACCGACCGGTCACTCTACGTAGCGCCGAGACGAACCGGTCGGTAACATCTCTGGAGATAAGCCATGCCCTCCCCCACGCGCAAGGCCCCCGAACAGACCGAAAGCCTTTGGATGTCATGGCTGGCCCGCTTCCAGGGCGCGGCCGTCGGCGCCGCCCTGACCGCCGCGGCCCCGGCCGCCCTCGCCCAGCCCGCCCCGCCCCCGGTGACGGTGGCGGCGCCATTGGCACGGCCAGTCACGGAATGGCAGGAGCATACTGGCCGGATCGAGCCCTCTGCCCGGGTGGACATCCGCGCTCGGGTCTCGGGCCAGGTCGACGCGGTTCATTTCGTTGACGGCGCCATCGTCCGCGCCGGGGATCCCCTGTTCACCATCGACCAGCGCCCCTTCCGGATCGCGCTGGAGACCGCACGCGCCGAGGTGTCGCGCAACCAGGCGCGGCTGCTGCTCGCCGAACAGCAGGTGGCTCGCTACGAACCGCTCGCGGCGAGCCGGATCGCGCCGCAGGCGGAACTCGATTCCCGGCGCGCCGCGCTGCGGGAAGCCCAGGCCGGCCTCGCCGCCGCCGAGGCGGCCGAGCGCCAAGCCGCGCTCGATCTCGACTTCACCGAGATCCGCGCGCCGCGATCGGGACGCATCAGCGACCGGCGCGTCGATGCCGGCAACCTGGTCCAGGCGGGGCAGACGCTGCTGACGACGCTGGTGGCGCTCGACCCCGTCTATGTCACCTTCGATGCCAGCGAGGCTGAGTATCTGCGCCAGGCGCGCGCGGCCGAAGGCGGCCTGCGCGGCGGCAGCCTGCCCGTGCAGCTCCGCCTGCTGGATGAGGCGGAATTCTCCCGCGAGGGGCGCATCGACTTCGTCGACAGCGTCTTCGACGCGCGCAGCGGCACGATCCGCGCCCGCGCCGTGGTGCCGAATGCCGACCTGTTCCTGACGCCCGGCAGCTTCGCGCGCATCCGGCTGTCGACCGGCGAGGCACCGGCGCTGCTGGTGCCCGATGCGTCGGTGCTCGCGGACCAGACCGGCCGCATGGTCCTGACCGTGACGGCGGATGGCACCGTCACGCCGCGCCCGGTGCGGCTCGGGCCGCTCTCGGACGGGCTGCGCGTGGTACGCAGCGGCCTTGCGCCGGGTGACCGCGTGATCATCGGCGGGTTGCAGCGCGCGCGGCCCGGCGCGCGCGTGACCGCCGAACAGGGCCGTATCGGTCCGAGCCCGCTCGCCGCCGCCCAGTAGCGCCGGGCCCTTCCCTTCTTCGCGCCACCCAGGCTGCGCGCAGCGCGCGCGGCGATGCTCAAGGCCTGCCACGATGCGCCTCGCCCGCTTCTTCATCGACCGTCCGGTCTTCGCCGCGGTGATCTCCATCGCGATCACCCTGGTCGGCGCGATCACCGCCTTCCGCCTGCCGATCTCGGAATATCCGGAGATCGCGCCGCCCAGCGTGACCATCACCGCGACCTATCCCGGCGCCTCGGCCGAGACCATCGCGGAGACCGTCGCGGGGCCGATCGAGCAGGAGGTGAACGGCGTGGACGGCATGCTCTACGTCACCTCTCAGGCCACCGGCGACGGCCGCCTGACCGTCACCGTGGTCTTCCGCCAGGGCGTGAATGGCGACCAGGCACAGGTGCTGGTGCAGAACCGCGTCGCCGTCGCGGAACCGCGCCTGCCGGAGGAAGTCCGCCGCCTCGGCATCACCGTGCGTAAGGCGAGCCCGGACTTCCTGCTGGTCGTGCACGTCACCTCGCCCGACGGCAGCCGCGACCATGAATACATCTCCAACTACGCGACGCTGAACATCAAGGACCGCCTGGCCCGCATCGACGGCGTGGGTGACGCGCAGATGTTCGGCGCGCGCGACTATGCGATGCGCGTCTGGCTCGACCCCGACCGCATTGCCGCGCGCGGCCTGACCGCGGGCGAGGTGGTGGAGGCGCTGCGGCGGGCCAATGTGCAGGTGGCCGCCGGCGCGCTCGGCCAGGCGCCACGCGCGGAAGCGGCCGGCGCCTTCGAGCTGTCCGTGCTGACCCAGGGCCGGCTCGCCAGCCCCGACCAGTTCGGCGACCAAATCATCGCCACCGGCGAGCACGGCGCGCCGCTGCGCCTGCGCGATATCGCGCGGATCGAGATCGGTGCCGCCGACTACACGGTGAATGCGCTGCTGAACAACCAGCTCGCCACGGCCATTGCTGTGTTCCAGCGGCCCGGCAGCAACGCGCTGCAGACCGCGGCGGCCGTGCGTCAGGCCATGGAGGAAGCGGCGCAATCCTTCCCGTCCGGCATCGGCTACAGCATCGTCTACGATCCGACGCGCTTCATCGCGCAAAGCATGGAAGCCGTCGTCCAGACCTTCGTCGAGGCGATCCTGCTCGTCGTCCTCGTCGTGATCCTGTTCCTGCAGAACTGGCGGGCGGCGGTGATCCCGCTGCTGGCGATCCCGGTGTCCATCATCGGCACCTTCGCCATCCTGCTCGCGCTCGGCTTCACGCTCAACACGCTCACCATGTTCGGGCTGATCCTCGCCATCGGCATCGTCGTGGACGACGCCATCGTGGTGGTGGAGAACGTCGAACGGCACATGGCGGGCGGCCTTTCACCACTGGAGGCCGCACGCCGGACCATGGACGAGGTCGGCTTCGCGCTGATCGCCATCGCCCTCGTGCTGGTCGCGGTCTTCGTGCCGACGGCGTTCATCACCGGCATCTCGGGTGCTTTCTACAAGCAGTTCGCGGTGACGATCTCGGTCGCGACGCTGCTCTCGGCGCTGGTGTCGCTGACGCTGTCGCCGGCGCTGGCGGCCATCCTGCTGAAGCCGCACGCCCACCACGAAGGCCCGCGCCCACTGCTGTTGCGGCCCTTCGGGGCCTTCGCGCGCGGCTTCAACCGGCTGTTTGACCGGCTCTCCATCGGCTACGGCGCGCTGACGCGACGGATGATCCGCATCCCCGTGCTGCTGATGCTGATCTATGGCGGGTTGCTGGCGGCGACGGGCTGGACCGTGACCTCCACGCCGACGGGGCTGATCCCGCCGCTCGACCGCGGCTATTTCATCGCCGCCTTCCAGTTGCCGCCGGGTGCCAATCTCGCCCGTACGGATGCGGTGATCCGCCGTGCCTCCGACGCCATTCTCGCCACGCCGGGCATCGAGAGCGCGGTCGCCTTCGTCGGCTTCGACGGCGCGACCTTCACCAACGCCCCCAATGCCGGCGTGGTCTTCGCGACGCTCAAGCCCTTCGAGGACCGCGCGCATGCCGGGCTGACCACCGGCGGCATCCTGGCCGATCTCCAGGGACGGCTGATGGGTGATCCGGATGCGATGGTCTTCGTGCTCGCCCCGCCCTCGGTGCCCGGCATCGGCACCGGCGGCGGCTTCAAGCTGATGATCCAGGACCGCGCCGGCCGCGGCCCGCGGGAGATGGAAGCCGCCCTGCACGCCGTGATGGGCGCGGCGAACCAGACACCCGGCATCGCCTTCGCCTTCAGCCTGTTCAACACCGCGACGCCACAGGTCCGCACCGAGATCGACCGCTCGCGCGCCGAGATGCTCGGCGTGCCGATCAACCGCGTGCATGAAGCGATGGGCATCTATCTCGGCTCCTCCTTCGTGAACGACTTCAACCTGCTGGGCCGCACCTGGCGCGTCACCGCCCAGGCCGATGCGCCCTACCGCACGGGCGTCGAGGACATCGCCCGGCTGCGCACCCGCAGCGACGCCGGGGCCATGGTGCCGCTGGGCAGCCTCGCGACCTTCCAGGAGACCTCCGGCCCCTATCGCATGCCGCGCTACAATCTTTTCCCCGCCGTGGAACTGCAGGGCGCGGCGCTGCCGGGTGTCTCCACCGGCCAGGCCATCGCCATCATGGAACGCGTGCTGGCGGAGAACCTGCCGGAAGGCTTCGGCTACGAATGGACCGAAATCGCGTTGCAGGAGAAGCTGGTCGGCAATACCGCGCCGATCGCCTTCGGCCTGGCGGTGGTCTTCGTCTTTCTGGTCCTCGCGGCGATGTATGAAAGCTGGCTGCTGCCGCTCGCCATCGTGCTGATCGCGCCGATGTCGGTGCTCGCCGCGTTGCTGGGCGTGCGGCATGCCGGGCTCGACAACAACGTGCTGGTGCAGGTGGGGCTGGTGGTCCTTGTCGGCCTCGCGGCGAAGAACGCGATCCTGATCGTGGAATTCGCCCGCGCGGCGGAGGAGGAGGGCATGACGCGCTGGGACGCCGCGGTGGCGGCCGCGCGCACCCGGCTGCGCCCCATCCTGATGACCAGCCTCGCCTTCATCCTCGGCGTGCTGCCGCTGACCATCGCGACCGGCGCCGGGGCGGAGATGCGCCAGAGCCTCGGCACGGCGGTGTTCTACGGCATGATTGGCGTGACGTTGTTCGGACTGCTCTTCACGCCGGTCTTCTACGTGGTCGCCCGCGCGCTCGCGCGGCGGCGTAAGGCGCGGGCCGCGACACCGGTGGTGGACGCTGCCTGATCCTGGGATGTGGAACCGAGAGGGGCGCCGCCCCTCTCGGACTCACCCCGCCAAAGGCCGAAAGGCCTTTGGAAACCTCGACCTGGTGCAGGGCACGATGGCCTGCACCGCACGGGAAAGATCGCATCGGGCAAGGCGGGCTTCTCGGAAGCCCGGACTGCCCGAGGCTAAGTTGAGGTTTGCAAAGGCCTTTCGGCCTTTGCTGGGGAGGGGTCCGGGGAGGGGCAA
>JAYSDS010000039.1:0-42031 GCA_041914265.1 Roseomonas sp.
AGGCGGTTAGGACCGTCCCTTCCTCTCCGGCCAGCGGATTGCCCTCGGTCGGGTATCCGGCCGCGACGTGCTCATCCACGCTCGGTGGGTTGGCACTCGCGCTCGGATGATGGATGCGGTCCATCAGGCGACCTTTCGGAGTGAGAGTTTGCGGAGGTGCCGCTGCCCGGCGGCAAGCGCCGTGGCAGGCCAGGCGAAGGCGGCGCCACGCCCGGCGACGGCGGTGAGCTGATGCGCGTATTCGGTCCCGCCGGCGTCGAGCGTGCCGGCGAGCACCGTGGCGTCATAGGTGCCGTCGGGCAGGTCGAGGCGGAGCGCGTCTTCCTTGCGCTGGAACGCGGCCGGGGCCCCGACCGGCGGCAGGCCTGGCGTGGTGACCAGCGCCGAGCCGTGCTTGCGGTCCGGGAAGCCGACGAACAGGGTGAAGTCCACTGGTGTGACGGTGTCCGAATACGCCCAACGCAGCAGCGTCGACGCAGCCGTTGAGGTCGTGGTCTGCACGCAGGATAGACGCGTGATAGCGCCCGGCGTGAAAGAGACGGCCCCCGTCGCCTCATTGGCGCAGCGGAAGATCCAGCCGGTCGTGTTGATCAGGCTGCCGGCATACAGGCCAATCCAAGCCTGGTTCGCGACGATGGTCCCGACCGGCACCGTCGTCACCGGACCGCCAACCCGCAGGGTCTGCACGGTTGTCGCCGAGGGTATGCCGTAGATGCGCAGCAGCAGCCCGGTGATGCCACCAATGGTTGCGACACCAACCACCTCGCGCGTCATCGACGCCGCGACGATCGCACTCCAATCGGTCGGCATTACCCCGCCCGACCCGATGATGCCCGGCGTGGCGCCCTCCGCCCGCGGATTGGTGTTCAGATCGATCCCCGCCGGTTCCACCAGCATCCCGCGCAGCCCGGCCTGGCCGGCCAGCAGCGTCGCCAGCGACACCAGGGCCGGCAGCGCCGTCGCACCCCGCGTGGCGGTCGGCAGGGCGAGGTCGATGGTGAAATCCACCACCTCCCCCAGCGCGATCGGCAGGCGGAACTGCGGGCCGTGCCGCACCGTCGCCGCCTCGGTCAGCGTGCGCGTGAAAGTGCCGAGGGCCGTGGTCAGGTCGCCGCCATCCTGAACCGGCAGCGCCTCGAGCGCGCTGGTCAGGGCAGTGCCGGCCCCATCCCACTCGAACACGGCGATGCGCGGCACGCTGGCCAGGCCCGCGAAGCTGCCGTCGACGCGGCGGCAGAACAGGCCATAGGTCCATTGTTCGCCCACATGGCCTTCCGGCGCGGTGCCGGCGGTGCCGTTGCCAAAGCGCACCATCAGCGAGACGGCCGCCGAGGCGGTGCCCGAGAACCGGACCCGCATGTAGGGCATGGTGTCGGTGCCGAAGGCGACGATCTCGTGCGTGATTCCCGAGCCCGAGAAGATCTCGACCGCCGTCGGCGCGGTGCCCGGCGTGCCGACCGCCCCTCCCGCCAGCAGCGCGTTGCGCATGGCGTTGACCGGTCCGTCCGGGGCGAAGTCCAGCCGCGCGGTGTCGGCCGCATCCTCGACCAGCGTGCCGGTCGGATCGACATGCGTCGCGGTGCTGCCGCGCGCCAACGTGGCACCAGCTGGCAGGCCCACCGTGAAATCCCAATCGGCGCGATACTCGGCAAAGAGCATGGCTGTGTGCGCCGGCGCGCTGCGACGCAGCACGCATTCCAACAGGCCGCTGTCCCCGGGGACCGCTGCCATCGGAACGTGGACGCGCCACGCGTGGGCCCAGGCCTCGCCATACAGGCGCGATCCGATGCGCGACCCAACCCGGAACGGGCGGAACTCCTGGATCGTGATCGCGTAGCCGAGCGCGGCCGCGAGATCCGTGAAGTACTGGCGGCTCTGTCCGCCCTGCGCGATCACACGCGCGACCAGCGCCCGCCGTCGTTGCTCGATCGTCGCGTTGAGCGGCATGCAGGGATCAGGCAAGCCGAGGGCTCGCTCCCATTCTTCCAGCAACAACGTCGTGGTGCGCGGATCCGCCTCCTCGAGAAGCGCGGCGATGCCAGCCTCGAGCGCGGCGAGTTCGGCCGCGTGTGCCCGCAGTAGTTTTGCCCCGACGCTTTGAGGGTCCCTCGGCCAGGCCCAGCCGATCGGCAGACCGGCGAGCAGACCCTGCAGGACCTGTTCCTCGCTGCGCGCCATTACACGCTCCAGTTCACGACGCCGAGGACCGGCAGTTCCGTCGGACCCGGCGCCACCGCGCTGGCGGGGCTGATGATGTGATGGCTGTACTCACCGGTGGCGGCCGAGATCGCCTCCGAGAGGCGCGACAGCGGAATGGCCTGGCCGATCCTTGCCTCGCCTGCGAAGAAGATCTGCAGCGCGGTTCGGACAGCACCGCGCACAGCCAACGTGTCCGGCACGATGGCGATCGTCATCGGTACCGGCAGCAGTGTCGCGGCCACGACGGTGACGGAGGCCGTCACCGGCCGTTGCATCTCGATGCTGGCGGCGACGTTGGCAACGTCGCCGGGCTGGGCGGCGGCCGGGCCGTCCAGGGCGATGACGACCTGGACAGTCCCGGCACCAAGGCCGTTGGCCTTGATGGACACGTAGCCGACGCCCGCGACGGCGCGCGCCCATGTGTCGTAGTCGTCCTCAGCACCGCCCTGCGGCGGCCGACGGATCCGCGCGAGCAGCCTGGCCCGCAGAACCTCGTCCATGTCGGCCGCGTGGCCGCCGCTCAGCCCCGGCGCCTGCACAGTGATGGTCTGCGCCGACAGGCCCGCGATCGGCGAGACCAGGTCCAGCACCGTGCCGGTCGCGAGGTTGCTGGCCGTGCCGGTGTCGTCCGCCCGTGCGGAGACGTAGAGCGTTCCCGCGCTGCCGATGGTGCCGCCGGCGGTGGTGGTGACGCGAACGCCGGTCGCCCCCCGCGCCTGCACGCCGGATGGCACCACCAGGCCGACTGTCCCGATGAAACGGACGGTGCCGGTTGCCGCTGTTGCCGGGTTGCGCGGCACGCCCCAGATGGACGCCAGCCGCTCCAGCCAATCGACGGCTGTATCGGGCAGCATCTCATCGGCCAGGCGCCGCTGATACAGCCAGACCTCATAGACCGATTGCGCGATGCTCCGGGCGAGCACGCCGGCGGCCGTGTTGGAACTGCGCGCATCGATGTCGGGGAACTGCGCCTCGATCACCGCAGCGACGCGGGCGGCGATCTCCTCCGGCGTCGGCAGGGACCAGGTCATTGCCCGACCACCTGCCGCAGCTCGATCACCGTATCCCCGGCGACGACCCGCAGGCGGAGCAGGTTGCGGCCGATCCAGGACGCCTCGACCGATGCCGTGATGCCGTGCGCCGTGGGCAGGAAGGCGAGAGCTTCCTCGGCATAGGCGATCGCGAGCCGCCGCGTTTCCTCGGTCTGCTTGGCCCGCGCCAGCAGCCACAGCCGGCCGCCGATGAGCCGGCCAAGGCGATCCAGGGCATCGCCTGACCAGCCGCGCCGGCGGCCCAGGATCGTGAGCGGATCCGGCGCGGCACGCGGTTCATCCGGCAGGGTGTCATCGGGACGCGCGCGGCGGTCGCTGCCCAGCGCGATGAGCATCGCGGTCGCCGGCGTCGCGTCCAGGGCGATGTCCCCGCCCTCGATCGCGAAATCGCAGGTGCCCGTCGACGGATCGAAGCGCAGGGCGAAATCGAGCATGGCCGGCAGGGTGCCGGCGCTGGTGCGAAAAGGGCGCGCCCCCGGGCGGGGGGATCAGCTCGGCTGGTCGGTCAGCCCGGCGCCTGGGTCGACGCCGCCATGCCGATGCGTCTGCAGGCTGATCGACCCGGCAACGATGTCGCCGGTCGCGTGGATCGCGCCCTCGACCTCGACATTCCCCTTGATCCGCACGCCGCCGGCCGTGACCTCGAATTCCGTACCGCCCACCACGGCGAGCAGCGACGTGGCACAGCGGATCTCGATCACCCCGCCGCCCTTGATGTGGACGCGGTTTCCCGCCGCGTCATGGAGCGCGACCTCGCCAGCCTCAAGGCCGCCCATCCGCCCGCTGGGGCAGGCTACGGGCAGGGCAACCTGGTCCCCCTGATCCCCGCCCAGCGCCAGCAGCACGACGATCGCCCCGTCCGGCGCACGGGACGTGAGGCCATACTGTTGCAGCACCTCAATGCCGGAACGCACCACCCCCTCATGCGTCTCGACGTCCACCACCTGAGCGGGGCCGCCGTCGCGGATGGCCGTAACCAGGCCGCGCACGGCCTGGCCGCGCAGGGCGGCGGCGGTTTCATGATCCACGGCGTGCGGTTCCTGCTGTGAGTTCGCGCGCGGTGCTGTCGCTGGCGCTGCCGCGCCGCCGCGCCTGGCGGCCTCGTCGGCGGGGCTCGATGGGCTCGAGGTCATAGGCCTCGGGCCCGACGAGCTCGAGCTCGGTGACGGCCCCCTCTTCGGCCAGCCGGTAGGCGACGGAGGAAACCAGCATGTCGCCCGAGATCCCCGCGAAGGGATCGGTGACCGCGACTAGCTCATTCGGCCGCCACAGCTTGCCCGGATCCCCGGCGCGCCAGTCCAGCAGGCGATAGGCCAGCGCCTCCGATTTCGCGCGGGCGACCCGCATGCGCCATTCCGCCTGGGTCTGCACCGACGCCCCGCCGGATTGCGTCTTGGCGAGTTGCACGGTCGGGCGGTGCCGCGTCACTTCCTCATCCCGCGCATGGCCGGTCATGACGATCCCCGCGCGCTCCCGCACCGCGGGCCGGGTCGCGGCCGCCGCCGGCGGCGTCGCGGCGGTCAGCTCGCTTGCTGTGCTGTCCGTCGCCCGGTTGCCCCCGGCGCCGCGCGTCTGACCCTTGACGTAGTAGTCGCGGAACCGCTCGCGCCAGGAGAAGGTGGCGGTCGCCTGCTGCACATTGCCCGGCACTTGCAGTGGCGCCGGCCCACGACTGGCCCCGCCGCGCGTCAGCAGCAGCCCGCCGACGCCATCGGACACCAGCAACACCGCCCGTTGCCGAGCCGCCTTTTCGAGGGCGCTGAGAGCCGTCTCGGAGGCGTCCAGGGAGAAGACCGGAATGGCCGCGCCGACATCGGTGTCCGCCCGGACGGTGATGCCGTAGGGCTGACAGATCCGCTGCGCGATCTCGGTGAGCGTCAACCCGCGAAACTCCGCCGGTCCACCCGGCGCGGCCGCGCCGTCCACCAGATCCCCGGTGCGATCGCGTCCCGTGAAGGCGAAGCGCATCGCATCGCCGGTCCAGCTCACCTTGGCGTCGTCGATATGGCCGATCAGCACGGCCTCACCGTCGATCCTGATCGTGCAGGCCTGGCCCTGCCGCACCGCCTCCGCGACCTCCTGCGCCTGGTGCTGCTGGAGCGCGCGGGCAACCCGACCGCCATCATAAAGGTCGAGGTCGAAACTGCCGGCGATCTCCTCGAGCGAGCGGGTGACCGTGATGCCCACGAAGTCGCGGAACGCACGCCCGGCGATCTCCAGCGTCATGCGGCCGCCGGTCATGCGAGGTATTCCAGCGACAGATCCGCGGGCACCACGGCCGGATGACGGATGTCGTTTCGGCGGACCAGGTCCTCCATCATCGCCCGCACCGCGGCGGGATCGTCGCCGACCAGGTCATGGGCGATCGCCCAGGCCGACACCGCGGTCGCGCGGGGCGGCAGGATCCGCACCGCGGGCAGGCGCCCGATGCGGTCGTTGTAGTCCGCCAGCACGGCATCCCGCACCGCCATCACGGCGGTCCATAGCGCCTGGCCCTCGATCGGCGCGGTGCGGGCCAGGATCGCGGCGTCGGCGGCCGAGGCAGTGAGTGCCGCGTCGAGCCGGTCCCGCCAGGCGATCGCATCCTGCTGCGAGACGTGATCGATGGTGGTGGCGGCCGTCACGGCCTCCAGCCGCGCCTGGACGGCCGCGGCGAGGGCGAGGCCGGGCACCGGCGCGGCGATCGCCGCCAGGGCGTCCGCGCCATCCAACAAGGCCTTGGTCGCGGCCTCGGGCGCGATGACGATGCTGGGCGTCGTGGCGCCGGCGGCCGGCCCGATCGCGGGCGGCAAGGGCGGTGCGCCGGCCTCCGCGATGCTGGACGGCACGGCATCGAGCGCATCGGAAACCGCACCGCCATAGGTCGTATCGGCCGTGAGGACGCCGATCTCGGCCATGCCGCGAAAGCCGGCGTCCAGCGCATTGCCGAGACCCGTGAGGCCGCGGCCGGCCGACACGATGCCTTGCCAGGTGCCGGCCGCCGAAGCGACGAAGCCCTGCACGCCGGCGATGACGGCGACGGTCAGGCGGATGGGCGCGAGGATCCGGCCGATGGTGACCCGCACCTGCGCCCGGAGCCGCTGCACCTGGTCGAGCAGATCCGCGAGGGTGTCCAGCAGCCCGCCACCGGCGGTGGTCGGGACACGCTCGAAGGTGGCGTCGAAGCGGGCGAGGCGGATCTCGCGGTCGCTGAAGGTGATGCTGGCCGGCTGCGGCAGCACCACCTCGATCTCGCCCAGCCAGGGATGGACGAGCGTCCCCGGCCCTTCCTCAAGGAACGCGGCGCGCAGCGCACGCGCGCGCTCGACGTAGTCCGCGCCGATGATCAGGCCGCGAATGGTGATCGGGCCTTCGAATGCCCCGAGATCCTGGTGCTTGGTGTCGTCGCGACCGGGGAAGAAGAAGCGCTGCACCCGTCGCCCGACTTCCTGCCGGGTGTCGGGGATCTCGAATTCCACGCCACGGAACGACGCGCCGAAGAGGCTGTCGAACAGGCTGGTGACGGCCCCGAGGCCGGAAAGCAGGCCCGACATCAGGGACGGCTCCGGGTCGCGCCACGGTCAGGCGTGATCGTCACTGGGCCAGTGGTAGTGCGGGCATCCACTACCTCCGCCCCCGGCGCGGGCCGCACGGTGATATCCCCGACGACCCGCGTCGTGGCGGCCGGCGCGGCGGCCTCCGGCGCGTTCCATTCCTCGGGAGAGATCGCCGTGGCGCCGCGGGCATTCATCCGCTCGCCGAGCGCCGCCTGAGCTTCGGGCTGGTATCGCGCCGCGCCGGCATTCTCCCGCGCGAAGAAGCGCTCGGCGCGTTCCATCGCGCGTTCAATCGGCCCCCAGATCTCCTCGAAGATCTTCTTGATCTCATCCCACAGCTCGCGGAAGCCCTGCTTCAGCCGCTGCCAGGACTGGACGATCCGGTCGATGGCCGCGCTTGCCAGCCCGTTGGTCCAGCCGTCGACCCAGGTGACGAAGGCCTCGAACGGTTCACGCACCCAGGCGGTCCAGAGCGTGTTGAACCAGGTTCGCAGCACGAGCCAGGCGCCCTGGATGATCGCGATGGCGCCGGCATACGCCGACGCGGCCCAGCCCGAGATCCAGTCGACAAAGCCGGTGAACCAGCCGCGGATGGTCTCCCACAGCGATCGGAACCATGGCCCGATGCGGTCCCAATACCGCCAGATCAGATAGGCGGCGCCCGCGACGAGAGCGATCGCGGCCAGGAACACGGCGAGCTTCACCCCGACGATCGCGATCAGGCCGGCGAAGACGAGCTGCAGCGGGCCGAGCATCACGGCCAGGCCGGCGCCGAGGAAACTGAACACCTGCCCGATGATGCCGATCGCGGCCGCAGCGGCGAGCAGCCCGGCGGCCCATGCCGCGACCTCGTCGATCAGACCGGGATAGGCGGCATCGATCTGGTCGATCCAGGTGAACAGCCGGTCCAACGCGTCGTTGATGGGCTTCAGCGCCGTGCCGGCGACCAGCAGGAACCGCCGGCTCAGCTGTTCCAGCAGCTCGGTGGTGCGCTGCAACTGCATCTGCGCACCGCGCATCCGGTCCTCGAACCCCTGACCGATCAGGTCGGTGGACGCGCCGCGCGCATTGTCGCGGATCCGCAGGTATCGCTCCGTCTGCTGGATCAGCGGCAGCAGGCCCATCAGTGCCTGGCGATCGCCGAAGATCTCCTGCAGGCGGAACAGGTCGCCGCCGGTGCGTTCCCGCAGCTTCTGGACCAGGGCCTCAAGCGGATTGATGCCGCGTCGCGCGGCGTCTCGCATCACCCCTTCGAGGTTCACGCCGATCTGCTCGAAGTTCCGCACCACCTCGGGCGAGGCCAGCTTCTGCAGCGCATTGAGGACGTTGTTCGCGGCCTCGCTCGACGAACCCGCAGCCTGGCGCGCCACCTGCAGCGCGGCGGCCAGCGACGTCAGGGCATTCGGCCCCTGCATGCCGAGGGCGCGGGCCGCGGCAAGGATTGCCGGGAATTCCCGCGCCATGTCGCGCAATTCGAAGTTCCCGTCGCGGCCGGCCTGGATCAGGGACGCGAAGGCCTGGGGCATCTGCTCCACGGTCAGGCCGAGCTGCGTGCGGAGCTGCAGGGCCGTCTGCGCGAGATCCTCCAGCGTTGCGCCGGTCCCGGTCGCGACGCGAGAGATGGTGGGCAACAGTGATTGGATGGTGGTGTCGTCGAGCCCGGCGGCGATCAGGCTCGCCGCCGCCGCCGCAATGTCGCGGCTTCGCTGCCCGGTCTCGCGGGCCAGGCGCTCATAGGCGACACGGGTGCGCTGGATCATCTCCTCGACCGCCGCGCCGGTCTCGCCGGCGGTGATGGCGTTCTGCCGGAGCGTATCTTCGAAGGCGGCGGCCTGTTGCAGCGGGCCGAGCAGGGACAACCCGCCCACCACGGCCGCCGCGACTGAGATCCGCCGCAGTGCCTGGCGGATCCGATCCAGCCGGCCCGGGATGCGATCGAGCCCCGGGCTGGCGCGGTCATTCAGCGACAGGACGAGCCGCGCCCGCAGATCCCGCCCTGTCGCCACGCTAAGTCTCCTGCTTCTGCTTTACCCGCCGGGTCAGTTCAGCGGCCGCCCCGTGCCAGAATTTCGCCGTATCGGGCGTCAAGGCATCGAGTTCGGCGAGCGGGCAGCCGTAGTGGCTGCCGATCGCCGCGAGGATCAGCGGCCAATCCTCCGGCCACTGCTGATAAAATGGGCGGCGACCTCCAGCACGGCCATCGCGTCATCGGCATCCATGCGGTCGAACAGGATGTCAAACTTCGGTCCGTCCCAGCCGGCGGAGGCCGCGGCGGCAGCGATCGTCGCGGCGCCGCCGGCCTGCGTCGCGCGCCGCATGTCCTTGCCCTGCAGCCGGCGCATGTGCAGCGTCTCGATGGTCTCGCTGCGCTCCGACCCGCCCTTGCGGTAGCGGATGGTGACCTGGTGCCGCAGCGTGAACAGCACGCTGCCATCCTCCTGCAGCTTGGCCTGCGGGGGCAGCTTGCCCTCCTCCTCGGCCGCATCCAGGTCGACCAGGTCGGAACCGGGCGTGACGCCCGCATCGCCGGCGTCGAGATCCACCAGATCCTCGGACTTGGTGTCAGCCATTCAGCACTTCCTCCGGTTCGCCGGCCACCCAGCGCAATTCGATCTTCCCGCCCTCGCCGCCGGTGATCTCGGGGCGATCGCCTTCCAGGAAGGCGTCCGACCAGGTGAAGGTCTGGCCGGTGTCGCAGAGCACCTGCAACTCGCCCTCGCCGCTGCCATAGAGGTCCCGGAATGACTGGCCGCGCGCGAGCCAGGTGGTCGCCGTGATCTCGCTCTGCTGGAATTCCTGCGCGTAGCCGACGCGTCGGCCAGAGACGACGGCGTTCTGCTTGAGCCCGCCGGGGCGGAACTTCGCACCCTTCTCGACCGGGATCTTTTGCTGCTTCCAGACAATGTCGATGATGCCGAGCGTCTGCATGGCTTACACCTCGAATTCCAGGCGCGCGGCGAACCGCATGAGATTGCCGAGGATCTTCACGACCAGGACCGCGTTGACGCGGTTCCGGTCCGTCTGGTCGCGCACGAAGGTGCTGAGCCCGACCGTGCGCCGGGCATCCTCGATCCAGCCCAGCTTCTCATACTGGGCGCAGCGCGCCGCCCAGCTGGTGTGCAGTATGCGCGGCGTGACCACGGCGTCGCCGTGCTCCGCTGCCGGCGCCCCATCGTCCGCCAGCTTGTGCCGCGGGTAGTTCAGATCGAGGTAACTGGCCCAGTCATATCGGACCCGCGACAGGGTCCGCGGCGTCATGATGTCGAGCCAGGCCGTGTCCGGCACGCCGAGCGCCGACGTCTGATAGGTGCTGATGACGCGCTGCAGGCGGACGATGCCGCCCGTATCGACGTCCCAGGTGGAGACACCGTCGCGGAGCAGTAGATCCTGTTCGGTCGGCGTGAAGCGGTTGGCCAGCAACGGCGGCACGATCGTCGGCAGGGCGAGCGTGCGGAGCTGCCGTGCCGGATCGCTGGTCAGGTAGAAGCACGCCACGCCGGCGAGCTGCGCCGCCCACTGCCAGGGCATCGACCCCGCGGCATTGGCGCCGATCGGGAATAGCAGCTTGCCGTTGCGGGCGCCGCCGGCCGCACTGAGCCCGCCGAAGGTGTTGTTCCAGCCGATGAAGCCGAAGGCGTCGCGCTTGCCCATCGCCGTGTAGCGGGTGGCAAGGTCGGCATCGAGCTTGCCGAGCGTGGTGCTGTCGGTCCAGGCGGAGACGATGTCCGTGTACCAGGCGGCCGCGACGGCCGCGAGCGCGGTGTCGATGTCCGGCACGCCGGCGCCGCTGGCCATGGCGGCGATCGTGACAGTCAGCCCCGCCGGCACCGCATCCTCGACCGCCGGGTTGAGGATGATCCGAATGTCGTTGCCGACCGCGCCCCCGTGTTTCGCGGTCAGGATGACGTTGCCGGCGGATCCGCTGGCGGCGACCGGCAGATAGGTCGCGGCATTGATCGCGGCGCGGACAGAGGTCGCGACAGTCGCGGCGGCAGCGCCAGAGGCGACCACGGTCGGGATCCGCCAGGGGCCGATGCCGAAGGCCAGCACCCCGGACCCGGTCGCCGTGCCGGCGATGACCTGGGTTGAGGTCGCCGCGACCGCGCCGCCGGCGTCGGCCAGGGCCATCACATTGAGCTCGGACGTCGTGTTCGCATCCAGGAAGGAAGCGCCCATCTGCTCGGCTACCGACCCCGCGCCAAACAGTGCGGACAGCTGCTCGCGGCGGGTGATGCGATAGGGTGTCGCCGCGGCTGCCGCGCCGGCGGCCAGCTTTTGGCCGATCAGCAAGGCGCGGGCCGGATAGCCGATGACGCCCGCATTGGTGTAGCGCGGCCGGATCTCGATCGAAGCGCCCGGGACGCGCCAGTCGCTTGGCGTCTCCTCGAGCGTGATGGTGTCCAACGGCATCAGCTGTTGCTCCCCTTGCCGGTGGCCTTAGGCGTCACCTCAACGAGGTCGCCATCGGCGAGGCGCCGCACGACAAAGATGTCGCGGTCGACCTCCATCCCTTCGGCCGGGATGGGACTGCCATCGCCGGGCAGCCGCACGCGGCGGCCTTCGGCGGGGCGGACGAAGATACGGTTGGTGGCCTGGCTCACGCGGCGGGCTCCTTCGGTGAGATCGGCTCGATGACGGGCAGACGCGCGTCCCAGGGCGACGCGGGCTGAGCCACGGCGCGCACAAGACGCATGCACCCCTCCTCGAAGGCCGTGACGGCAAGCGCCACCTGGCGCCGCGGCTCGCCGACGGGGACCGTGACGCGCACCAGCGCGACCAGCTCGGCCAACTCCGCCTCCTTCGCCTTGATGCGGTTCATCAGGGCGATTTCGCTCTCGTTCAGCTCGCGATAGGTCGCGATCTTCCGGTGCTGGTTGTCCAAGGTCAGTCCCTCACCTCGATCATGTCGGCAGGGCCCTGGGCGTCGGGGAACTGCCACTGCACATACACGCGCAGGAAGTTGTCGAGGCCGCGGTCGCCGGCGATGGTCAGCGTCATCGGGACCTCGATGTTGATGGCCGTGATGGCCGTGTTCTCCTCGGCCAGGTTCTCGGCAGAGACGTTGCCGACGTCCGTGACGGCGGTGGTGCCGAGGCCGGGACTGGTGAAGCCCTGCAGCGCGACGACAGCGACCTGGGCCACGCCGAGCTGGCCGGCGCCGAGCGCATCACCGAGCAGGCGTGCAACTGGCGAATTGCTGTTCTTCGTCACCAGGAAGACCGTCCACAGCGCGTCACCGGCGAAGAGGCGCCCATTGTCGCGCTTCGGCCGGACGCCGCCCCAGCCCAGGCCGATCATCGGCGTGCGGCGCGTCAAGGACGCCCAAACGGCCGGGGTCAGCTTCGCCGGCACCACCTGGTGCTCGAAATGGGCGGGCGGAAAGAAGGCCTTCAGGCGGGCCTGAAGGGCGTTGCAGCAGTCGAGCAGCGGGCCGGCGGCGATCAGATCCTGCACGGCCATGTCACCAGCCCCGCAGCGCGTCGGTGGAGAAGGCGCGCGGGCGGTCGGAAACGCGGGCGCCGGCGCCGGAGGATCCTGCGACCGGCTGCGCGCCCGTCAGCAGGGCGCGGCCCTCGGCCAGCGCCTCGAGCCAGGCGATCGTCTCCTTGCGGTCGAGCCGCATCTGCTCGGTCGGTTCGCGCTGTTCGCCATGCGCCAGCTGGAAGCGGGCGAGCACACCGCAGGCGCGGGTGATGGCGGGCGGATAGGGAGCGGCCAGCGGCACGGCGTAGCGGCGCGCCAGGTAGCTGTCGATCAGGTCGGTGGCGCTCGTCAGGGCGCGCGTGACCTTGGCATCCTCCACCGGCGCTTCGAGGTTGCCCTCCGGGGCGGTGAGGCGCGTGACCTCGCTCTCCCCGAAGGCCTCGACCAGGTCGTCGATGGTGGCGTAGGGCATGGGTCAGGGAACCCGCGTGATCTCGGTGATCACGAGCCGCTGGCCGCTGTGCACATACTCCGTGACGGCCATGCCCTCCGTCACGCGAATTGCCTCACCGACCGGGGCATACGCACCCTCGCGGCTGACCACCTGCTTCTGGACCAGCACGTCCTGATTGTTCGGGGACGGGCTGCGGATGATGACGGCGGTGGTCATCAGGCCTCCGTCTTCGGCGCGACGACCTCGGCCGCACCGATGTCGACCAGGACGGTGACCAACTCGGCGCGGATCTCGGCCGTCGCACCCTCCTCGATGCGGACACCGTCCACGTCGAGGGGACGCAGGGCGCGGATGGCCGCAGTCTCGACGACCGCATCGGCGCCCTTCTTCTTCGTGCCGCTCATGTCAGGCCACCGCGTTCTCGAAGAAGTACCCGGTGTCGGCGGCCGCGATGACCTCCTTCACACTCTCGCCGGCGCGCACACGGGTGGATCCGCGAAGGCCCATCTTCGGCTCGGCTATCTGGCCGGCGATGCGGTTGCCGAACTCGGCGGTGAAGCCGAAGGTCGGCTGGTCGGCATCCGCCAGTTCCTGCGACGCGAAGATCAGCGCGGCGTGCTTGCCCCAGACCCGCACGAAGTTGGGCGCCTGCCCCTTGCGTGCCGTGTTGACCGTGCCCGACCCCACGACGACGCGGCGGATTTCCAGCAGGGCGGCAAGCTGTTCGCGCGTGATCGTGCCGGCGCCCTGATTGGTGCCATAGACCGCCTGCACGATCTTCGGGTGCTGGCGAAGCTTGGTCCACACCGCATGGCCGAGCACCAGGGTATTGGGCCGCACGAGGGGCGCGTCGCAGGCGTCCAGCAGTGCCGCCAGCGGATTGCTGTTCGTGAAGTCGGACCACTGGCTGGTGCCGACCAGCGTCACCTTGTTGGTGGCCGGATAGGTGGCGGCGGCGAAGACCATGCCGGCCACGCGGATCTCGCGATCCAGCAGGATCAGGCCGGTGACCAGCGAGGTAGACCGCGCGAGGGGCGAGACCGGACCGCCGCTGGCGGGGCGGACCATCGCTTCCCACGCGGCGACCTCCTCGTTCGGCACGATGTCGTCCAGGCCGAAGTCGATGCATTCGGCGGGAACCAGCACGCCGCCGAAGTCGACGGTGTTCGGCTCGGCGCGGCGCGCCACGACGGTGGACGGCACCGTGTAGGCGTCGGCCTTGTTGTAGACCGTGTAGCTGAACTTCTTCCCGGTCTTGCCGACGCGGGGCATGACGAGGTCGGCGATCAGGTCGATATCGCGGTTGCGATAGCCGATCGCGATGGCGGTCAGCTCGGCGTCGATGGGGAAGGCGTTGGTCGCCATGGGTCCGGTGCTCCTCGATCAGCCCTGCACCGAGCCCTGGCTCAGCAGGACGCGGATGACGTCGCCGGCGGCGGATGCCGCCTCGAACGCAACGCCGATGTGGCGGGCATTGACGCCGGCGGCAGGCGCGGCCGCGATGCCGCGGCCCTGCGCATCGGCGGTGACGAGCGCGCCGAGCGCGACCGCCGCACCGGCCTCGACGAAGACGAGGCCATAGGCGTGGACCTCGCAGCGTTCACCGGAGGCCGGCCCGACCTCGGAGACGACCCCGATGTGGCTGTCGGCCGCCGCGGCGGACTGGACGACGGTGTCGGCGGCCGAGAGCTTCACGATGCGGTACGGCGCGATCGCCGCGCCCGCCACGAAGCCCTTGGCGAGAACCATGTTGCTCACGCCGTCTTCCCCTTCTTGCTACGGACATGCGCGACCGCCTGGGCGGTGCTGACATAGATGCCCCGCGCCTCCTGATCGGCCTGGTACTGCTGGGCCTGCAGGGCGACCTCGGACGGGTCGCCGTCCTCGGCCGCCGGCTGGCCCGTGAGCCCGCCGCCATGAAGCGAGACCATGAGTGCGAGCTCCTGCTCGACGCCGGCGGGATCCTTGCAGTGCCGCTCGATGTAGATCTCGCGCAGCTTGGTCGGGATCGGCTTGCCAGCCCGGATGGCGCCGTCGACGACCTCGGTCGCGCGGGCCTTCGCCTGGTCGCCGCGCAGCTGCGTCACCTCGGCCTGCAGCTCGGTCACCGTCGTGAGGAGCTTCGCCTCATTGCCGACGCCGCGCGCCTGCAGGACCGTGACAATGGCATCCGTTCCCGCCTCGGCCGGCTTGTCGACCCCCGCCGCGGTCGCGATGCGCTGCAGCTGCTGGGCATGCGTCGCGACGGCCGTCCGGGCCGTCTCGGCCGCGGCGAGGATCGCCGCCTCGTCCGCGGCCTCGGGCAGCCCGAGCGCGGTACGCAGTTTCGTCAGGTCCACGGCGGGCTCCTGCTGCTGATGATGGAGACTGGTGAGAGGCAGGTTCGGGGCGTTGGTCAGCGACGCCCGCAGCACGGCGAGCACGCGCCCCGTCTTCGCGTCGACCTGGATGGCGGGCGAAACGCCGCGATAGGCACGATCGCGCATCAGCTGCGCCCCGGGCGGGGTCCAATCGACCCGCCCCCAGATGCCGTCGTCACGGGATTGCAGTTCGACGATCCATCCACGGGCCGGTGCGCTCTCGCCACGCGGCGCAGCCAGGTCTGTCGCATGGTTCTCGTCGAGGACCAGCTTGCCCGCCTTGCTGGACGCGGCAATCGCCGCCGCCGGATCCGTGAGGCGATACGGCCCCCGGCCGTCATTGCCGCGGAACTCGCCGGCCGGAACCAGGTGCAGCCAGTCGGGGGGAGCAGCGTCGCTCCCCAGATCCGGCAGGGCCTGGTGCAGGGTGACATACTGAATCATCGGGGCGCAGACTGGCGCGCCGATGGTGTGGAGGGAGCGCCCCCAGGCGAGGTGGGCAAGGCCCATGGATGAGGGCGCCTGGGAAGGCCGTACAGGCCCCTCCTGCCGTCGCCGCCCCGCTGATGCCCGGGGCGCCTTAGAGCGCGCTCTTAACGCTCTTATTCACCTCTTAATCCGCGCTGGAGCTCCGGGGCGGATATGCGTCAGCGAAACCGGAGCCAGAACACCTCGACCGCGTCGAGGATGGTGTCCTCGTCGGCGCCGCTGATGCCGAGGTATGGGCGGGCGGGAATGGTCACCTGGCGGGCCTGGCCGAAGCGCTGCCCCTCGGGCGTCCGGAACACCAGGAAGGGGGAATTCTTCGCCTTGATGGTCGCGCCGAACTGGTGAACGCCGGCGGAGATCTTGTTGCTGCCGACCGAAACCTCACCGTTCGCGGCATCGGAGGTGATGGTCCCCATCAGGCCGCCCCGCATGCCGGACTGCTGCAGGATGGGACCGGCACGGCGCAGGCTCGCCCATGGTTCCTTCAGGGGTGCCCAGCGGGCGCCCTCGGGATCGGTCTCTGCAGCGAAGCGATCATGAACATTGGAAACGAGGCCGTCACCGATCGCCGCCATCAGCGGCGTGCTGTCGCGACCGAGCCGGCTCCACTGTCGGAATGCGGCTTGGACCTGCGGACTGTCCAGGCTGGCATTGATGGTCAGGCGCGCGCCGCTCATGCGTTGGGGACGGCCTCTGCCTCCGGATCGTCAACCTCGAAACCCATCGAGAGATACAGCTCCCGCTGGGCATCCGCAGCCGCGAGGGCACGCTGCAGCATGTCCACAGGCTGGTCCCGCAGGCTCTCCAGTGGCTCCCCGAATACGACCGCATAGCGGCGGCGGATTGCCTCAGCCTCCGCCAGGTTGGTCTCCGACACGGATGATCTCCACGACGATGCGCCGGGATGTCCGGCTGACGACACGATACTGCGTGCCAGGTGCAAACAGAACCTCGTACTGAGCGGGCCTGGTGAGCGGCCAGGGATGAATATAGGCGACCCCTCGGGCGCCGCCTGGAACGCGGATCTCAATCAGCCTGCCCCCGTGACGCGCCGCGAAGTCCCTGGCGATCTCGGGATCCAGCGAGCTCGAGGTGAAGGCGGGCAGTTCTCCGACTGTCCCGACTGACCCGAGGCCGTTTGCCTCTGCCGCGCTGGCACCGCGGCGCACGGTGAAAGCCCGCGGCGCCACAGCCCTCTGCAGGGCGTCGCGCAGGATCGCGACCGTGGTGCGCATGCCGGGTGTGCCCACCTCATCACCGCGCACCACGCGATTGAGATACTGCCCCGTGCGCCGATAAAGGGCGACTGCGGCCAGCTCATCCTGCGAGAGGGAGCGACCCCATTCCTCATAGCCCTCCCGCAACGCGATGTCTGCGCTGCGCACCGAGGCGGGCACGGGATCCCGCCGCACCACCGGCTTCGCGGGAAGGGCCCTGGCTGGCGGCAGCGGCACGTCGCGGGAAGTGGGCTCCGCCGGCAATACCGGCACGACGCCGCGATCGGGGATCGGGCTGGTCGGTCGCGGCGCGGGAGGGGCCGCAGCTGGCCAGCCGCCAGGTGGTGCTGGCGGCCAGCTCGCCGGCGGTGGCCGCAGCACGGCATCGGATGGCAGCCGGGGCGGCTCCCGCCAGGATAGGCCGGGATTGTAGTCGAAGCCCGGGTCGATCCCCACCGGCACATAGTGGACCTCGCCCGTGCGCGGATTGACCCAGCGGCGCGTCTCGATAACCGGCGCCTGATCCGGCCCGCTCCTTCCCATCCGCGCGAGGCCGCGCGCCGAGAGCACGCGCACCCGGCAGCCGCAACGCCAGCCATTGGGTGGGTAGTGGGTGCGCCAGAACCCGTCATCGGCCCGCAGGATGAGGCCGTTCCACGCCTGGTGCTGCAGGCGCGGGTGCAGCGCGCCGGAATGCACGTACTGCCAGTAGGGATAGACTGCGAGCGTGTCAGGCTCGGTCTGCTGGGCATAGCGGCCGGCGGCCAGGGCGGTGCTGAGATTGGTCTCGTAGATGATGCGGCTGCGCCAGGCTGCCGTCCCGTTGTGGACCCACCCGTGCTTCGCGACGATGCCGTCGAAATCCTTCCGGAAGTCAGCGAGGGTGCGGCCCTGCTCAAGCGCATCGGCGACCGATCGCCGGAAGTCGCCGACCAGGGCATCCGTCGCCGCGCCGGCGACCATGAAGCTGCGCGTGTGCGCCTCGCGCCAGACGTCCGTCCAGTGCTCGGACGTGACATTCGTCTTTCCGCGCAGGAACGCGATGGCTTCCCGCGGCGGCAGCCCAACGCCGGAGGCGACGCCGCGACTGCCCGACATGGATCAGCCGCCCTGCAGCTCGTCCAGCACCGAGGCCTGGCCGGCCAGGTGCGCGATCGCCATACCGCGGCCGAGCACGACGGCAAGTGCCTCCGGGTCCAGCTGCAGCCCGGCCAGGCGCCGGCCGAAATCAGCAAGATCCGATGCGGCCTGCAGCTCGACCCGCACCTGGTCGATGACGCCGGCAAGCGCACCCTGGGCGTCGAGGGCCAGGCGATCGGTCAGCGCCTGGATGACGTCCGTCTCGGGCTGGCTGGCGTGCAGGGAAGCAATGCGGCTGCGGAATGCCTGGAGTTCGGGTGCCATTCCTGGTGGTGGGGCGCCGGGCGGTCGCCGCTCGGCCGGGTCCGCTGGCGGCCGCCCGCCGATGACCTCGACATCCTCCCCCTTCGCCGGTTCCGATAGGCCGAGGCGATCGCGGATCTGGCTCGCCTCGACGCGCAGACCCACAGGTGCAAGCTTCGCAACGGCGTCAACCACCTTCTCGAGCGGCACCTCATCCGGTCGACCGATGCGGATCGTCGGATACTTCTGTTGCGGCCCGAAATTGAACGCGATGATCGCCTGCGCGAGCTGCCGCGTGACCGTCATGGACAGCACGGATGCGTCGGACCGTTCGATGTCCTCCTGCACCAGGCGGTGCTCCTGAGACACGGCATGGCCGCCCGACACCGCATCGGTCGTGGTTGTCTGGCCCAGCACCGCTTTGGACATTTGCCGGTCGAGCCAGTCCGCGCGCTTCTCGTAGAGCTCCGACCCATTCGCGGCGTTCTTCACCTCCACGAAGTCGATCAGCATGCTCTCCGGGATGATGGCCGCGCAGTCGCCGGCGATGTTCGCCACCGCCGACATGAGGGTGTCTCGATCCTCTTTCGAGGCGTTCGGCCCGTACTTCCCCACCCGCATCGGCTGGCCGTAGTTCTGCGCGAAGATCGCCCAATCCTTGAGCGTGAATGCCTTGTACATCCATGCCCAGGACGCCAGCCGGGCGAGGCCGGATCGGATCATCAGGCCGCTCTTCGACGGGTGGCGGTGGACCAAGAACTTGTGCGGGGCGAGCGGCTCGCCCGTCGTACCTTCCCGCAGCAGCAGGTCACGGCCGTTCACCTTGCTGATGTCGAACCACCGCTGCGGCTTCCACGCGAGCGAGGCCGGCACGATCATGCCGGGCTCGGTCTTCCACTCGACCTCGAGCACTGAATACCCCTTGCCCAGGCCGTCGAGGACGTCGAACAGCGCCTCCTCGAGCACGCCGCTGGTCAGCCACTCCTCCAGGAATTCCGCATGCTCGGCATGGTCGCGATCGTCGCTCGCCGCCTCGACCCGGATCGGCAGCTGCGCCACCGACCGCTTCCGGGTGGAGAGGACGGAGGCATAGTGCAGGTCGCGCTCCTCGATATCCTCGGCGAGCGCCAGGTATTCCAGGGGATAGCCTTGCGCCGCATCGCGATGAATGCGCGCGAGCTTCCCCGGCGTCAGGTTCTCGGCGGGATGATCCGACATGACGCTGCGGACGGACCCGAATGCCTCCGTCGGCTGCGCCACCGGCTCTTCGAGGCGGCGGATATCCTGGCTTGAGATGGGGTTGCCATACTGGTCGACGAGCGTGGCCATGCGTCCTCCGTCAGATGGCGCCGCGCAGGCCCGGTCGGAGCTGGGGGCGGAACAGCTCCCAGTCGTGGCCGTCGCGATCGGGCATGACTGCCTGGTAGCCATATTCCATCGCATCGGCCCTGGCCGCCGCATGCGCGAGCGCGAGCGCGATCGCGCTGTCCCCGTGCCGCTTCTTCCCCGGGCCGCCGGTGCGCAGGTCGGGCACGCGGGCGACGCCGCGAACCAACTTCACCAGGCGCAGATCGTCGTGGATCTCCCGATCCCGCGGAACGATGATTTCGCCATCCTCGAAGGCCGCCTTCAGGGGCGGCATGTACTCGCGGTACCAGGGCTCATTGAGCATCACCATTTCGACACGCTGGCCGTAGCGCTTCATGGTGTTCTCGGCCGTGGTGAAGCCGGGGCCCGTGGCGTCCATCTTCCCACCGCGCAGGCGGGGCAGGCGATCGAGCACATAGCGCAGGATGATCTCCTGCTCCTCGGACGGCACGTTGCGCAGCTCGACCACGAAGGGCGTGCGGCGAACCAGGTTCTTCTCGATCGCTAGGGGCCACAGCACCGACAGGTCATGATACCGGCCAAAGTCCCAGCCGAAGGCGTGCTGGTCATCGGGATCGAGGGTGGCGAGCACCGGCGCGAGGTGGTCCTCGCACCAGGCGCGGACCTCCGCCAGGCGCTGACGCTCGCTCCAGAGCACGAAGCCGGCCGGAGGTTCCCAGCGCAGCACTGGGATCCCATCCTCCATCCGCGCCTCGATCAGGGCGGCGGACAACCAGGTGCCGGATCCGGCGGCGGGGATGCAGAACAGCTCCTCATCCGCGGCCGAGCCGTAAAAGGCGATGATCTCGGCGCGCCAGGTCGCTTCGGCCTCCGCTGACCAGGTCTTGCCCTGGGTGTAGCAGATGCGCCTGTACAGGCCGTCCCGCAGCGCATCGTCGAAGGTGCAGCGGAGCAGGTGGTACGGTTTCCGCTTCGCGCGGATATCGTTGATCAGGGCATTGAACGGATTGGTATCCCCGTCGTGGGTGCTGATGATGACGACCTTGCCGCCCCAGATCAGCAGGGCGAAGGCGGCCTTCAGCAGCTCCTCAAGGTCATCATGGAACGCCGCTTCGTCGATGATGATCTTGCCTTGCATGCCGCGGAGGGCGCGCGGGACGGATGGCAGCGCCAGCACCTTGTGTCCGGATGCGAAATCCACCCTGAAGGCCTTGATTTCCTTCTCCGGATGCTCCGGATCGGTGAAGAGGAACTCGTGAACCTCGACTGCGGCCGGAGACAGCGACTTGGCCCAGTCGGCGACGTAGTCGATGAACTCGCGGGCCATCTCGAGGTTGTAGCCCATGTAGAAGACATCGCTGCCGCCGGCGTTCCGCGTGGCGGCCGCGGTTAGCGCAGCGTCCGCAGCGATCGCCCAGGAGTATCCGGTGCGGCGCGATTTCTCGACGACGGTCACCGCATGATGCGAGACCGACGACATCAGCTCCTGCTGGTAGGACAGGAAGACGTCGGGGAGCGAGATGGCGCTCACCGAAACTCTTCGACGCCGGTGGTAACCTCCACGAAGACGGCAGCGTAGCCTTCGTCCATGCTGTAGTTGACGCGTGGCACGACGCGGATGCCCTGGCCGTGGCGAGCATACAGGCCGGCCATCACATCGTTGAGGATCGAGACTGCGCGCTGGAGATCCGCGCGCTCCTGCTCGGTCATGCCCGCCTGCGGCGTGGGCTGCGGCTCCGCGCTGCCCGTGTGCTTCTCGTTCATGCTGCCTTCACCCCAAAGATCCCAGCCTTGATCGCCGCCAGCGTGTCGGCGCCGATGCCCTTCTCCTTTGCCACCGCATCCACCGCCTTCGCCGCCTCGGCCTTCGTGCGCGCGGCGGTGCGCTTCTCCACCTGCTCGACGAAGTCCGCATTGTGCCGCGACGCCTTCGTCAGCCGTTCGACGGTCTCCGAGAACAGCTTCATGGCCTTCGGGTCGCGCAGGAGCTCCTTCGCGTCCGTCCCTTCTTCGTCCTCATTCTCCGCCGAGGAGAGGAAGTCGAAGACGAAGCCGTGAAGCAGCTCGATATTCAGGCTGGTGAGCTTGCTCTCGGACGTGTCGCCCATCTGGCGCGCCAGCGCGTCGGCCATGGCCCGCGACCGGCGCATGCGCTCCCCGACCTTTTCCAGCGACTGGACGTGGCGACCGAGCGCGCTGCGGCTGACGTCGATCTCCATCGACCGCAGGTGGTCTCGGATCTCGTCGATCGTCTTCCCGTTCTGGCGCAGGCGCCCGATGATCTCGCGGATCTCGGGGTCCATGCGGTCGATGGTGGAGGGACGCTTCGCCATGCTGGCCCCATCAGCCCGGCGACGGGCGCGCGACGCCCGGGTGCGGCCGCCCGCGCGACACGTCGATGCCGTCCTCCGTCGCCTTCGCGACCCAGATCTTGTCCCCATCCGGCCGGGCGAGTGTGATGAGCCGCTGATCCTCCAGCCACGCCAGGTCCGACCGCAGCAGGTCGCGAGAGACATCGTGCCCCAGCGACGCCAGGGCACGCTTCAGGACGAAGTCGTTGACCGAATAGTCATGGTCCTCGGCCAGCGTCTTCAGGATGGTGAGACGGCGATCCTCGGCCAGGATCTTCGCGAAGCCGGACATCAGGCCTGGTCCTTCCGCAGCTGATAATCGACGAGCAGGTTGGTCTGGCGCTCGACCCGCTTCATGATCTCGCCCAGCCCCTCGACCTTGACGTCGATGACGGCGACACCCTTCTCGACGTCCCCGACGCGCGCCTGCACTTGCCGCAGATCCTCATGGCTCGGCATGCGCGACAGCCTCTCCTCGATCGTCGTGACACGGCCGGCAACCTGGATGAGGTCGGAAGCCTTCGCGAAGAAGGAGCCGAGCTTCCATTGAACGAAGGCGATGAGCGCGCCGGAGACGAGCCCGCCCACGCCGAGGATCCACATCAGATCCTTCCATTCGAACTGGATCACGCGTCACGCTCCTGGATCTCCGCCCGCGGCGGAGGCGGCGACGGTGCGGTTTCGGTGATGCGGCGACGGATCAGCGCGATGGCGGCCTGGCGCTCGCGCTCCTCCATCTCCTGCACGTGGTCCATGTAGTCGGTCACTGGCGGTCCACCGGGCCGCTGACCTCCCGCACGCGCGCCAGGCGCTGGCGGCAGTCCTCGCCGGCCTCGTCCAGGTCGAGCACCCACAGCATCAGATCAGCGTCCTGTTCGATGACCGGGACCGGCGGGCGCGGCCGACACGTCGTCAGGCTGGGTGCCAGCGCCAGGGCTGGCCGTGGTGGCGCCACGGGCTCGGGCAGCGCGCAGGCTGTCGAGACCAGCGCGAACAACAGGAGAGGCCACGCAGGCCGTGCTACGAGGCGCCGCATAGATCGTCCTCCGGGTTGGTGCGAGTTCCTGCTGCAGGTCGCGCGTCGCCTGTTCCTGGCGACCGAGCGCGGCCATGACATTGGCGCGATCCTCCAGTGCCTCATTGGCAGTCGCGAGTTGCCCCTGCACGGCGGTGAGCCGCAACTCGGCGGCGTCGCGCTGCGCGGCCTCGATCCGCCAGAGGGCGACCACGCCGGCGAACAGCAGCACGCAGGCGCCGATCGCCCACGGGATCAGGTTGGCGCCACCGGCCCAGGCGAGGAAGGCCTTGATCACGGCACCGCACACCACAGGGCCGCGCCGAGGGCTGCACCGCAGGCGACCTCAGCCCACTCGGTCGGGCCGGCAGCGAGGCCGCGAACGTCAGGAAGGTGCGGCAGATGCCATGCGAGGGCGTAGATCGGGCCGAACAGCACCCCGGCGACAAGCAGGGGCCACGCCTGGCCGCCGAGGCCGGCCGTGACGATGGCGGCAGGCAGGGCGACCACCACGCCCCAGGCGGACATGGCAATCGCGTCCCCCCACCGACTTCCCGCGACGCGACCGATGTCCATCGCATCGCCCCAGCCCGCGAGCGCCATGCCGAGCCACAATGCGGCCGCCACCTGGATCACCGGGACGACCGGCAGGATGGTCAGCAGGGGCAGCGCCATACCGACCGCAACGGTCCCGCGGGCCACCAGGCCAGCGGCGGGGAAGCCGAGCAGCGTCTCCCATGCGCCGCCGCGCACGCGCCACAGGAAGCCGCACGAGACGGCATAGAGCAGGGCGAGCAGCAGCGTCACGGCGCGGATCCTTCCGGGGGCTTGGGCTGCGCGGCCTGCGCGGCCGTGCGGAAGTCGAGCGCGCCGACGCCCATGTAGCCGGCGACGAGCCACGCGATCAGCGTGAGGGCGGCGGGGACCACGATGCCGGCGACGCCCTCGCCGTGACGGATGGCGATGCCGATCGCGACCCAGGCCGCGACGCAGTTGGCGATGACGACGCCGCGGCTGAAACGGCGGGAGGATTTCGGCAGCATGCCGTTCACCGCGCGCCCGCCATGGTCAGCGCCAGGTCAGACACCGCCCGAACGCGCTTGGTCCAGCCATCGCCGAAATCGGGCCATGTATCGAGGCGCCGCAGGAAGGCCATGCGGATGTGGACGATGCGGCGGATCACGGCGGACACATCGTTGACGGCTGCCGCGGCGCGCAGCGTCATCGGGCCGATCGCGCCGTCCACCTCGACACGCAGGGCCTCCTGCAGCCACTTCGCACTACGCCCCGGCCCGCTGTTCACCGCACCATCGAACACCATCAGGTCGAGGCCCCGCGCCAGGCTGTCGCCATGCACGGCGTTCCAGTACCGCGCACGGTAGATCTGCCGCGCTTCGAGTTCGGTGAGCGCGCGAACGTCTGCGCAGGTCACCGGCACGCCACGCCATTCCTGCAGGACGGCGATGGTGATGCCGCGATTGGTGCACTTCCCGCGGTCGCGCGGGTGGTTCACATATCCGCCCTCGCGCTCCAGGATCTCGTCGACGCAGGCGCGGAAGCGCAGGGCAGCATCGTCGGCGGCGGTCGGGGCGATGGCGTCAGGCATAACCGACCATCGCGCGCGTGCCGGAGCAATGGCGCGCCCCCTGGCGTGGGGGTCAGCCTGCCTGGAACAGGTCGAGTTGCCCTGCGGGCGGTGCGGTCATGCCGGCATGCTGGAGATAGCGGTGAACCGTGTTCTCCGTGATGCCGACGCGGCGGGCAATCTCGCTGTAGGACATGCCCTGTTCGCGATAGACGCGAACCCGCCAGTATCGTGCGAGAGGCACTTTCAGGTTGTCTCCGCCCCAGCGCTGCGCGAGCTTCTTCGCCGCCGCGAGGCCGATGTCCCGGGCGATGCGCGTACCCTGGTTGACGGTGTGCGGCAGGCGAATGCGCGTGCCGCCATGCATCTCGATCAAGCGGAAGGTGCTGGCGACGCCAATCAGGTCGATGAGGAACCGCAACTCGGCGGGGGACCAGGTGAAGTCGGCGTCGCGCAGAGGGAGCGGCGTGGCCATTCTCAGCGCGTCCCGATCAGCACAGAATGGACGGCAGCGCCACCCATGCGACGGAGACTGCCCCCTTGCGTCCGATACTGATGGCCCTCGCCAGCCTGGCCCTTGCCGCGCCCGCCATGGCGCAGATGCCCAGCGAGGCCACCCTGCGCCAACAGGCCGAACGGTCCCTGACGAGCTGCGACGCCCTGACCGGCGATGATGCGCAGTGGTGCGCTGTGAACCGTCGCGCTTACCTCAGTGCGGTCCCGCTCGCCTATCGCGGTGACTACGAGGCGCAGCGCAATGTCGCCTACATGCTGCGGGGATCGACCGCCGGCGTCGCCGCGAACCATGTGGAAGCCTGCGCCTGGCGTTTGCTCATCATGGCCCAGAGGCATCCGCAGATTGGCTCTGGTGACGAAAGCAATGTCCGATTCGACTGCGGCCGCCTCAATCCACAACAGCGCGCCGCGGCCGAGGCTCGGGCCCGGACGCTCGCCGGTCAGGTCACGACGGATCGGGCGCGCCGCTGACATCACCGCCCCACCAGCATCAGCACGGTGACGATGGCCAGGCACGCCGCCAGACGCCTCTGGCGGCGGCGGACACGGCGCGTGCGGCTGCGGCGGGCGGACATCAAATGCCCCCGCCGCCGGTGCTGAACGGCTCGCCAGGCGCCCAGGCGATCAGCACGAGCGAAATCCAGTGGGTCTCCTCGCCCTCCGGCACCTCGAAGAAGCTGCCCATTTCCTGACGGTCGGCGAAGCCGTCCGTCCGCGCGAATTCGTCCATGTCGTCGCCGACGAAGTGCTTGCCGGCGGGCTCATCGAGCAGCCGGCGAACGACCGGCGCGAGCTGCGCGACATAGCTGCGCGGCGCCGCCGCGCAGGGGGCGCGTCGAATGGACAGATCGCCGCAATCCCAAAGCAAATCGACGCGGAAGGCCGCGCGACACACAGCTCGACCGATCAGCCGGCAGTGCCTCGTCCGCATGGCGGTGTAGAGCTGGAGGGCTTGTTCGGGGCGAGCGTGGCGACAGCGCCCGGCGCGCGGCTGCCGAAGGGTGTGACGCTTCATGCCGGGCATCCACGGCCCTGGCTCAAGGCCGGCCTGTACGTGCGAGACGAAGCGCTTCTGGAAGGAATAGGCGACCATCACGCGGCCTTCCGGCGCAATCTGGCGCGCCAACCCTTGAGCCCTTCCAGCACGGCCGTGGCAGCCTCACCGGTCAGGAACTCGGGGCTGGCGATGCCGTCCGGGTGCGCGCGGCTCGTTGTCTGGCGGCGCACGAAGGCACGGAGAGCCGCGGCATCGCCGTGGCCCTGCAGCGTGACGATGTCCTGCCAGATCGCGTAGATCATGCGCACCTGTGGGTTCGCGCTGCGCTTCACGACGGGCTTGGGCTTCCAGCCGAGGCGGGCGAATTCGCGCAGCACCGCGTCGAGCTGGTCGGGGCGCATCTTGCCGGCGCTGTCGATCCCGGTGATGCGGCGGAGGACGTCGCGATAGCTGTCCTCGGTCAGCGCGAGGTCCCGCTTGGCCAGGTGGATCTTCGCGATCATGGCGCGGCGGTTGGGGGCGGGCGCAGGGGCCTTAGCCATGATCGGCCTCACCTGCGCTGCAATGCAGATAGCCGGTGCCGCGGCATGTCCCACAGACCCGCCAGCACGCGGGGTCATCGCATCCATCCTCGCCGCCGATCGCGGGACAGCAGTCCTCCGCGCACCGGTTCCAACCGCCCTCGCCGAAACACTCGAAGCACGGCTCCTCGGACTCATCGTCGTAGTCGAAGACGCCGCTCATGCCCGAATGTTCTCCGCGATCTCGATGTCCAGGATCCGCACGCCGAGCCCGGCCTTCAGCGCCAGGTCGAAGTGCTGGCGGACCCAATCCCGGTGGAAGCGGCTCGGTGCCATCAGCACGGCGTGGGCGCCGGCGACGATCGAGACGCACCGCAGCGGCTGCAGCCAGCGGCGGAAATCGCTCTCCGACACGCGGGTCTGCATGTGTGGCCACAGCGGGTGGTCGATCTCGACGCGGGCTGTCGCCGCGGGCACGGGAGGCGCGGCGCGCAGATAGTCCTCGTATCGCCGCTGCACGAGGAAGGTGCGGGCATGGACGACGAACGTCGGCGCGACGCCGTTCTTCCGGCATTCGGTCGCATAGGCGTCGGCGGCCCGCACCAGGTCCTCGGGCTGTGCGCCATCGGCGACGGCGCGGGCGAAGGCAGCCTCGGCGACTGCGCGCGGGTTCGGGTTGCGCCGGGGATAGGCGTTCCAGAACGCCTCGAAATCAGCTCTCAGCCCGCGCGGAAGTGCGTCTTTCGGGAACAGGGCTCGCTGGCTCATGCGACGGCCTCACGGATCTGGCGGCGGCAATCGGGGCAGGCGCCGCCGCGGGCGGCATCGTGGGGGCCAGCCCAGCCGCAGTCGCAGGACCAGCGGCCGGCCGGCAGGTGGGGCGGTGCGCCGTCATCCGAGGCGCGGAGCAGCAGGGCGCGCTGGGCGTGCAGTGCCGCGCGCAGCAGTGCGAGGGCCGGCACCCCCGGTGCGGGCTGGTCGGGCATCGGGCGGGCCGGGCAGATCACCTCGAACCACAGCAGGTCGGGGTGGCCGTCGGGATGCGGGCTGCGGCACCAGGCGGCAGCCAGGCCGCGGCGCCTGCCCGCGCCCCAATCCCAGCCGGACGGCACCACCAGCTCCGCGCAATCGACGCGCCGGGATGCCCTGGGCAGAGGCAAAGGGCTGAGTGAGAGGGGGCTGAGAACCATCTGGCGATCGCGCAGGACGTGCCAGCCCAGGGCCTCGAACACCTCGGCGTCGAGGGCGCGCGAGGCGCGCTCGCCCTGTTCCAGGCGCATGATGAGGCCGTAGATCAGCGGCAGGCTCGGGACGATGCCGAGAGGCTGCACGGCGCTCATGACAGCACCTGCCAGACCTGACGGGCCGCATAGAGGATGCCGGCCCACAGCGGCGCGCTGAGCGAAACCGCCCAGGCCATGCCGATCCAGAAGCGGACGGATGGGGCCGGCGCGCGCATCAGCCAGCGCCCTCGGCATCTCGTGCGTTGCCAATGAGACACTCGCGCATAGCCGTCTCTGTGATGCGGAAGATGTGCGGAAGCTCGGCGCGGAGGGCGCGGATCTCCGGGGCGCGGCGCCTTGGCGGAAGGCGGCAGACCTCCTGCGCGATGCAGCAGAGGAGGAAGACGGAGCGGATCTCGGGCGGCAACGTATCCACCAGTTGCGCAACAGGCTTGACCAGCGCGACGCACTCGTCCCGGTGCTCGAGAAGCAGGCGCTCCATGCGATCGCGCTTCATCAGCACCACCCGGCGCGGCGACCGCGCCCGTCATAAGCGCGGGCCAGGCCCTCGCTGATCAGCGTATCGGCGACGTCGCGGCCGGCATTGTCGGTCACGACGCCCAGCGTGCGGCCGTAGCGATCGCGGCCCCGGCTGCGCATCGTGAAGCCATCGGCGAGCAGCTGCGCCAGACGGTCGCGCGCGGCGATCGCGAGGCGTGTCTCCTCAGGGCAGCGGCCGTGGATCTCGGGCGCATCCAGGCCGATGATGCGGACGGTGCGACCGCGCAGCTGGATGGTGTCGCCATCCAGCACGCGGAACGGCGTCTGGCCCGAGGCCGGAGGCGCGAGCGCGATGACGGAGGCGGCGATCGCCGCCGCCTTCGCGGCGGTCACCACAAGGTCGCGGAGGCGATCGGCGCGGGTCACGAGGCACCGCCCTGCGCCAGGCGCTCCGCAACCTCGGCGTCGAGCCAGGTCTCGAACAGGTTGAGCGCGTACTCCTGCTCCTTCGCCTTCTCCTGCATGCGGGCCGAGAGCGGGCGCGTGGCGGCAGTGACGCCGGCCTCGAAGGACGCACCGATGAGGCGACGGATGCTCTCCTTGCGGTTCGGGCTCATCGGTCAGACCCTCGCGATATCGAGGGGGATGAGCGTCGCATCCTTCTCCGGCGCCTCGCGGACGTGCAGCCGGATGTATTCCTTGCTCCGGGTGGTGCGGATGGCGCCGCTGATCGCCTCCATCGCTCGCTGCCACTTCTCATCAGTGATCTGCAGACGGCGCAGCGACAGGATCCGATCCGCGTTGACCTTGCCTTCCTTGTCCACCTGGAAGGCGTCATTCACGATGGCGCGGAGGTTGTCGTTCGCACCCTCTGTCCAATCGCGGAGGCAGTCATCGACCAGCTGCTTCGCGACCTGCAGCTCCGGGCCGAAGCTGATGTGCTCACCCACGGCCAGCTGCACGCTGAGACGTCCATCGTAGGTGCGGAACTGCACGTTGCCCTTCGCGCCACCACGACTGCTGCCGTACACCTGGGCGAGCAGCTCCATGAAGGCGCGGACCGAAGCGAAGGCGTCCGCCTTGAAGGCGGCAAGGTCCTTCCGCACCGTCTCGGCTTCGGCGTGGAGCCTGCGCACCATCTCGTCCTCGAGGAGGTGCTCCGGCTTGATGTTGGCGATGGGGACGAGGCGGCCTGCCGTATCCTCCATGAAGCCCTGGGGGATCGAGGGCTTGGCTTCGATGGCAGTCATTCTTTGCTCCTCAGCGGCGCCCGCAGGGCCCAGATGGAAAGGCCAATGCCCTGGCCGAAGACGGCGACCAGCACGACGGTCCCGGACCAGGTCCAGAAGCTGGAGAAGATGAATTCGAGGATCTGCAGCATGCCGCTCACATCCCCAGGGCGCGGCGGTACAGGTCGAGCAGGGTGTCCTGTTCCTCGACGTCGGCGGGCTCCTGCTTGCGCATCGCGAGGATCTTGCGGATCACCGAGACGTCGAAGCCGGCCGACTTCGCCTCGGCCATGATGTCCTTGATGTCCGAGGAGAGTGACTTCTTCTCCTCTTCCAAACGCTCAACGCGCTCGATGATCGAGCGCAGGCGATCGGCGGCGATGCCGCCGACCTCGGTATCGTCGGGCTTCGCGGTGCTCACTGGACCTCCGGGCTGACTGGGGTGATGACAGCGGCGACCACGCGGTCGACGCGGGCGGCGAAGTCGGGATCACGGTTCCGCCGCGCGGTGACCACGCGCACGCCGTGCAGGACCGAGGTGTGATCCCGGCGCAGGGCACTGCCGATGCGCGGGAGGCTGTGCTGCAGATGCTGCGCGCTGATCCACATGACCACCTGGCGCGGCTCGACGATCCACGCGGGCCGCCGTGCGGACAGGATCAGGTCGGCGCTGACGTCCCACTCCGCCGCAACCAGCGCGAGGAGCCGCTGCATGGATGGGGCCATGCCGTGCTCGATGGCGCTGCTGAGGGCGTCACGCAGTACCGCATTCTGGCCCTGCAGCACGTCGATCCGCGCAAGCGCCGCCCGCAGCTGCTGCTGCACGATGAGATAGGGCGTCATGCCCGACCTCCTGCGATGACCGTGAGGCCCTCCCGCGGCCGGAGCGGACGCGCGCGCTGCCCCGTGATGTCGGCGCACCGCAGGCGGAGGGCGAAGACAAAGTCGATCGCCGCCTCCAACGCAGCATCGTCGTCGTCGCCTGCCTCCGGGATGCCGGGGACGAGCCAGGTCGTGTTGTCGGAGGCGAGGCGACCAATGCGCTGGATCGCCTCCTGCAGCACGGCCACGCTCTCGCCTTGGCGGAGGAGGAGCGCCCCTTCCGGTGCCATCGGACCCACGCCGATGACGCCGCTGCGCAGGCACCAGGCGTCAGCCATGTCAGCGGCCCTCCGCCCCGGCGATGGCTGCATCAACGCGATCGAACGCCGCCTTCTTCCGCTGCGCGATTGTCTCCATCTCGCGATCGCAGAACACAGAAGGCAGGGGGTTCTCGACCTTCCAGTCGAAGGCGAGGCGCGTTGTGCTGTGAACGTGCGCCTCCAGATCCTCACGAAGCTCGAAGCGGGCCAGCGTCAGGGCTAGGTACATGGGCTGGGCCAAGTCCGCTGCACGCGCCATGCGCTCCAGTTCGCGCTGCGCGTCCGCCCGCGCCTTCGGGTCTTCTCCCTCATGCGCGACCAGCAAGAGGATAGGGAGCGCGCCGGCCCAGCTCGGCGCCGGCAGCTGCACGGTGCGCCCGCGCCCGTCCAGCGGGTGGTCCATCTGCGTCGACATCACGCGGCCTCCCCGATGCTGTCCGGGAGCGTGTCCGTGCTCACATTCGCGAAGGCCCAGCGGATCACCGATGCAGTGACGACGCCGTGCTCGGAGGCAGCGCGCATGTGCGCGAGCTTCAGCGTCTTCGACATCAGGCGCAGGGCGCCAGGCTTGCGCGCGATGGCGCGCAACAGCCCGCGTTCCGCTTCCCCTTCGACGGACCATGCGTTGAGCAGCGCCTCAACATCCCGCTTGAGGGCCCGCGGACGCTTCATCCGCACGCCGATACGGGAGGTGAGCTGGGCGAACTGCTCGCGCTTGCCGTCCCCTTCCAGGCGGGTGTGGATCAGCTCATTCCCCAACAGCGCGATGCCGATCTCGGCATTGTCGTGGATCGACCGCACCAGGTCGTGTGCGTCGGGCGTCAGCAGCTGCGCCTCGTCGACGATGATCAGGCCGCCGGTGCCGCGCACGCGATCGCAGATCACCTCCAGCTGCTTCGTCTGCATCCCCACGGCATAGAGCCCCAGTACGCGGCACAGCTTGTGCAGCACAGCGCGCGGGCTGCTGGTCGTCGGATCGCCCGTGATCTTCCAGACGTTGGAGCTGGTGCGGGTGTAGTGGCAGGCGGCCGACGTCTTGCCGACGCCCGGTGCGCCGACGCAGATCGCCATGTCGGGCATGTGCTGGGCCTGCTGCAGCAGACCGATGATCTCGTCTGCAGTCTGCGTCATGACGAAGGTCGGTGCCTTCGGCGCCACGGTCTCGACCCGCTTGCGGACCTGCCGAGTGTCGAGCCAGGTCCGCATCTCATAGGCGATGCGGTCGTTGCGGCCCGCGTACTTGCCGGTCAGCCAAAGGGAGAGCGTCCCGTACTTCACGCCGGAGGCAGTGGCGATCTCGGTCGCCTTCTGGTTCTCCTGCACGATGACGGCCTTCACGGCCTCGCGGATCTCTTCGACCTGCTCTTCCGTCATCAGCTGCGGGGAATTGGCTTTGTGCCTTTCAGGGATGTCTGAGGGCATGTAGTCTGTGCTCCTGTGCTTGTGTCTTCAGGGGCCGGCGAGGTGGATCAGACCTCGTCGGCCTCGTCGTCTTCAGGGCGAACGAGGCTGAGGCCGCGGCGCCCATGGGTGTGGCGTATGGCGCGCAGCAGCTGCGCGTTGTCCTCTTCCTCCTGTTCGATGGGCTGCTGCTTCAGCGCGGCGTTGCCGGCGAAGACCGGGCGCACGACGCGCGCCTCGGGCGGTTCGGCGGCCTCGATCTTCGGGAGCATCGCGGCGACCTGGTCGATCGACATCGACGCTTCGAGATCCGCCGCCGCCTTCCAATGGCGCAGCAGGGCGCGGCGCTTGCGGTTGTGCTCGATCGCCGCCTCCGCCGAGAGGAAGCCCGCGGCCTCCTGGCACTCCGCGGCACCGAGATAGGCGCCATCGGCGCGGTAGATGTGCAGCGGTTCCTGCAGGAACTCGGGATCGAAGCGGACGGTCACCTTCATGCCGCGCAGCGGCACCATCCATTCCGCCCAGAAGCGGTTGCCCATCAGCTCGACGGTCGCGTCACGCCGATTGACGGTGACGGCCTCGGCTGCGAGCAGCCAGAGGCGGCGTTGCTCGGGGGTCGCCTTGCGGATCGGCGCCTCCGCGTAGCTCTCGGCGAAGACCTGGTCGAAGGACCGGCCGCGCGTGACGCCACCCGTGCGCAGGAGGCGGGCGTTGTGCTCGGCGATGCCCTGCGCGACCACCTCCAGGAAGGTGTCCAGCGGCACGGCCGTCTTGCCGTAGTTCTCGGGCTTCGCCATCGGCGTGTTGCCGGTGTACGCGCCAGCGAAGCGCGGATGCTTGGCTAGCCCCTGCGCCAGGTCCCGGAAGGCGCGTTCGATCGGCTTCGACTGGCCGGCGAAGGGCGTCGCCCAATGCACCTGCACGCCGAGCGAGGTGAGGATGCCTTCCGGCTCCTCCTCCCGCACGCGGAACCGGAAGCGATTGCGCGTGCCGCCCGTGATCTTCTTCGACGCGAAGTGCCGCCCGTTGTCGAACAGGCAGTGGTCGGGGATGCCGTAGTCCTCGACCAGGTCCCCGAAGGCGAGGCGGACGGCGTGCCAGTTCTCGCTGACATCCATGCGCCAGGACAGGATCTTGCCGGAATAGACGTCCTGGAAGGCCGTCATCATCGGGCGCACCGGATCGGCCTCGCCCGGCCACCGCACGAAGACGTCCCACCGATGGCCGTCCGCGTTGACCACCTCCAGCGCATGCAGCGCCGATCGGTCGCGCCGCTGCGCGGGCACCAGGGCCTTCAGGGCCATCTGACCTTCCCTTCTGAGGATGACGGTGGTGGGGGACAGGCCGGCCAGGCGCCGTGCCATGGTGCGGTCGGAGGGCAGCTGCCAGCCGCGCTCCGCGGCGGCCATGCGGACGCGGCGGATGCAGTCGGTGGCGTTCGGCTCCTCGGGCCGGAGGAAGTCGCCCTTCAGCATCTCCCATGCTTCGGGCGGCATCTCGGCGTCTTTGCCGCCGCCGGCGTAGCGAGGGCAGAGGTAGGGGAGCCAGTCGGCGCGATCGACGAACTCGACGAGCGCCCACCAGTCGTACAGCGAGCGGATGGAGACCTTGCGATGCGCGGCAACGGTGGCGAGGGCACGGTTCCAAGCCCCGCCCGCGGCGCCGCCGCGCGTCAGCGCCATCGCCGCGTCCAGCATTTCGAGGCGCTCGCGAGCCTTCGCCTTGCGGGCGTCGGGCTGGCGCTCGAACCAGGCCCACATTTCGCCCGTGGCCAGCGCGGCCTTGGCCTGCGTCCTCGCGGATTGCTGGGCGGGCTGCGCGTGCTTCAGGACCAGGGCCATCTGCGCCAGGTCGGGCAGCAGGCGGTAGTGGTACTCGACGCCGCCACCGCGCCCCTGGCGACGGCGCCAGTTGAAGCCCTCATTCTCCGGCAGTTGCCAGTCGTCGCGCTGGGCCATCAGCTGGATCGCGCGATCGGTGCCCGGCATACCCGGAAGCTGCAGCTCGGCCAGTTCCGCGGCCGTCCAGTATTCCTTGGCGAGCACCGGGGTTTCAGCGTTCACAGGCCGCCTCCGGTGCGCGCGAGGCGCATCTGGTGTTCACGCTCGCGCCGCAGCGCGTCTTCCTGCTCGCGGATGGCGGCCACCTTGATCATCGGCAGGTGGCGCCGCTCGATCACAGCCCAGCCCAGCGGCTCGGCCAGCAGTTGCAGCAGGCGGCGATCGCCGGTCGCGTGCATCAGCGCGATCAGGCGAGTGACCGGGATGGCGTGCTCGCGCCGTGCCTCGGAGGCGTAGGCGTCGAGCATGGCCTTGGAGACGCGCTCGCCGAGATAGGCCGACATCCGTTCGGCGATCTCGTCGCGAGGCTGGCGGCAGTCGCGGAGGGTGGCGGCGACGGCCCGGGCGATGGAGGCGGCGACGGTCGCGGCGCGGACATGCGCCGGCTCGAAGGCAACCACCGTTTCGGGCGGCTGCCATTCGAGCAGATCGGGCTGTGCGGGGTGCCGCGGCGACATCGTCAGGCGGTCGCCTTCCAGATGATGGCGGCGACGAAGGCGACGAGGAGGGCGAGCCCCCCCGAGCCCAGCAGGCGGAGGAACCAGTCGCCGCGGCAGCGCGCGTATGGAAGGGGTGGCCTCATGGCCGCACCGCCTGCGCGATGGTGGCCAGCGCGCGCAGGATGTTGTCCGCGCCGATCAACTCATCGGCCCAGAACAAGCCGATGACGAAGACGGCGAAGAGAGGCGCGCCGAACAGCCCGACCAAGGTGAGGCGCACGGGGCAGAGCGGCCACATCACGCGGCCACCTGCGCCGGAGCCGGCACGGCGCCCATCTCAGTCAGGTAGGCCACGAACTTCCGCCGCGCCTTGGGTGCCGCTTTTTCCCAGCGGCTCTTGAGCGCAAGGAACTGCTCTTCGGCCGGGTCTGGGGTGTTCCGCTTGCCCCGGATTTCCGCCATCGCGTCGTTGATGGTCTTGGCCGGCTTCTCGTCCCGGGTCAGGGCCAGGACCAGTCGGCGCCGTGTCGACGCATCGGCCTTCAGCAGCGCATCGAGCGTCGCGCCGTGATCGGCCCAGCGGGACAGCGCCAGCATTTGGCGCAGGTCGGGCTCGATGCGGGAGCGGGCGATGGCGCGCTCGACGGAGCGGCGATTGATGCCCAGCTTCTGCGCCGTCGCCTCAGTGAATGCGGGGGTCTGGGACCAAAGCGACAAATTGTCGTTTTGATTTTTCCGCCGATTTCCGCCGCGTCCGGTCTCGGGATGCAGGGCGAGGTAGATCTCCTGGCGGCGCGCGAGGAAGACGGCCCGGTCCAATTCGGACAGGCCGCGCCGCATCAGGTTCTCGTCGATCTCCAGCAGCTGCGCCTGCAGGGCATCGCCCCGGAAGACGATCGCCTGCAGCTCGGCCAGGCCGCCCTTCGGCGCGGCGGCGACGCGGTGGGCACCGGCGATCAGGGGGTGCCGACCATCAGCGCCGGCCGGGCCGACATGGATGGGGGTGTGCTGGCCGCTTTCGGCCATGCTCGCCGCCAGCATGGCGACATAGTCGTCGTCCACGGGGCGCAGGCGCTGCCCGACCACGATTCGGTCCAGCGGCAGGGAAACGACGGGCTCGGGCGTGTTCACGCGGCCTCCGATTTCTGACGGTGCGATGCAGGGACGGAGGGGCTAGGGTTCACGCCGATGGCTGAACGCCGGATCCGGGATCCGTCCCGGGTCCAGCGGTCAGGCCACAGGACGTGCAGGGCGACGCCGAGCGCCTCGGCGATGCGCTGGTCGATCTGGGGGCTGTCCCCACGGTCGAGCGCATTGCTGATGGAGCTGCGGTGGTAGCCCCAGGAGACCGAGAGGTCGGTCAGGTTGCCGAGCCGCTTACGCAGCTCGGCCTTGATGTCCTCGCGGTGCCACGTCCGGGCCGCCATCCCGATCCCTCGTCATCCAAGCCGGGCTCCTGTCCGGCGAGGTGCCGGGTCGGTCGCGCGACTTGTCGTGAAAGGACCCGAAAACGGACCCTGATGCAAGCAGGAAAACCGATTTCGGGGATTACAGAGAAGGGATTGGGCCTGTTTTCGGGCTCAAGCATTTGAGAACACGATGAAAAGTGCCGATTCGACAGACGATGGTGCCGATTTCGGACTTGTCGACGCCAACCCCGAAACGGCAGCTCGCGCGGCTCGTGTCCGCGAAGCGGTATCGCTCGCCGGTGGCAACAAGGTCGTTATCGCGAACACTGAGATTTCGAAGACAACCCTGGGCAACTACCTCAAGGGGTCAGAGATGAAGCTTTCCAGCGCCATCCAGCTCGCGCGGGCTGCGGGCGTGCGCTTGGAATGGCTCGCAACGGGGGCGGGTCCGAAATCGGATCCGGTTGCTGCCTCAGGCGCGCCAGCCAATAGTTCGCGCGCGCTCTTCAGCCAGATTGACGCCGATCGGCTCGGCGAGGCCTACCAGATGGCCCGCAAGGCCCTCGCGGCGCACGGCCATCGAAACCCAGAGCCCCGCCGCCTGGTGCAGGTGATGGTCCTGATCTACGACGAACTCAACTCACCGGCGGAAAGCAGTCCGTCGAATGATCCCCAGGATTCACAGGCTGCAATCCATGAAGGGTCTTGAGAAGATGGTTCGTAAAATGTTCCCATCTGCTCACAAGATCGGGAAAAGGAAGCATGACGAGTTCGGCGCCAATCCCTGCAAAGCCACTAGATTTGTTGAAATCTCTTCTCACTAGCCCACCTACTTCGCCGCCAGCGCCGGCGGTCACTGTCACAGTGCATACGGAGGTTCGCATCACTATTGCACCGCCGGGGCCTTCGGGCGCCGACGGAGATGCAGGCCTCTAAGAGGTCTTTCAGACCCGCTGCAGGCGGGTTTAGAAGGCCGCCCGCAGCACTGCAGAACGTCCTGTCATGCGACCAAAATTTTGAGGGTCACTGCAGACAGTCTCGGCGTCGCCTGAATGGCGACCCCAGCGGGGCGAAACCCAAATTTTCCGGGTTCTTCGTCCCGCTTCATCCCCGACAATCCCGGTTGATCCCGGTTCTGCAGAATGTCGTGTCAAGGTTCACCCGTTCCCCCGCCGGCCGCCAAATCGGCGACCTCAAGGGCCGCCTCAACGCCATATTCCACCTCGCCTGCACCACCGACCCCTGGCGCGCCCTCCCCCCGGAACACGGCAAGTCCGACACCGTCTCCCGCTACTTCCGCCGCCTGACTCACGCCGGCCTGTGGGAACGCCTGCTCGAAGCCGTCAAGGAAAACGATCCCAAACACCCGCTGAATGAGATCGCCCCCCTCATCTTCCGCGCCTGCCGCCGCGCCGTCCGGCTCCGGGGGCTCCGATTCATCGCCCTCATCCGCCGCCTCGGCTTCCTGCACGCGCTGAACGGCCCGCCGAACAAGCTCCCCAACCCCGATTTGTCCGAAAAGCTGAAGACGCTGCGCCTGCCGGCGATGCCCAGGACCCGCAAGGAATTCGCCGCCTATCTCGGCTACCTGAAGGCCCTGAAGCATCTCCATCGCCTGGCCGGCGGCATCAAACACATCTCTCGGCAGCAGCGCCTCGGCTGGTCGTGATGCGCGGGCCTCAGCCCGCCACCACATTGCCCGGCGTCTCGCCGGCGAAGAACGCCGCGAGGGACTCCAGCACCAATTGCTGCTGCACCCGCTGCGCCAGCGTGGTGAAGGCCGCGATGTGCGGCGTCAGCACCGCGTTCGGCACCGCCTTCAGCCGGTCGGGAATGGCCGGCTCATGCTCGAACACATCGAGGCCGGCGGCATGGATCACCCCCTGCTCCAGCGCCTCGATCAACGCGGCCTCGTCGACCACCGACCCGCGCGCGATGTTCACGACGATGCCCTTCTTGCCCAGCGCGGCCAGCACCTCGGCATTCACCGCGTGCTGCGTCTCGGCACTCGCCCGCACCGCGACGACCAGCACGTCGCACCATTCGGCCAGGCCCTTGAGCGTATCGTGATACGCATACGCCACCCCCGGCTTCGGCGCCCTGCCGTGGTAGCCGACCTCCATCTCGAACGCCGCGGCGCGGGATGCGATCTTCGCCCCGATCGCCCCCAGCCCGTAGATGCCCATCCGCCCGCCGGCGAGGCCGGGCACCAGCCCCATGCTGTCGATGGTGCGCCACTTGCCCGCGCGCAGCGCGGCCTCGCCCTTGCCCATGTCGCGCGCGGCGGCGATCACCAGGCCCATCGCGAACTCGGCGACGCTCGTCGCATTGGCGTCCTTCGCATGGGTCACGACGATGCCGCGCTTCGCCGCCTCGGCCAGGTCCACACCTTCATACCCGGTGCCGTAGCACGCGATCATGCCGAGCTCCGGCAGCGCATCCATCATCGCCGCGTCGGTGCGGTGCCCGCCCAGGGTGATCAGCACGCGCGCCCCGCGCGCCGCCTCGGGCACGCCGGCGGGCGTCACGGGGCTGAAGGGACCATGCACCTGGTACAGGGCATCGAGCCGCTCGCGCAGGCGCGCGGCCAGCGGCATGGCAAGAAGGATGGAGGGGGACATGAACGGAACTCCGCAGGCTGCGTCGTGTTCGGCGCCTCACTCCCCTGCGGTCATCGGAGCATGCCCGCCCGCCTTGCTCAACCCCGCGCGGCCTTCTCGCCGGCGAGCAGTGCGCGCTTGCGCTCCACCCCCCAGCGATACCCGGTGAGGTCGCCGCTCGCCCCCACCACCCGGTGGCACGGCACGGCGAGCGACACCTTGTTCTGCGCGCAGGCCCGCGCGACGGCCCGCGTCGCCTTGGGCATGCCCATCTCGGCGGCGAGGCCGGAGTATGTGCGCGTCTCGCCCAGCGGGATACGCCGCAGCGCCTCCCACACCTGCCGCTGGAACGCCGTCCCCCGCAGGTCGAGCGGCAGGTCGAGCGCCGCCTTGGGTTCCGCGATGAACCCCACCACCTGGCGGATGGCCTCGGTCAGTTCCCCCGGCGCATCGACGATCTGCGCCTGGGGGAAGCGGTGCATGACGTCGCCGCGCAACCCGGCCTCGTCCTCGCCGAAGCCCAGGAAGCAGATGCCGGCCTCGGTCGCCCCGATCATCAGCGGCCCCAGCGCGCTGTCGGCCAGCGCGACGCGGATCACCTCCCCCGCGCCGCCGCGCCGCGCCGCGCCGGGGGTCATGCCCAGCACGCGGCCGGGGTCCTCGTACACCCGGCTTTCGGAGCCGAACCCGGCCTCGGCCACCGCATCGACCACGCGCGCGCCCTCGGCGAGCGCGGCCGACAGCCGCCTGGCCCGGACGCTCTCGGCATACGACCGCGGCGTGACCCCGGTGATGTCGCGGAACAGCCGGAGGAAGTGGTGCCGCGCATACCCCGCCCGGTCGGCCAGCGCGGCGAGCGAGGGGATGGTCTCGCTCGCCTCGATCATCGCGCAGGCGGCGCGGATGGCCGCGGCATGGATGCCGGCACGCTCCCCCTTCGGGTCGCAGCGCTTGCAGGCCCGGAAGCCCGCCGCCTCGGCCGACGGGACATCGGAAAAGAACCGCGTGTTCCGCCGCAGCGGCGCCCGCGAGGGACATCCCGGCCGGCAGAACACCCCCTGCGTCGTCACCGCATACAGGAAGGGTCCCGTCGCCGGGGACGGATCGCGCGCCAGCACGGCGGCCCAGCGGGCGTCGTCGGCGACAGGGGGGCGAAGGTCATCGGGCATGGGCCACTGCATGCCACGGGGCGCCCTGCCGATTCCATCCGCGCGTTGCGGCGGCGCGCCGCCGGGACGGCCACGTCGACCGCTGCCCCATGGAAGCCGCCGCCCCGCGCCGGCCATGCCGCGTCGGCTCGCCCGCGGGCCGCATGGGGCATCGGCCCCTGGCGGGGAAGGCGCGACGTCCCTCCCTGCCCCGCGACCTCACTCGCTGGCCGCCGCCGCCTCGATGGGATGCCGTTCCACCCCGCGCTCCAGCACCAGCTTCTGGTGCGGGTACGGGATCTCGATGCCCACCTCGTCGAAGCGCTTCTTGATGCGGCGGTTCAGCTCGCGCGCCACCGACCAGCGCTGGGACGGGTCGGTCTTGAGCCGGATGCGCATGATCACACCGGAATCCGCGAGCCGTTCCACGCCGAGGATATCCAGGTCGTCGCGGATCACCGGACGCCACTTCACATCCTCGCGCATCTCGGTGGCGATCTGGCGCAGAACCTCGGTCACGCGGTCGGTGTCCTCGCCATACGCGATGCTCACATCGAGCACGGCGAAGGCGAAGTCGCGCGTCATGTTCGTCACCGTCGTCACGGCGCTGAACGGGATGATGTGCAGGCTGCCATCCTGTGCGCGCAGCTTGATCGAGCGAATGGACAACTGTTCCACCACGCCCGACAGCCCACCCACCTGCACCACGTCGCCCACCGCGACCGCATCCTCGAACAACAGGAAGACGCCGGTGATGACGTCGCGCACCAGCGTCTGCGACCCGAAGCCGATGGCGATACCGACGACACCGGCACCGGCGATCAGCGGTGCGACGTTCACCCCGATCTCGGTGAGGATGATGAAGGCCACGATCACCAGGATGGTGATGAGCAGCGCCGTGCGCAGCATGGGCAGCAGCGTGCGCACGCGAGCGGACCGCGCCGCCTTGGCGTCGCGCGACAACTGCAGCAGGTGGCGCTGGATCGCGGCGTTCGCCGCCTCCCACGCCGCCATGGCGGCGAGGATGGTGAAGCCGATCGACGCCATCGACCCCACCAGCCGGCTGCCGAGCTTGCCCTGGCCGAACCAGGAAAAGGCCTCAAGCCCCCAGACCTCGAGCAGCAGCATCACGGCGAAGAAGGCGATGAAGACCGACAGCGTGCCCTTCAGCACGGGCAGGTATCGGTTCGCCCGCTGCTCCAGCCCCGGATAGCGCTTCGCCAGGTCGGGCGTGATGCGGAAGGCGCGCTGCAGGGCGCGGCGCATCGCCATGTCCAGCAGCCGCGCCCCGCCCAGCACCAGCAGGGTCAGCAGGGAGACCCGGGCCAGCCGCCAGAAGCCGCCCTGCACCTCCAGCGCCCAGACGCCCCAGGCCGCGATCAGCCAGGCGATGGCCAGGAAGTGCCAGATCTCCGCGGCACGATCGCGCAGGTTGCGCAGCATCCGCCGGCCGGGCTCGACCGCCTCGCCTTCCTTCAGCGGCCGGGCGCGCAGCACATCCGACACCGCGGTGCGGTTCTGCAGGATGACGATGACGAGAAACAGCGTCACCAGCAGGGCGCAGACACGCAGGATCGAATCATAGGCCGACCAGGGCAGGCCGAATTGCAGCCCGGCCTCGGCGACCGCGTAGCCGAAGATCATCACCAGCGTGATCCGGCGCAGCCAGACCGTGATGTAGGCCGCCGTCTCATCGGCCACCGGCAGCAGCCGCAGCATCGGCGAGGCCGGCGAGAGCGCCATGCGCGACGCCACCATCACCGCGCGCGACGCCATGTAGGCGTTGTTCATCGTCAGCATGACGAGTTCGGTGGTCGGCAGCGGCTGCACCGCCCCGATCAGCCCGTAGGACACTACCGCGAAGGCCCCGATGGGCAGCAGGTCGAGCCCCAGCCGCGCGATGACCAACGGGACCTTGCGCAGCCAGGAGAACGCCTCGCCTTCCTCCGGGGCGCGCGAATCGAGCCGTTCCCGCGCCCGGGTCAGCGAACGCGACACGCCCCATTCGGCCAGCAGGCCAAGCCCGAGGACCAGCACCAGCTTCCACGCCGCGTCGGCCACGCGGACCTGCGTCACCGGATCCCGCGCCATGGCGGAGAACCAGGCGACGACGGATGGCAGGTCCGCGATCGCCCGCACCGCCGCGACGGTCTGCTCGGACATGGCGGTGAGGCGCTGGGAGGCGCCCTGGAGAAGCTGCGCGCCCAGCGTGTTGGGCGCGAGCAGCGCCTCGACCGCCTGCGCCGGCGCCGCCGGGGCGGCGGGCGCTGCCGGCGCCGCGGGCGCCGCGGCAGCGGGCGCCGTGGGGGTCGCCGCGCCGGGGTTGCCGCCCGAAGCGGCGGTGAGCGCCTGGAGCGTGCGGACCAGTTCCGCGCGCCGGGCGTCGTCCTGGAGCAGATGCAGCAGGCGCTCGGCCTCGCTGCCACTGGGCGCCGCGACGGGGGCCGCCG
>JAYSDS010000040.1:0-23370 GCA_041914265.1 Roseomonas sp.
CCCCCCATCACGCCTGACCCGCTCAACACCGCAAAGACGGTTGCTTTGCAAACCTTCACTTGGTGACGGGCCGCACTGGCAGAATGGCGCCGAAAGACGCCCTTGCGCATGAAGGGCGTTTGGAGAGAGCCGCAAAGGCGCGGCGCCCGGCACCAGAAGATTGCGTTCCATCTGCTCCAGATTGTTCATGACCATTCCCCCTTCGCCTTGACCCGCGCTATAGTGAATCCAGGGGAATCAGGGGGTTCGGGGTCATGCTTCGCATGATCGCGATATTGGCTGCACTGGCCTTGGCAGCCTGTGGCAGTTCGCGCGGCACCGGGCCGCATACCGGAGTGCCGGGCTATGCGGGGGGCGATACCTCCTGCGTGCCCTATGCGCGGGCGCGCAGTGGCATCGACCTGTCAGGCGATGCCTGGCAGTGGTGGGACGCTGCGGCGCAATCCGGGCGATATGACCGCTCCCGCAGGCCTCGCACCGGTTCGGTGCTGGTGTTCATGCGCACCTCGCGCAATCGCACGGGGCATCTTTCCGTCGTTACCCAGGTCGTATCGTCGCGCGAGATCCGCGTCGATCACGCCAACTGGGCCTCCGGCCGCAACCGTGGGCGGATCGCGCGGAACCAGCCGGTAATGGATGTCTCTCCGAACAACGACTGGTCGCTGGTGCGGGTGTGGTACCCGCCGGTGGACGCTTTGGGGCAGACCAACTACCCGACCTACGGGTTCATCCACGGTGGGCGATTGATGGCAGAGGCACGATAGACAGCCATAGGCCGTCGTCTTCGTCGCGAATACACGCTGGCTGAAATATATAACGAAATCGAAATCGCACGATGCTTGAGTCGCGCCAGCATCGACACGTCCCGGTAACCCCGCCTGACATGACATTGCCCGCCGCGGTTGGTGGCACCCGCTACCGCCGATGGCCCATAAAGGGGCCGGTGTTGTGCGTCGCAGCATGACGTCGCAAGAAACGGAGGTACCAATGTCGGGATTGGAAGTGACGGGCCTCGTCATGGCGATGGCCATGGGTGTGTGGCTCTTGTTGCGTGGACTTGGCAATGCCTTGGCCTGGTACGCCAAGGCGCAGGACCGCCGCGGCGCGTAACGCCGGAAGGCGATTGGGAGACGGTTGCTCCCTCGGTCGACGGTTTGGCGGTCGCCTGCGCCGTGTAGGGGGCAGCGGGGCCGGAGCAGTCCGCCCGCGTTATCCGGCGGCGATGCCGGCGCGCCGCACCACCTCGCGCCAGCGCGCCGTCTCCGCCTCGATGGTCGTGGTCAGCTCGGCTGCGCTCGTCGCCTCGATGCCGAAGCCGGTCGCGGCCAGGCGCTGGCCCACCGCCGGCAGCCGCAGCGTTGTCGTCAGTTCCGCCTGGATGCGTGTGCCGAGAGGCTCGGCCAGGCCGCGCGGCGCGACGATGCTGTGCCAGGAACCCGAGGTGAAATCGGGCACGCCGGCTTCCATGATGGTCGGCACCTCGGGCAGCAGCGGATGGCGGGTGCGTCCGCCGACGGCCACGGCGCGCAGCCGGCCTGCCTGCACCTGCGGCACCACCGTCGCCATGTTCAGCAGCGCGAGGGAGAGCGTGCCGGCCACCAGGTCCGTCGCCGCCGCGCCGCCGCCCGGGTAGGGCACATGGATCGGCCGGGTGTCGGTCCGTTGGGCGAGGAGCTCCATGCCCAGATGCTCCGACGAGCCGATGCCCGAACTGCCATAGGACGCCTTCTCCGGATTGGCGCGCATCCAGGCGATCAGCTCGGGCACGGTCGTCACGGGCAGGGATGGGTTCACGACCAGCAGGTTCGGCGCGCTGATGGCGATGGTCAGCGGCGTGAAGTCCCGGACCGGGTCATAGCCGGCGCGCGCCAGCAGCAGCGGGTTGATGGTCATGATGCCGCTGGCGCCGACGAACAGGACGCTGCCGTCCGGCGCCTGGCGCGCGACGTATTGCGCGGCGACCGCACCATTCGCACCGGTCCGGTTCTCGACCACGAAGGGTTGGCCGAGGCGGGTCTGGAGATTCTGCGCGAGCGTTCGCGCCAGGATATCGGAAGGCCCGCCCGGGACGTAGGGCACGACGATCGTGGTCGGGCGGCTGGGCCAGGCCTCCTGCGCGCGGGCGCCCGGCGTGAGGCTGAGGGCAGGGGCGGCGAGCAGCAGGCTGCGGCGATTCATACGGGTGATCTCCCGGCGTGTGGTGGCGCTTGCTGCAAGCGGCATGCCGCCCGGCAAGCGACGTCCCGCGCGCAGCGGCTTGACGACGTCCCGCGATGCCCGCCCACTCTGCCGCATGGGACGTCCGGCCTTGTTGCTGATCGGCTGCGGCGCCTTCGGGCGCGTGCATCTCGCCGCGCTGCGGCGCCTGGGCATCACGCCCCTGGTGCTGGACGCCGATCGCGCTGCCGCCGAGGCGACCGGCTGCGCGGTGGCGGATAGCCTGGAACAGGGCCTCGCCGCCTGCGACGCCGCCATCGTCGCGACGCCGGTGCCCACGCATTTGCCGGTCGCCAGCGCGGTGCTGCGTGCCGGGCGTGACCTCTTCCTCGAGAAGCCGGCGACCGAGACGGCGGCCGAAGCCGCCGCCCTGGCTGCCCTGGCCGAGGCGCAGGGCTGCATCGCCCAGGTCGGCCTGTACTTCCGCTTCCACCCGAAGGCGATGGCGTTGCGGCGGATGGCGGCGGCGGGCGCGTTCGGGCGCCTGCATTACCTGGCGGCACGGTTTTCGGGACTCAAACGCGCCCGCGGCGATTCCGGCGCGCTGCTGAACGACGCCGTGCATTTCGCCGACCTGCTGCCTTGGATCGCGGGGGAGGCGCCGACGCGCCTCTTCGCCACCACTGCCGATCCGTTGCGGCGCGGGCGGGAGGATCTCGCACTGATCCAGATGATCTTCCCTTCCGGCTGCACGGCGCTGATCGAGGCTGGCTGCGTGCTGCCGGGTCGCTGGCCCGATGCCGTCGTGCCGGGGGCGGAGACGCGGAAGGAAATCGTCGTCGCCGGCAACGCAGCGTTGGCCGAGCTGGACTTCGCCACCGAGACCTTCACCCTGCGCCATGGTGCCCATGGTCCCGCCGCTGGCGGCGCCTGGCTGCCGCAGCACGCGCCGCGCGAGGAGGTCGCCATCCCGCCCGCGGACCCCGTGGCGGTGGTCGCCGCGGAGCTCGAAGCCTTCCTCGATGCCGTGCGGACACGCCGGCTGCCCGAGGCCGGGCTGCGGTCCGGCGCCGTGGCGCCTGCGCGCATCCTGGACGCCGCGCGCTTGTCCGCCGCCGAGGGCCGTGTCGTCGCGCTGGAGGACATCGCCCCATGACCGCGCCGCGCTTTCGTCTGGTCGAGGTGCAGCGCCTCGAATGGCCCTTCCGCCTGCGTCTGCCTTTCCGCTTCGGCGCCGTCACCGTGACGCAGGGGCGCCAGGCGGTGATCCGCACGCGTATCGCGCTGGAAGATGGCGCCGAGCATTGGGGCGTGGCGGCGGAGACCCTGGCGGCGAAGTGGTTCGACAAGGATCCGCGCTGGTCGGATGCGCAGAACGAGGACCAGCTTCGTCGCGCGCTGGAGATCGCCGGCGATGCGACGCTTGCCACCGGCGCCAATACGGCCTTCGGTCACTACGCCGATGCCAGCGCCCCGCATGTCGTGGCCTGCGGCGCGGAGGGGCTGAACCCCCTCGTCGCGGCGTTCGGGCGCGCACTGATCGACCGCGCGATGCTCGATGCATTGCTGAAGGCGAAGGGCCTGTCCTTCGCCGCGGGGATGCGCGCGAATATCGGCGGCATGGCGCCGCATCCGGCGCTGCCGGACCTGGCGGGCTTCGATGTCGGTGCGATGCTTGCCGGGCTGAACCCGGCGCGACGGTTGCAGGCGCGTCATACGGTCGGCCTCGCCGATCCGATCACCGGGCCGGATCAGGCCGCGCGCGTGAATGACGGCCTGCCCGAGACGCTGGAGGAGGTCGCCGCGACCTATCGCCATGCCTGGTGGAAGCTGAAAGTCGGCGGCGACGTCGCGGCGGATGTCGATCGGCTCTGCCGCATCGCCGCGGTGCTGGACCGGCTGCATGGCTATCACGTCACGCTCGACGGCAATGAGCAGTACGAGGATGCGGAGGGCGCGCTTGCCCTTTGGCGTGCGATCCGGGCGGAACCGCGGCTGCGCCGGCTGGCCGCTTCCATCGCCTTCATTGAGCAGCCGGTGAAGCGCGCCAGCGCCCTGAGCGCCGGCATGGCCGCGCTCGCCGCGGAACGCCCGGTCATCATCGACGAGAGCGACGGGCCGCTCGATGCCTTCGTGCGGGCGAAGGCGCTTGGCTATGCGGGCGTATCGTCGAAGGCGTGTAAGGGCGTGTGGCGGTCGCTGATCAACCTCGCGCGCTGCCGTGCCTGGAATGCTGCGCTGCCGACACCGCGCCACTTCATGAGCGCCGAGGACCTGACGACGCTGGCCGGCCTATGCGTGCAGCAGGACCTTGCATTGGTCAGCGCCCTGGGGCTGGCGCATGTCGAACGCAACGGCCACCACTTCGTGGACGGCTTCGCGGGCCGCCCCAAGGCCGAGGCGGTGCGCTTCATGGAGGCGCATCCGGATCTCTACGCCGACACCTCGCGCGGTGCGCGCCTCGCGATCCGTGAGGGGGTGCTGGAGGTCGGCTCGGTGGTTGATGCCGTGGGGCTGGGGGCGACGCTGGAACCGGATGTCGCGGCGATGGAACCGATGCGGCGCACCGCCTCGGCGGCGTGACACGGCGCGCGCCTCAACCCGCGAAGGCGGCCTGAGCCTCCGGCAAGGCCCAGATCTTCTCGATCGCCGCGACGCCTGCCCGGGTGATCGCCGCCTCGTCGGCCAATACGTACCGCCCGGCTTCCACCAGCAGCCGTCCATCCACCATCACCAGGTCCACATTCGCGCGATTGGCCAGCCACACCAGTGCGCGGCGTGGTTCGTAGAGCGGTTGCAGATGCGGATGGCTCATGTCGATGGCGGTGATGTCGGCGCGTGCGCCCGGGCGGATCACGCCCAGATCCTCGCGCCCGATCGCCGCGGCCGCGTCGCGTGTGACGGCGTCGATCAGTTCCGGCGCGGTCGCCACCGTCGCGGCATGCGCCGTGGTCTTGGAGATGATCGCCGCGGCATTCATCTCGCCGAGCAGGTCGAGGTTGTAGCCATCCGTCCCGATCACCGTGCGCAGCCCATGGGCGCGGAAATGGGCGTAGCTGGCGACCGTCCCGGCACGGGCGAAGACGCGCGGGCAATTCAGCACCGTCGTCCCGCGCGCGGCCATCAGCCGCAGGTCGTCGCCGGTGCAGTCCACGCAATGCGCCGCCAGCAGGTCCGGCCCCAGCACGCCGAGCCAGTCGAGATATTCCGCCGGGGTCCGCCCGTAGCGGGTGCGGATCGTCTCGACCTCCCCGGGGCTTTGCGCCAGATGCGTGGTGTTGGGCACGCCGAGGTCGCGCGCGCGGGCGGTGGCGGCGCGGAACAGGTCGGGGCCGACCGTGTCCGTCGCATGCGGGCTCATCGCCAGACGGATGCGGCCCTCGTCGCGCCCTTCCCAGGTCTCGTGCAGCGCATTCCAGGCCGCGAGGTCGGCGGCGCCGTCATCCCCGGCATAACGCACCACGCCATCCGCACCGGCGACCGCATCGGAGGTGGAGAAGAGATAGGGTGCGCCATAGAAGCGCAGACCCATCTCCTCGGCCGCGGCGAACATTTCGGGCAGGCCGTTGCGGAAGGGCTCCATCACCGTGGCGTTGCCGCCCTTCAGGAGCTGCAGCACGCCGAGCCGCGCGACGGCCATGCGTTCCTCGGGCGAATACAGCTCCAGCCCGCGGCGGCTGAGCGGCATCAGCACGGTATAGACGACGGATTTGTTGTTCTTCCGCCCCGCACCGTCCTCGGTATGGCTGCGGGCGAGCATCTCGCTGAAACAGTGATTGTGCAGGTTGATCAGGCCGGGCAGCAGGAAGCGGCCGGGCTTGTCGAGCACGAGGTCGGCCTGCGGGCGCGTGGGCGTGACGGCGGCGATGCGCCGGCCTTCCAGCAGCACCCAATGGTCGCGCAGCACGGCCTGCGCCCCGTCCTGTTCGGTCAGGACATGGGTTCCGAAGATCGCGGTGGTTCCGGGTGTGGGCAGCATGGGGGCATCATCCCTCGGCGATGCCGCATGGTCCACGGGTTGCGGGGCGGTGAGGCTCTCTGCGAAGCTGGCCAGGCGCCGAGGCGCCCCAAGCCGCCACCAACCGAGGGAACGGGCCGTTGCTCCAACTCACCGCTGAGGATCAGGCCAAGGCCTGGCTCGCGCGCTTCGCCGGTGCCATCGAGGTCCGGTCCATTCCCGACATCGTCGCGCTGCTGCGCGAGGATGCGCAATGGCGAGACTTGCTCAGCCTCACCTGGTCGATCGCCACCTTCGACGGCCCGGCCGAGATCACGGCGATGCTCGACGCCTGCCTCGATGGCGCGGCGCCGACCGGCATCGCGATCGAACCCGGCAGTGGCGCCGAGAAGGACGGCACCGTCGAAGCCTGGTTCCGCTTCGAGACCACGCTGCTGCGCGGCCGCGGCCATGTTCGGCTGGTCGATGGCCGCTGCCGCACGCTCTTCACCTCGGCCATCGAGATCAAGGGCCATGAGGAAAGCACCGGACGTCGGCGCGAGCGTGGCGTCGATCATGGCGCGCAGCGCGGCCGACAGACCTGGGTCGAACGACGCGAAGCCCGTGACGTCGCGCTCGGCACCACCGAACAGCCCTATTGCCTCATCATCGGCGGCAGCCAGGGCGGCATGTCGCTCGCTGCGCGGCTGAACCGGCTCGGCGTGCCGACGCTCGTCATCGACAGCCTCGAACGCCCCGGCGATGCCTGGCGGCGGCGCTATCGCTCGCTGCACCTGCATGATGCGATCTGGGCCTGCCACCTGCCCTACATGCCCTTCCCCGACCATTGGCCGGTCTTCATCCCGAAGGATCGCATGGGCGACTGGCTCGACGCCTATGCCGAGATGATGGAGATCAGCTTCTGGGGCTCCACCAGCGCTCTTCGCGCGCAGTATGACGAGGCGAGCGCGACCTGGACCGTCGAGGTCGAGCGCGAGGGCAAGCCCGTCACGCTGCATCCGAAGCAGCTTGTCCTCGCCACCGGCATGTCCGGCGCCCCGGCTATCCCGCAATTCCCCGGCGCGGAGACCTTCCGCGGCGAGCAATGCCATTCCAGCGCCTTCGACAGCGGCGCGGCCTATGCCGGGCGCCGCGCCGTGGTGATCGGGTCGAACAACTCCGCCCACGACATCTGCGCCGACCTGTGGGAGCACGGCGCACAGGTGACGATGGTGCAGCGTTCCTCGACGCTGGTCGCTCGGGCCGATACGCTGTTCCGCTTCATCACCGGCAAGCTGTTCTCCGAGGAAGCGATCGCCGCCGGCATCACCACCGAGCAGGCGGACTTCATGGCTGCCTCACGCCCCTATGCGATGGTCGCCGAGCTGCATCGCGGCCTCTATCGCGACATCCGGGCCCATGACGCGACCTTCTACGACAGCCTGGAGAAGGCCGGCTTCATGCTGGATTTCGGCGAGGACGACACGGGCCTGTCGATGAAGTACCTGCGCCGTGCCTCGGGCTACTACATCGATGTCGGCGCTTCGGAACTCGTCGCGAATGGCGAGGTCGCGCTGCGCAGCCGCGTGCAGGTCGCCAGGCTGCGGCCCGAGGGCGTGGAACTGTCGGACGGTTCCGTGCTGGAGGCCGATCTGATCGTCCATGCCACCGGCTACGACCCGATGGAGACCTGGATCGCGCAGCTCATCTCGCCCGCGGTCGCCGAACGGGTCGGCCATGTCTGGGGGCTAGGCTCCGACACGCGGCGCGATCCCGGCCCCTGGGTGGGCGAGCTGCGCGCGATGTGGAAGCCGACGCGGCAGGAAGGGCTGTGGCTGCAGGGCGGGAACCTGCAGCAGGTGCGGTTCTACTCGCGAATCCTCGCCTTGCAGATCCAGGCGCGCATGCTCGGGCTGGCGACGGCCGTGCATGATCCGAAGGGGATGGGGCGCTGATCGGGCGGAAGACGGGCCAGAGAGGGGCATAGCCCCGCCCCGATCGAACCGTAGAGGCCCGCCCGCGTCACTCCGCGGCGGCGTCCTGTGCCAGCCAGGGCCAGCGCATCTTCACCACGGGGCTGCCCGGATCGTAGGCGAGGCATGTCCCGATGATGCGCGGCTTCTCCCGCACGCCGGTCGCTTCTTCGCGGGCCAGTTCCTTGGCCCGCCGCACCGGATAGAGCGTCTGGTAGGCGACGGTCGCCATCTGGGCCAGCATCTCCCGCAGATGGGTGCAACCGACCACGCCGCCGACGCGCTCGTTCACCGCGCGGTTGAAGCCTGGCCCGATCTTCACCCCGGCCAGCCGCGCGAAGTTCGGCGCCGCCTGTGGGCAAATGGCGTAGGGCGTGTGGTCGGATGCCGCCTCGCATTCCCGGATCACCAGGTCGTCATCGATCGTCAGCCGGATCCACATGCCGTGCAGCGGCGTGCCGGGCTCGAGCCAGCCCTTTTCCTCATTGTCGAAGCCGTAGAACTTCGTGTCGACCAGATGCCCCTCGATGTCGAACATCCCGTCGGCGCGGCGATAGCCATGCATGTCGATCTGGCGGCGATGCAGGGGTTCTCGGTCGGCAGGCGGGGAAAGCGGCATGGGAACGATCCGGGACGTTGATGGCGCGCAAGACCTCTGCGGCAGCGCAGCATAGGCATCGCCACGCCCGCGCCGCAAACGCGGCCGGCGCGGGTCAGCCCAGCGCGCCCTCGTCGCGGAGCAGGGCCGTGACCGCCTCGGCCGGAACATCGCCGGTGGTGAAGACGTCGCCCGGCGCGCGCATCAGGACGAAGCGCATCTTGCCGTCCCGGTTCTTCTTGTCCTTGGCCATGCGGCCCATCAGGGCATCGATGGTGAAGCGCCGCGGCAGGTCCGCCATGCGGGCGGGCAGCCCGACCGAGCCGAGATGCGCGATGACGCGGGAGGGCCATTCCTGGCTGCAATGCCCCAGTCGGGCGGACAGCGAGGCGGCGAGGCCGAGCCCGACCGCGACGGCCTCTCCATGCAGCAGGGAACCGTCGAAGCGCGCCTCGGCTTCCAGCGCATGGCCGAAGGTGTGGCCCAGGTTGAGCAGCGCGCGGCCACCCTCGGGGCTTTCCTCGCGCTCATCCGCCGCGACGACGGCGGCCTTCAGGCGGCAGGATTCCAGCACGGCATGGGTCAGCGCGGCGCTGTCGCCGGCGACGGCGGCCGCGCCATGCGCCTCGCACCAATCCCAGAGCGGGCCTTGCAGCAGCCCGTGCTTGGCAACCTCGGCATAGCCGGCGCGGAGCTCGCGCGGCGGCAGGGTCCCGAGCGTGTCGGTATCGGCGAGGACGATGCGCGGCTGGTGGAAGGCGCCGGCCAGGTTCTTCCCCGCCCGGAGGTTCACCCCCGTCTTGCCGCCCACCGAGGAATCCACCTGGGCGAGCAGCGTGGTCGGCACCTGCACGAAGGGCACGCCGCGCATGGCCACGGCCGCGGCGAAGCCGGCCAGGTCGCCCACCACCCCGCCGCCCAGCGCCACCACCGCGGTGCGGCGGTCGAGCCCGCCAGCGAGCATGGTCTCCAGCACGTCCTGCAACCGCCCGAAATCCTTGGAGGCCTCGCCGGGCGGCACGGCGATTTCGGCCAGGACCGAGATTTCCGCCGCCTGCAGCCCCGCGCGCAGCGCCGGCAAATGCAGGGCCGCGACGGACGCATCGCTGACGACGACGACGCGCCGGGCCGGCAGCACCGGGGCGATCAACCCACCGGCGCGTGCCAGCAGGCCCGGGCCGATCACGACCTCATAGGAGCGGTCGCCGAGGCCCACCGGCAGGCGCCGCGGGCGCACCGTGGCGTCGACCGCATCCTGCACCCGGCGGGTGGTCGTCTCGGGGCTTTCATCGGTGCAGTGAACGATCACATCGGCCTCGGCATAGAGTGGGTGGCGCGCCGTCATCAGGCGCTGCAGCACCTCGGCGGGATCGGCGTTGAGGAACATCGGCCGGTGCTCCCGGCCCGCCACGCGGCGCAGCAGGGTGGGCAATTCGCATTTCAGCCAGATCGTGACGGCACCGGACTGCTTGATGGCGGCGCGCGTCGCGGGGTCCGCGAAGGCTCCGCCGCCGGTCGCCAGCACCACTGGCGGCCCGGCGAGCAGGCGGGAGATGACCCGGCGCTCCCCGTCACGGAAATGGGGCTCCCCGTAACGTGAGAAGATTTCCGTGATGGGCATGCCGGCCGCCGATTCGATCTCGGCATCCGCATCGCGGAAGGGCAGGCCGAGCCGCGCGGCGAGGCGCCGGCCGATCGCCGTCTTGCCGGCGCCGGGCATGCCGATCAGCACCAAAGCCCGCATGGAGGCGGCCTCCGGCGGGTCAAGGGGTTGGATCTCGGGAGGCAGATCGAGGGCGGAGTTGCGCGACACAAGGCCGGAGGCTAGAGCAATATCGGTCGCGATGAAATCGTCCTGACCATATTCCGGCCGCAGAAAACGTCGATTCTTGAGCAGCTTACCTCTGCTGCACCACCGTAAAGCCCGCTTTTCCCAAGGGAGCCGCCGCGCCCGATGTCCCGCAGCCCTTTCTTTGTCCTCCTGCTGCTGGCCCTTGGCGCCATCGTCGTCGGGTTGCTGGCCATTGGCGCCTTTCCACCAGGGGTGACGCCCCAGCCGGTGGAACGAACCCTGCCCAACGAACGCTTCCAGAGCGGGCGATAGGCACCGCCCCGCCGCCTTGATCCGGCGCAACATGCGGCGCCGGTCAACATGCCAGCCTCCTCGGACAAGACGGAGGAAGCGGCCATGGCGGCAACGATGCGCGCGGCGGTTTTCATGGGTCCGGGCAGGATCCAGATCCAGGAAAAGCGGATCCCCGAGATTGGGCCGAACGATGCGCTGCTGAAGGTGACCACCACCACCATCTGCGGTACCGACGTCCATATCCTCAAGGGCGAGTATCCGGTCGAGAAAGGCCTGACCATCGGCCATGAGCCGGTCGGCGTGATCGAGCGGCTGGGCTCTGGCGTGAAGACCTACCGGGAGGGCCAGCGGGTCATCGCCGGGGCCATCACTCCCTCGGGCTGGTCCAATGCCTGCCTGTGCGGCAAGTGCAGCCAGGACGGCGCGGGCACGAAGCATGGCTGGCGCCCGATGGGCGGCTGGCGCTTCGGCAACACCATCGACGGCTGCCAGGCGGAATACGTGCTGGTGCCCGACGCGATGGCGAACCTGGCCCCCGTGCCGGACGGCCTGACCGATGAGCAGGTGCTGATGTGTCCCGACATCATGTCCACCGGCTTCTCGGGCGCGGAAAGCGGGGAAGTCAGGATCGGCGATACCGTCGCCGTCTTCGCCCAGGGGCCCATTGGCCTCTGCGCCACCGCCGGCGCCCGGCTGATGGGGGCCACGACCCTGATCGTGGTGGACCGCGTGCCCGAACGGCTCGCCATCGCGACGAAACTCGGCGCCACCCATGTCGTGGACTTCTCGAAGGTGAACCCGGTCGAGGAGATCATGCGCATCACCGATGGCCGCGGCTGCGACGTGGCGATCGAGGCACTCGGCACGCAGACCACCTTCGAATCGGCGCTGCGCGTGCTACGTCCGGGCGGGACGCTGTCCTCCCTCGGCGTGTACTCGACCGACCTCAAGATCCCCTACGACGCCTTCGCCGCCGGGCTGGGGGACCACAAGATCGTCACGACGCTCTGCCCCGGCGGGAAGGAGCGGATGCGCCGGCTGATGGAGGTGATCTCCTCGGGCCGGGCCGATCTGCGGGCGATGGTGACGCACCGCTTCAAGCTCGACCAGATCGAGGAAGCCTATGACCTGTTCAGCCACCAGCGGGACGGCGTGCTGAAGGTGGCACTGACGCCGTGATCGGGTGGCGGGCGCGCCGGGAGGGGAAGGGGCCCCCTCCCGTCGCGCCGGCCCATTGCGGAAGAGCGGCGTTTTTCGCCAGTTTGCCGCATGTCCGGCAGCCGCTACGTCGAGTCGTTCCTGGAAATGCTGGCTGCCGAACGGGGCGCCGCGCGCAACACGCTGGCGGCCTATAAGGCCGACCTGGACGATTTCGCGGGCTATGCCGCCGCCAAGGGTGTCACCGTTCACGCGGCGGATGCCGAGGCGCTGCGCGGCTGGGTGCGGCAGCTCGCCGAAGCCGGCTATGCCGCCCGCACCCAGGCCCGGCGGATCTCGGCCATCCGCCAGTTCCATCGCTTCCTGGCGCGCGAGGGCGTGCGCGCCGATGACCCCACCGAGTTGCTCGACAGCCCGCAACTGCCGGCCAGCCTGCCCAAGGCCCTGTCGGAAGCCGAGGTCGAAGCGCTGATCGATGCCGCTGCCGGCCTGCCCGGGCGGCGCGGACCCGCCGCCGCGGCGGCGGTGGAATTGCTCTACTGCTCCGGGCTGCGGGCCAGCGAGCTCGTCGCCCTGCCGGCCGGCGCGCTGCGTGCGGAAGAAGGCCTGGTCGCGGTGCGCGGCAAGGGGGGCAAGGAACGGCTGGTGCCGGTTTCGTCCCGTGCCCGCGACCTCGCCCTCGCCGCCCGTACCGAGGCCGCGGAACGGGCCGGGCCGCAGGGTGCGCGCTGGCTGTTTCCCTCACGCGCGGCCTCAGGGCATCTGACGCGGCAATCGCTCGGCCTGCTGCTGAAGGACGTGGCGCTGGCGTCGGGGATCGACCCGGGGCGCGTCAGCCCGCATGTGCTGCGGCATTCCTTCGCGACACATCTGCTGGCGCGCGGGGCGGATCTGCGCAGCCTGCAGATCCTGCTGGGACACGCCGACATCGCGACGACACAGATCTACACCAAGGTGCTCGAAGGGCGGTTGAAGGCGTTGGTCGAGACGCACCATCCGCTGGCGCGCTGACGGCGCCGCCCTTCCTAGGCCGCCTGCCATGCCGGAAACGGATCCGGCAGCCGAGCCCAGCTCCGCTGCCCGGCCTTCATCTCGGCATTGGTCAGCAGGCAGGCGTCGAGGTCGCGGCGCAGCTTCGCTTCATCCATCCCCACGCCGATGAAGACGATTTCCTGCCGGCGATCGCCCCAGGGTTCTTCCCAGTGCTGAGCGATGCCGGCGCGCCAGGCGGGGTCGTCGGGCCAGCGGGATTCCGGCTGCGCGGCCCACCAGAACCCCGCGCCCTCATGCCGCCCGATGCGCCCCGCGAGGTGCCATTCCCCCGCCCAGGCCAGGCGCGTGGCCAGCCAGAAGAAGCCCTTGGCGCGGATCACGCCGGGCAGGTCGCTGTCGACCAGCCGCTTGAAGCGCGTCGGGTGCAGGGGCCGGCGGGCGCGCCACACGAAGGACCGGATGCCGAACTCCTCGCTTTCCGGCAGATGGTTGCCCGACAGGGCCTGCACCCATCCCGCCGCCTGCCGCGCCGCGCCGAAATCGAACCGCCCGGTGCCGAGCACATGGGACAGCGGCACCCGCCCATGATCACCGGCGATGATCTCTGCACGCGGGTTGAAGGTGGCGATGATGCCGGCGAGCCGCCGCAGATCCCCGGCCGAGACCAGGTCCGCCTTGTTCAGCAGGATGACGTCGGCGAATTCGACCTGTTCGATCAGCAGGTCCACCAGCAGGCGCGTATCGCCGTCGCCCGCGGTCTCGCCACGTTTCTCGAGCGTGTCGGCGGAGCTGTAGTCCTCGAGCCAGGCCTTGGCGTCCACCACCGTCACCATCGTGTCGAGCCGGGCGAGGTCGCCGAGGCAGAAGCCGTCCTCGGTCCGGAAGTCGAAGGTGGCGGCGACCGGCATGGGTTCGCTGATACCGGTGCTCTCGATCAGCAGGGCATCGAAGCGACCTTCGCGCGCGAGCGTCGCCACTTCCTGCATCAGATCGTCGCGCAGCGTGCAGCAGATGCAGCCATTGGACATCTCGACCAGCCGTTCCTCGGTACGCGACAGCGTGCCGGTGTTGCCGACCAGCGCGGCGTCGATGTTCACCTCGCTCATGTCGTTGACGATGACGGCGACGCGTCGGCCCTCGCGATTGGCGAGGACGTGGTTCAGGAGCGTGGTCTTGCCGGCGCCGAGGAAGCCCGACAGCACGGTGACGGGCAGGCGCGGATCGGTGGTGGTCATGCGAAGATCCCTGGTTCGTCGATGCAGAACAGCAGCCGCGACCGCTGGCCCGCCGGCAGGCGCGAGACGGGCGGCGAGCGATGCAGGCAGCCGGGTGGCGGGGGCGGCTCGTGCCGGCTGCCCTTGAGCAGCGCGACGGAGCAGGCGGGCGCCTGGTGCGGCGCGCGGCAATCCGGCCCGCACATGGTCCATTGCGTGCCCGCGCCGCGATAGGTGCACAGCAGCCGCAACCCGACCGAATCCATGTGGAAGCGTCGGCAGGAATCATCCGTCACGCCGTCGAGCCGCAGGCGGATGCGGGGCTTGCCGCTGATGGCCGCGAAGACCAGCGCCAACTGAGTCATGTCGGCGGCCAGGCCGGCCGGAACGGGCTGTCCCAGCGCCGCGAGCAGCGTATCGACCGCCGCTTCGGGCATGTCCTCCGCGCTGGCGCTGAAGGGGGCCGCGGCAAGGAGCGGGCTGGTCGCACGGGCCCAGCCGGCCGGGACGGGCCGCAGCCAGAGGGTGAGGGCGACCTCGGGGCGGAGGATTTCGAGCAGCACGGCTTCATCGGCGCTGACGGCGGCGCAGGCGCCACGGATATCGCTGCGGAGCCCGGTGTCGGGGGCAAAGACCTCGCAGAGGAAGGACATGGCGGGCTCCGGTCGTGAATATAGAATGTTATAATATAACTTACCCGGCCCTCACAAGGACGCGTCCGGCGCCGCCATCGTCCCGGCCGCACCCGCGGACCTCCAGCCATCGGGTATCCCCGCCCGGCGTTCACGGTGGTCGCCCGTGCCGAAGGGGGGTCGCGCCCGGCCCCGATATCGGCTAACCCCGCCGCCGCCATGCGCCACTTCCTGGACTTCGAAAAGCCGATCGCCGAACTCGAGGGCAAGATCGAGGAGCTGCGCCGGACCACCGACGCCGGCGGCATCGATGTCGCCGAGGAGGTCGGCCGCCTGCGCGACAAGGCGCAGGCCCTGCTGAAATCGACCTATGCCAAGCTGTCCCCCTGGCAGAAGGCGCAGGTTGCCCGCCATCCCGACCGCCCGCATTGCAGCGATTTCATCGCCGCGCTGATCGAGGACTACACCCCGCTCGCCGGCGACCGCGCCTTCGCCGACGATGCCGCGATCATGGGCGGCATGGGACGTTTCCGCGGCCGCGCCGTGATGGTGCTGGGCACCGAGCGCGGCAACGACACCGAAAGCCGCGTGAAGCACAATTTCGGCATGGCGCGGCCAGAGGGCTACCGCAAGGCGCGCCGGCTGATGGAACTCGCCGGGCGCTTCGGCCTGCCCATCCTGTCCTTTGTCGATACCGCCGGCGCCTTCCCGGGCATCGAGGCCGAGGCCCGCGGCCAGGCCGAAGCCATCGCGCGGTCGATCGAGGCCGGGCTCGACGCCCCCGTGCCCTTCATCGCCACCATCATCGGTGAGGGCGGGTCCGGCGGGGCCATCGCACTGGCCGCCGCCGACCGCATCATCATGCTGGAACACGCGATCTACTCGGTGATCTCCCCGGAGGGCTGCGCCTCCATCCTGTGGCGCGACGCTGCCCAGGCGCCGACGGCGGCCGAGGCGCTGAAGCTGACCGCGGATGACCTGCGCAAGCTGAACCTGGTCGATGCGATGGTGCCCGAACCGCTGGGCGGCGCGCATCGCGACGCGCAGGCGACCATCGCCGCGCTGGGCGACAAGATCGCCGAATTGCTGGCGCCGCTGGTCGAGATCGACGGGGCGACGCTGCGCGCCCGGCGGCGCGAGAAGTTCCTGGAGATGGGGCGCAGCGGGAGCCTTTGAGGGTGGCGCTCACAGCAGCCGAGGAGGGCGCCGCCCTCCCACGCACCTCCTGCCGCTTCCAAGTTTGACGCCCGAGACCGCCCTCCGCGACGCTTTCCTCCGCGCCTTTCCCGGCGTGGCGCTCGTCATCTTCCTCGCCGCCGTCGACCAGACCATCGTCGCCACCGCCCTGCCGGCCATCGCCGCCGAGATGGGCGGCATCGAGCGTACCTCCTGGATCATCATCGCCTATCTCGTCGCCGCGACCTGCGCCGCGCCGGTCTTCGGCCAGCTCGGCGACGCCTTCGGCCGGCGGCGCATGCTGTTCGGGGCGCTGGCGGTCTTCTCCATCGGGTGTCTTTGCTGCGCCCTGGCGCCGACCTTACCGGCCCTGATCACGGCGCGAATCGTCCAGGGCTTCGGCGGCGGCGCGCTGCTGACCCTCTCCCAGGCGCTGATCGGTGAGGCGCTGCTGCCGCGCGACCGCGGCCGCTACCAGGCGCGCATCGCCGGCTCCTATGCCTTCGCCTCGGCCTTCGGGCCGGTGGCGGGGGGCTACATGACCCAGGCCTTCGGCTGGCGGTCCATCTTCTTCCTGCTGTTGCCGGTGGCCCTGGCCTGCGCGGCGCTGGCGCGCCGGCTGCCCCATGTACCGCCGGCGCGGCTCGGTGTGCGGCTGCGCTTCGACTGGCTCGGGCTCGTCCTATTCGTCGTCATGGTCTCGGCGGCCCTGATCGGGCTGGACCGGGCCCGGCGGCTCGACCCGGCGCTGCTGCCGCTCGCCGGCGGCCTGGCGGCCCTGGCCTTCGGCGCCGGGGCGCTGCTGCTGCGCGTGGAACGCGCCGCACTCGATCCGTTGCTGCCGCTCGCGGTCTTCGTCGAGCCCTCGATCTGGCGCTGCTATGCCATGTCGGTCTGCGTGATGGGCGCCCAGGTGGGGATGATGGCCTTCCTGCCGGCCTGGCTGCAGACCGTGCGGGGCATGGAACCCGGCCCTTCGGGCCTGCTGCTGCTGTCGATGGCGGTGGGCGGCCCGCTGGGTGCGCTGCTCAGCGGGCGCATGACGGCCCGGACGGGACATGTGATGCGCTGGCCCTCCATCTTCCTGCCGGTCGGCAGCCTGGCCTGGGCGGTGCTTGCCGTCGTTGGCGCGACGCTGCCACTCGTCGCGCTCGCGCCGCTGCTGGCGCTGGTGGCCTTCTGCGTCGGCACGTCCTTTCCCCCGGTGCAGGTCGCCACCCAGACGGCCGCGGGGCGGGAAAGGCTGGGTGCGGCCTCGGCCGGCATCGCCTTCTCCCGCAACATCGGGGCGGCGATCGGCACGGCGCTGGTCGCCGCGGCGATCTTCGCCGCGCTGACGCTGACCGGACCCGCCACGGCGCCCGCCTTCCAGCGCCTGGTGGTGGAGGGCACCGGCTTCGTCGCCACTCTGGGCCCGGAAGCCGCGGCCGTGCTGAAGGCGGAGCTGGCGGAGGCCTTCCGCATGCTCTTCGTCACCGGGGCGCTGCTCCTGGCCGGGGGTGCCTTCTTCGCCTGGCGGGTGCCGCTGCGGCGGGTGTAGTCCGCGCGCGGGCGGCGGGCCCGCCACCGGGAATCGGCCCTAGGCCCTTGTTTTCGTGCCCGTCTTCAGCCGTCGCGCCGCATTCCGGTCGGGCGCGATCTGCTCTAGGCTGCTCGCCATGACCGAGACCCTTCCCGACCTCCTCCTCATCGGCTGCGGCAAGATGGGCGGCGCGATGCTGTCCGGCTGGCTCGAGCGCGGCCTGTCCCGCGCCGTCGTGGTCGAACCCTTCGTCCAGGCCGCGGCGGCCTTCGCCGAGCGCGCGACGATCGTGCCCGATGCGGCTTCCATTCCCGCCGATTTCCGTCCTGGTGCCGTGGTCTTCGCCATCAAGCCGCAGGAGGCCCCGGCCACGCTGCCCGCCTTCGCGCGCTTCGCGACCGGAGGGACGCTGTTCGTCTCGATCATGGCTGGCCGGTCCGTCGCCTCAATGCGCGCGGCGCTCGGGGAACAGGCCGCGGTGGTACGCGCCATGCCGAACACCCCGGCCGCCGTGCGCCAGGGCTTCACCGCCGCCTTCGCGGCCCCCGGCGTGACGGCGGCGCAGAAGGAGCTGGCCGACACGCTGCTGCGGGCGGTGGGCGAGGTCGCCTGGGTGGAGGAGGAGGATCAGATCAACCCCGTCACCGCCGTCTCCGGTGGCGGCCCGGCCTATGTCTTCCTGCTGGCCGAGGTGCTGGAGAAGGCCGCCCTGGAACAGGGCCTGCCCCCGGCATTGGCGCGCAGCATGGCGCGCGCGACCGTGGCGGGTTCCGGCGCGTTGCTCGCGGCCAGCCCGCAGGACGCGGCGGATCTGCGCAAGGCCGTGACCAGCCCGAAGGGCACGACCGAGCGCGCGCTGAACGTGCTGATGGAACCCGACGCCTGGCCCGCGCTCATGTCGAAGGCGATCCGGGCCGCGACGGACCGCGCGCGCGAACTGGCGGGCTGACCCCTCGGCCCCCTATGGTGGCGCCATGAGCGAGACCGATGACGACGCCCTGATCGCCGCGCTGTGGCGCGTGGTCGCCAACCATGGCTGGGCCGGCCTGACCATGGGTCGGCTGGCCGCCGAGGCGGGCCTGCCGCTCGCCACGCTGCGGGACAGGTTCCCCACGCGGTTCGACCTGCTGCTGCTGCATGGGCGGATGGTGGATCATGCCGTGCTCGCCGGCACCATTCCTGGGCAGGGCGGTGCGCCACGCGACCGGCTGTTCGACGTGATGATGCGCCGGCTCGACGCCATGCAGCCGCATCGCGCCGGCATCCTGCGCTTCCTGAAGGAGATGCGGCGCGATCCGGGGCTCGCCGGGCTGCTCATGCCGCATCTCGCCCTGTCGATGCGCTGGATGCTGGATGCCGCGGAGATCGAGGTCGATGTCGGGCGGCAGCGCCTTTTCGCGCTCGGGCTGGTGGGCGTGTGGATCGGCACGGTACGCGCCTGGGTCGAGGATGAGAGCGAGGATCTCGGCCACACCATGGCAGCGCTCGACCGCTTGCTGGATCGTGCCGGCCAGGTCGGACGCGGCCTGCGCCTGCTGCCGGAGGCCGCGGCGCCGATGGCGCCCGAGGATGCCTGAGGCCCGTTCGGGCCGGGCGTTTCCGCGAGGCCGGGCCGGGACGGGATGAGAGGTTCCGCCCCTTCCTTCGTTATGGAACCGAATGAAGGGCTGTGGGCACAAGAGCTGGGACGCGTCGCATGCTCTTCATGATGCGGCGCGGCGCGATTGGCGTTACGGTGATTCTCCAACGCGGGAGCAGGCAATGTCAGACCGTTTCGGATTCAAGCCGGACTTCGATATTCTCAAGGTGCTGGGCGAGTTCCGGATGCCGGCCATGCCCGACATGGAGGCGCTGGCCGCCGCGCAGCGCAAGAACATCGAAGCGCTGTCCACGGCCAACCGCGTCGCGCTCGAAGGCGCCCAGGCGGTGGCCCGGCGCCACATGGAGATCCTGCAGTCCTCCGCTGCGGAGCTGACCGAGGCGATGAAGGCCTTCGCCGCTGCCGACGCACCCCAGGACAAGGCCGCCAAGCAGGCTGAGCTCGCCAAGGCTACCTATGAAAAGGCCGTGTCGAACCTGCAGGAAATTGCCGACCTGATCCAGAAGTCCAACAGCGAGGCGATTTCCGTCCTGAACAAGCGCTTCGCCGAGGCGCTGGACGAGGTGAAGTCCCTCGTCGGCAAGCACGCGAGCTGACCGCCCGCCGGGCGTTGCGCCGCGCGACGCCCCCCGCTCGGGCTTCCGGGCGGGCGGTGGGTCCGGCTCACCGGTCGGGGGCCGGTCCCGTGCCGCGGCCGATGAGGCGCCCCTGCGCGTCGTAGCGCCGCCACGCATCCCCGTTGCGCTCGATCCGGCCGAGGCTGCGGCCCGAGGAATCATAGAGCCGGGCACGGTCCCCCGACCATTCCGTCCGTCCGGCGGACCTGCCCGACGAATCATAGTGGCGGACGGTGTCGCCCCGCTGCTCGCTGCGGCCGGCCGAGCGGCCGGCGGCGTCGTAATGGCGCGTGGTATCGCCGCGCGTCTCCGATCGCCCGGTCTGCCGCCCCGACGCATCGTAGCGCCGCTGCGTCGCCTGGCCTTCCGTCCGCCCGACGCTGCGGCCTGAGGCGTCATATTCGCGCCCGCTTTGCGCGCCGGCCGGATCGGGTATCGACAGGGCCACGGTTGCGCAAAGTGCGAGGCATGCTCGGATCCGGTGCATCGGGTCTCCTCCGTGGCGAAGGCTGGCCGGATGCTGTGTCAGAATGACGGTCGCCTGATTTACACGGCGGCGTCACGTTGCTACCTACCGCCCGCCTTTCTCCCGCCATTGACGCCCAGCGGCGCCCGGAGTCCCCCCGGCCATGAAGATCGTTGCCTGCAACTCCAACCGCCCCCTCGCCGAGGCGGTGGCCGCGGCCTGTGGACTTCCGCTCACCAACGCCTCGGTCCGCCGCTTCGCCGACCTCGAGGTGTTCGTCGAGATCCATGAGAACATCCGCGGCGAGGATGTCTTCGTGGTGCAGTCCACGAGCTATCCGGCGAACGACAACCTGATGGAGCTGCTGATCACCCTCGATGCGCTGAAGCGGTCGAGCGCGCGGCGCATCACGGCGGTGATCCCCTATTTCGGCTATGCGCGGCAGGACCGGAAATCCGGTCCTCGCACGCCGATCAGCGCCAAGCTGGTGGCGAACCTGATCACCGCGGCCGGGGCGAACCGCGTGCTGACGATGGATCTGCATGCCGCGCAGATCCAGGGCTTCTTCGACATTCCCGTGGACAACCTCTTCGCCGCGCCGCTCTTCGCGCGCGACATCCAGGAACGCTATGAGGGGCGGGAGCTGATGATCGTCTCCCCCGACGTCGGTGGCGTGGTGCGCGCGCGCGCGATCGCCGCGCGGCTCGGCGTCGATCTCGCCATCATCGACAAGCGGCGCCCGCGCGCCGGTGTGTCGGAAGTGATGAACGTGATCGGCGAGGTCGAAGGCCGCCATTGCCTGCTGGTGGACGACATCGTCGATTCCGGCGGCACGCTGTGCAACGCGGCCGAAGCGCTGCTGAAGAACGGCGCGAAGTCGGCCGGCGTCTACGTGACGCACGGCGTCTTCTCGGGTGGGGCGGTGGCGCGCATCGGCGCCGCGCCGATCGAGATGATGACCGTCACTGATTCGATCCAGGCGACCGAGGCGGTGCGCGTGTCGCGCAACATCCGCCAGCTCACCATCGCGCCGCTGCTCGCCGAGGCGATGAAGCGGATCAGCGAGGAAAGCTCCGTCTCCTCCCTGTTCAACTGACGGCGCGCCGGGGCTGATCGGCGAGGGGTGCCGGCGGCCCGCGACGGGCCGGCGTCTCCTGTGTCCCGGCCCTTCCTTGCCAAGCTGCCCGACCCGCCCGATCCTCCGGCGCCTGCCGCCACTTGGCGGCTGCTCGGAAGGACACACGGCATGAAGCTCTACTATTCCCCCGGCGCCTGTTCGGTCGGCATCCACATCCTGCTGGAAGAGATCGGCGCCCCCTATGAGGCCGTGCTGGTCAACCTGCGCGAGGGCGCGCAGTTCAAGCCGGAATTCGCCGGCAAGAACCCCAAGTCGAAGGTGCCGACCTTCGAGCGCGAGGACGGGTCCATCATGACCGAGTACCCCGCGATCGCCTTCTGGCTCGCCTCGCGCTTCCCGACCGCGCACCTGATGCCGTCCGGCATGGATGCGCAGGCCAAGGCGCTGGAATACACCGACTACTGCGTCGCCACGCTGCACATGCAGGGCTTCTCGCGCATGTTCCGCCCGTCGAACTTCGCCCCTTCCGAGGCGGATGCCGAAGCGGTGAAGGCCCGGGGCGCGGAGATCTTCTCGAAGGGGCTCGGCCTGCTCGACGCGGCGCTGGCGGGCAAGGACTATCTGCTCGGCGACTACTCCTTCGCCGACAGCGCGCTGTTCTATGTCTCCTTCTGGTGGAACGGCCGGATGGGCAAGGAACTGCCCGCGAATGTCGCGGCCCACTACGCGCGGATGAAGGCGCGCCCGGCCGTGCAGCGCGTGCTCGCCGCCGAAGGCCTGGCGTGAGCGCGCCCTTCGCCATCATCGAGCCGCCGGCTCCGGGGGAGAAGCGGCCCTTCAGCCGCGCCACCCGTGCCGGTGGCCTGGTGTTCGTGTCGGGGCATTCCGCCCCGCACGATCCGGCCAACGGCATCCATCGCGGCGCCACCGCCACCGAGCAGACGCGCAACGCCCTCGCCAAGGTGGACGCCATCCTGCGGGAGGCGGGCAGCAGCCTCGACCGCGCCATGCAGGTGACGATGCTGATCACCGACCCCGCCGATTACGACGAGTGCAACGCCGAATACGTGAAGCACTTCCCAGGCGGCCTGCCGGCGCGTCACACCGCGCGCTTCGGCGTGCCGACCGAGGCGAAGGTCGGCTTCGCCTGCATCGCCCTGGCCGGAGACCCCGCGTGACCCCGACCCTGAACCCCATCCCCTTCTGGTTCCTCCGTCACGGCGAAACCGACTGGAACGCCGAGGGCCGCAGCCAGGGCCGCACCGATATCCCGCTGAACGCGGTCGGGCTTCAGCAGGCGCGGCGTGCCGCCACGGCGCTGGTCGACCGCGGCATCGTCACCATCGTCGCTTCCCCTCTGTCGCGGGCCGTGCGCACGGCCGAGATCGCGGCCGAGGCGCTGCAGCTGCCGGTCTCGACCGATATCGACCTGCAGGAAGTCGCCTTCGGCGCCGAGGAAGGCAAGCCGATGGGCGATTGGTACGACGACTGGATCGCCGGAAGCTTCACGCCCGATGGGGCGGAGACCTTCCAGGGCCTGCACGACCGCGCGGTCACGGCGATCAATCGTGCCACCGCGCTGCCGGGGCCGGTGCTGGTGGTGGCGCATGGCGCGCTGTTCCGCGCGCTGCGGATGGCGCTGGGCCACAAGCCGAATGTGCGTACGCCGAACGCCCTGCCGATCCTCTGTACCCCGCCGGCCAGCGGGGCGGTGTGGGACGTGAGCCCGGTCGAACTGCCGACGATGTGACGCAGGGGTGAGGCGCGCTGCCTTATGCGCGCGCCGATATGGTGACGGGAGGCCGGGGATGGGCTTTGCCCCTCCCTACCAAAGGCCGAAGTGCCTTCCTGATGACTGGCCTACTTCCGCTGCGGAGGTTGGAGGGGCGCCGCCCCTCCAAACCACCCCGCCAAAGGCCCGAGGCCTTTGGAAACCGTCACTTGGCGCCCAGCGCCGCGGTCAGGACAAGCGCCGAGACCCGCTCCTGCGCCCCAAACGCGCTGCGAGGGTTCAGCATCGACGTCGTGCCAGGAACCAAGTGTCGGCGGTCCAGGCCACACAGTGGCCTGGTGGGGTGGTGCGGAGGGGCGGCGCCCCGCCGGCCGTTTCCCGCGGGAACACCCCGGTTATCAGGCAGGGCGCCGCGTCCCCACCCCCCACGC
>JAYSDS010000040.1:23380-41211 GCA_041914265.1 Roseomonas sp.
GCGCGCGCCGCCGGGGGGGGGGGGGGGGGGGGGCGCCGGCGCCCCCCCCCCCCCCCCCCCTTTTCCAGCGGAACCAGCCCTGTAATCAGGAAGGGCGCCGCGTCCCCTCCACCTACGCCTTCGTCATCACGAACCGCCGGTAGATCGCCCCGAGTGCGATCAGTGCCAGTCCCAGCCCGAGGAAGGACAGCACGCGCCACAGCCCCACCAGCGTATCCATGTCCACCAGGAACACCTTGAAGGTTGCCAGCGCGATCACCGCCAGCGCGGCGAGGCGGATTTCCTTCCGTCCGGCGCGGATGCCGATGGTGATCAGCATCGCCCCCAACAACAGCCAGGCGCCGGAATAGGCGTACATCTCGGCCTCGCCGATCGCGCCCTTGCTCAGCAGTTCGGGATGGAAGGCGCGGCGGACTTCCAGCGTGATCCAGGCGAAGCCCGAGGCGAGCGCATAGAGCGCGAGGAGCTGTGCCGCCCCCGGCGGTTCGCGGGCCTCCGGTGCCCGGGCCACGGCCCAGGCCGCCATCAGCGCCGGCAGCAGATAGGCCGGCAACAGCGCGTTCAGGATCGGCAGGGAGCCGATGTCATGCGTCTCGGCCCAGGGGTTGCGCAGCAGGATGACGAGCCCGATGACAATGCCCACGACGCTGGCTGCGCGCGCGGCCCACAGCATCGCCACCCGCCCGGTCCGCCGATGGATCATCAGGGCGAGGATGGCGCAGGCAAACAGCGCGCTGAGCTGCCAGGCGGCCTCGATGAAGTCCCAGGCCTGGGCGTCGAGAGCCCCGGCCTGGATGGCGTGGCGGATCTCGAGCAACACCAGCAGCATGGCGAACAGCGCGGCGCCGCATTCCAGCAGGCGCACCACGATGCCGTCCCGCACCCGCAGGAAGCCCCGCGCCGCCCACCAGAAGCAGGCAGCCGGCACGCCATAGGCCAACAGCAGCCCGTTCAGCAGCGGTGTCGTGCCCCAGTCATAGCCCAGCACGAAGCCGTTCAGCGCCAGGCGCACCAGCACCACTGTTGCGACCACGGCGGCGACGCGGCGCAGCGCATCGAGCCCGGTCCGCGCCGCAATCATGGCGAGCGGCGGCAGGAACAGCGCCACGGCGAGCGTCAGCCACTGGTCGCGCAGCACCATCGCGACGCCGAGGGCCAGCGCGGCCGTGGCGGCGGCGGCATGCGCCCCGGCGCGCAGCGGAGCGCCCGCGCGCATCCCGCGCGCCGAGGCGCCAACATGCAGGGCGGCCAGCGCGGCGGCCGCCAGTGCCCAGCTCGGATCGGTGGCGAAGCCGCGCACCCGGGCATAGGCGACCAGCAGGGTCAGCACCGGGACGGTGGCACCCAGCCCCGCCCAGGCGAGCCCGCGCCCTTCCAGCGCCAGCCCGGCGATCAGGTGCACGAGGCCGAGCAGCAGCGCCGCGGTCAGGTAGGGCGTCAGCGCTGCCGGTGCCCAGGCGCCGGGGATGAAGGCCTGGGTCGTGCCCTCGATGGTCACGGCCTCGCCGGTCGGGGACCAGGCCGGGACCATCCAGCCCAGGAGCACCGCCAGGCCGAGGCCCGCGGCGATCCAGGGCAGCCGCGTCAGCCTCTCATCCCGCAGCCCGGCCAGGATCGCGACCGGGGAGAGCAGCAGGATCCCGGCCATTGGCGCGATCCCGCCATCGAGGATCGCCGCCGGGAACAGTGCCGCGCCGAGCAGCGCCGGTGGCACATGCGCCAGCCGGCGGCCAAGCGTACTGCCCAGTGCTTCCCGTGGCAGGAGGAACAGGAAGCAGCCGGCGGCGAGGGGGACGAAGAGCGCCGGTGCCCACAGGTCGAGCCCCGCCCCGATCCCCGTGCCGACCAGGACCCAGACCGCGCCCGCCACGGTCGCCGACCAGCCGAGCCAGCCCCAGGCGGTTGCGCGCACCACGGCCATCGCTGCCGCGACGACCACCAGCAGATAGGCGAAGAGGCCGGGCAGGGAGGGGTTCTCGGTCGAGACCAGCAACGGGGTCGCGAAGGCCCCGACCAACCCGACCACCGCGACGAGCGGCCCCCGCCGCAGGGAGAGCAGCAGCCCGAGGCCGCCCACCGCCGCCATGGCGAGGAAGCCGATGAGCGGCGGCAGCAGGGCATAGAGGCCGGTGGCGGCATAGGCGGCGCCGAACAGGGCCGCGACGCCGCCGGCGGCGAGCGCCGGCGGCGCGTAGTCGGGCAGGGCGCCCGGCGCCTCCACGGCGCGGGAGCGTTTGGCGAGCCATTCCCCGCCCAGGATCAATGCCGCGCCCAGCAGGGCCGCCAGGACGCAGCGTGCTTCGGGGCCGAGCCAGCCTTCGTCGATCGCGGTGCGCAGCAGGAAGACCGCGGCCAGCAGCAGCGCCCCGGCGCCGAGCCAGACACCCCAGCGCTGGGTGATGAGTTCCTCAAGGCTGCGCTGGGGCTGCGCGGGGGCCTTGCGCCCCCAGGGCGGCGGGGGCCCGGCATCGGCGCCGGCCTCAGCGTCGGTCATGGTCCCGGCCGGTTCCGGCGGGGCCGCTTCGGGTGGCATGGCCGCGGCCCGGGCGGCGGCCTCGCGCGCCTCGGCGTCTTCCTGTTCGGCGACGACGCTGGGCGCCAATGGGGAGCCGGCGGCGTGCGGGGGGCGGAAACCGGCGGCGATCAGCGCCCCGGCCATTCCAGCCACTTCGTTCCGGAGGAAGGCGACCTCGCGGCGCAGGGTCTCCGCTTCCCGGCGGGCGCGGCCAGCCCGGAGTATTCCGGCGATGCCCAGGCCCGAGCCGCACAGGAGAAACACGACGATAACGAGAATGAGGCCTTCCATGCCTGCGACGCTTCCCTTCCGCCCCGCCTCGCGTCAAGCGCGGCGACGCTTGCGTGCGTGACCTGCATCGCCTAGAAGCGGCCCGCGCCGGCACCCCTGGAGGCCGGCGTTTGTCGTTGGGCCGCCCGTATCCGGGCGCGGAACGACAATCCAGAACCCGCATAGGAGCACCGACCATGGTCCAGACCATCCGGATCGAGGCCGAGGCGCGCGAGCAGGCAGGTAAGGGGGCAGCCCGCGCAACCCGGCGTCAGGGGTTTGTCCCCGCTGTCATCTACGGCGCGAAGAAGGACGCGACGCTCGCGGCACTCGACCCGCGCGACGTGATGAAGGAATTGCAGAAGGGCGGCTGGCAGTCGCACCTCTATGAAGTGGCCGTGAAGGGCGGTGCGACGGAGCGCTGCCTGATGCGCGACGTGCAGTTCCACCCGGTCACCGACCGTCCGATCCATGTCGATTTCCAGCGCCTGGCGCCGGGTGCCCGCATCCGCGTGAAGGTGGCGGTGCACTTCCTGAACGAAGAGACCTGCCCGGGCATCAAGGCCGGCGGCGTGCTGAACGTCGTCCGCCGTGAGGTCGAGGTGCTGGCCGAGCCCGAGAACGTGCCCGAGGCCTTCGAGGTCGACCTGGCCGAGGCGGCGATCGGCGCCGGCCTGCGCTGGTCCTCGGTGAAGGATCAGTTCGGCGCGAAGCCGGTCATCATCGGCCGCGACTTCATGATCGCTTCGGTCGCCGCGCCGACGGTGGTCGAGGACGCGCCTGCCGCGGCCCCCGGCCCGGTCGAGGCGACGAAGCAGAAGGCGCCGGCCGCCGGCGCCGCCGCCCCGGCCAAGGGCGGGAAGAAGAAGTAAGGAAGTCGGGGGAGGACCCCTCCCCCGAATCCCCCACCGTTATTTGGCCTTTGGGAACTGACCTCGGCGGTCAGCCTCCAAGTGACCAGAAAAAGGAGGGGGGTTTGGGGGGAGTTCATCTCCCCCGACCTTTCGGCCATGGCTACTCAGGATGGACCCCTGCTCTGGGTGGGCCTCGGCAACCCGGGCTCCGAACACGCCCGGCAGCGCCACAACATCGGCTTCATGGCGCTGGACGAGATCGCGCGCCGCCATCGTTTCTCCCCCTGGCGCAAGCGCTTCAAGGGCGAGGTCAGCGAAGGCACCATCGCCGGCCGCAAGGTCTTGGCGCTGAAGCCGATGACCTACATGAACGCCTCCGGCGACGCCGTGCAGCAGGCCGCGTCGTTCCTGAAGCTGCCGGTGGATGCGATCACCGCCTTCCATGACGAACTCGACCTCGCGCCCGGCAAGGTGCGGGTGAAGAAGGGCGGGGGCGTGGCCGGCCACAACGGGTTGCGCGACATGCGCCGCGCCTTCGCCAGCCCCGAATTCTGGCGCGTGCGGCTCGGCATCGGCCATCCGGGACACAAGGATGCGGTGACGGGCCATGTGCTCGGCAATTTCGCGAAGCAGGATGCTGCCTGGCTCGCGAAGCTGCTCGATGCGCTAGCCGATTGCGCGCCGATGCTGGTCGATGGCAAGCCCGAGGACTTCATGACCCGCGTCGCGCTGCTGACGCAGGAGACGTGATGTCCGACTTGCCGCACGATCTCGATTTCGGTGGACCCTCCGCGCAGGATGTCGCGAACGGCACGGCGATCCTCGCCGCCGCGCTGGTGCGGGAGGCGGCGGCGCTGGCCTCGGCCGCGTCAGCGATGCGCGCTTCGTTCGACCTGGCCGATGGCGCTTCGACGCAGCAGATGCTGCGGGCCCAGGCGCATCATTCGGCCGCGCTCGCGGCGGCGTTGTCCTCCGTCGCGCGGCTGCTGCTGCTGTTTACCGGCGATGCCGCGCGCGCGGCGCGGGAAGCCGCGGCGAGCCTGCCGCACGATGTCGTCCCGGGCCGCGTCGTCCTGGGGCATCTGCGCGCGGCGGCACTTGCCTCGGTGACGGATGACGGCGCGGCGCGCATCGCCGCCACCATCGTCGCCGAGACCTTCGCCATGGCATTCGACGCCGCCACGCGCGGCGCAGAGGGGAATTGAGATGGGTTTCAACTGCGGCATCGTCGGCCTGCCCAATGTCGGCAAGTCCACGCTGTTCAACGCGCTGACGCAGACGGCCTCGGCCCAGGCGGCGAATTATCCCTTCTGCACCATCGAACCGAATGTCGGGCGCGTCGCGGTGCCGGACCGGCGGCTCGATGAGCTGACCCGCGTCGGCAAGTCGCAGAAGACGGTGCCGACCAGCCTGGAATTCGTGGACATCGCGGGCCTGGTGCGCGGCGCCTCGAAGGGCGAAGGGCTCGGCAACCAGTTCCTCGCCAATATCCGCGAGGTCGATGCCATCGTCCACGTGCTCCGCTGCTTCGAGGATGGCGACGTCACCCATGTCGAGGGCAACGTCGATCCGATCCGCGATGCGGAGACGGTCGAGACGGAGCTGATGCTCGCCGACCTGGACTCGCTGGAAAAGCGCGCCCAGGGGCTCGTGAAGCGCGCCCGCGGCGGCGACAAGGAAGTCATCGCGCAGATGGCGCTGATCGACCCGATCAAGGCGGCGCTCGAAGCCGGCAAGCCCGCGCGGACCGCCGTGCCGAAGGGCGAGGAAGCGGCGGCGGCGCGGCTGCAGCTCATGACCACTAAGCCCGTGCTCTATGTCGCGAATGTCGAGGAAGGCAGCGCGGCGACGGGCAATGCGCAGTCCGAGCGCGTCTTCGCCAAGGCGCGCGCGGAAGGGGCGCAGGCGGTGGTGGTCTCGGCCGCCATCGAGGCCGAAATCAGCCAGATGCCGGAAGCCGATCGCGCGGAATTCCTGTCGTCCCTGGGCCTCGAGGATTCCGGCCTCGATCGCATCATCCGCGCCGGCTACGCGCTGCTCGGCCTGATCACCTACTTCACGGTGGGGCCGAAGGAGGCGCGCGCCTGGACCATCCTCAAGGGGATGAAGGCGCCGCAGGCCGCGGGCGTGATCCATGGCGACTTCGAACGTGGCTTCATTGCCGCCGAGACCATCGGCTACGACGACTACGTGAAGCTCGGCGGCGAACAGGGTGCCAAGGAAGCCGGCAAGATGCGCGTCGAAGGCAAGGAATACGTCGTGAAGGACGGCGACGTGATGCTGTTCCGGTTCAACGTGTGAACGCCGCGCTCGATACCTGGCTCGCCGCGCTGGGGCCCGAGGCCGATACGGCCATCGTGCTCCTGCTCGCCTTCATCGTGGGCGCGGCGATCGGGGTCGAGCGCGGGATCAGCACCAGCGCGGTCGGCATCCGCACCTGCACGCTGGTCGCCCTGGCCTCGGCCGGTTTCGCCTGCCTGGTGCTGCGGCGCGTGCCGGAGGTCGGCTGGGGCAACGCCTTCGGCGCGGTGGCGACGGGGGTGGGCTTTCTCGGCGCGGGGGCGATCATCAAGGCGGGGCGGTCGGTCACCGGCCTTGGCGATGCTGCGACGATCTGGTGCGTCGCGATGCTGGGGCTGCTGATCGGGGCGCGGGAATTCGTCGCGGCCGTGGTGGTGGTCGCGCTGGTGCTCGCGGTGAATGTCGTGCTGCGCCCGGTCGCGACCTGGATCGACCAGCATCGCGCCCGCCGCCAGCCCGAGGATGACGTGCTGGACGGCTGACGCCGCGCGTCCGGCGTGTGACCTGCCGTGGTTGTCGTGCCCGCCCGCGTCCCGGACGATGGCGGGGCGGCATGGGGAAGACAGGCGATGGCGGCATGGCAGGGATGGCGACGGGCGGTGATGGCCGCGGCCTTCGCGGTGCTGGCAGGGCCCGCACTGGCCTGTTCGTGCAGCGTGAGCGCCAGTCCGGACATGTTGGCGCTGGGTGCACCGGTGGCCTTCCGCGGTCGCGTGATCGCCGTCGAAGCGCTCGATCGGGGTTCGGAACCGCGGCAGCGCGCCACGGTGGAGATCACCAGTCTCTGGAAGGGCGAGCTGCCCGCCCGGGTCGATGTGCTGGCGGGCGGCCCCGGTTCGCTCTGCGGGGTGCGTTTGTCGCCGGGCGATGAGCGCAGCTTCTTCCCCGGGGAAGCGCGCGGGGGCGGCCTGCAGGTCAGCCAGTGCGGCATGTGGGCGGCGCGGCAGGCCGAGCCGGCATTGTCGCGCCTCGGGGATGAACTGGCCGCTGCCGATGCCGCCATTGCCGCCGCGCCCGGCGCGACGGCGCCGCAGCTTCGCCGCGCCGGCGTCCTGCGTCGATGGCGCGACCATGAGCGCGCCCTGGCGGCTTACCGCATCGTGGCGGCCGAGGCGCCGGACCTCGCCGCGGCGCAGCTTGGCATCGCGCATGTGCTGATCGCGCAGGGCAGGACGGCTGAGGCGCTGGCCGTGTTGGAGCAGGCGCGGTTCGGACAGCAGCCGGGTGTTCCCGGCCTCGTCGCCCTCGCGCGCGCCGCGATGGGTGATTTTCGGGATCTGGCGTGGGCCGATTTTCGGGAGGCCGACCTGTCGAATGTCGACCTGTCCGGACAGGCGTTGCGGGGTGCTGACTTCTCCGGCGCCTACCTCAGCCGCGTGCGCTTCGAACGGAGCGACCTGCGTGGTGCGCGCTTCGAGGGCACCCGTTTCGCGCTCGCCTACATGCAGCACGCGGACCTGCGCGGGGCGCGCTTCATCGCACCGCTCGGCTTTCCCGACACCAGCGGCGCTAATCTTCGCGAGGCGCGGCTGGAACGGATCCACGTGCCGGAAGGTTGGGAGTTCCGTGACGTCGACATGCGCGGCGCGACCCTGTTGGAGAGCAGGCTTCGCGGGGTGCGCTTTATCGGCTCCAATCTAGAGCGCGCGCGACTGACGACGGTTCACGTCGCGGAGGTCGGTTTCATCCGGACGCGCCTGGAAGGCGCCGTCCTGCGTGACGTCACCTTCAGCCTTGTCAGCCTATCCGAAGGCTCCGGCACGGCTGCCCGGATGCTGGCCGGCCCCCAGGATCTGCCCGGCGTCCGCCTGATCAATGTCCGCTTCGAATAGCCCCTATCGCGCCGGCAGTTCCGTCCGCGCTGTGCCCGTCACGGGGTCCGGCGGCGGCAGCGCCGTTCCGCGCGGGCCGATCGGGCCGCTGCGGGAATAACGGTCATCCTCACAGGCGGACAGCGCCAGCACAACCAGCAGGAGCGGCGCGACGACTCGAAGGACGACGTTACGTGTCATGCCTGCCTGCTTAGCACGCGCGGCAGGTCGCGCTAAACCGCGTTCGCGCAGCCCGGAGGCACAGTTTCATGACCGACCTCATCACCCCCATGATCGGCTTCATCGGCGGATCGGGCGTCTATGACCTCGATGGTCTGGAAGACCGCCAATGGATGAAGGTCCGCACCCCCTGGGGCGATCCGTCGGACGAGATCCTGACCGGCGCGCTGGCCGGCGTGCGCGTCGCCTTCCTGCCGCGCCATGGGCGCGGGCATCCCACGCCGCCTTCCGCCCTGAACTACCGTGCCAATATCGACGCCATGAAGCGGATCGGCTGCACGGAACTGATTTCGCTTTCGGCGGTGGGCTCGCTGAAGGAGGAACTGCCGCCGGGGCATTTCGTCATCGTCGACCAGTTCATCGACCGCACCTTCGCGCGGGAGAAATCCTTCTTCGGCACGGGCTGCGTCGCGCATGTCTCGGTCGCGCATCCGGTCTGCCCGCGGCTGGGCGACGCGCTGGAATCCGCAGCGAAGGCCGTCGGCATTCCCCATACGCGCGGCGGTACCTACCTCGTCATGGAAGGCCCGCAATTCAGCACCAGGGCGGAAAGCCTGCTCTATCGCCAATGGGGCTGCGACGTGATCGGCATGACCAACATGCCCGAGGCGAAGCTCGCCCGCGAGGCGGAGCTTTGCTACGCGACCATGGCGATGGTGACCGACTTCGATTGCTGGCACCCCGACCATGACCACGTCACCGTCGAGCAAGTCGTGAAGGTATTGTTCTCGAACGCCGACAAGGCCCGTGCGGTGGTGAAGGCCGTGGTGCCGGCGCTGGGTGCGCCGCGCGGCCCGTGCCCGGCCGGCTGCGACCGCGCACTGGACCACGCCCTGATCACCGCACCGGAGAAGCGCGACCCTGATCTGCTCGCGAAGCTCGACGTGGTGGCGCGGCGGGTTCTCTGACTCAGAGCTTGTCTCGGCAGTCGCCTTGAGGCGACTGTCGCTCTTTCAAGACAGGCTCTCAGCCGAGCTGCCACGTCCCGGCAGGAACCGTGACGTCCGGCGGAAGGCCCTCGACGCCATATTCCGCGAGCCATTGCTCCAGCGCCGCGTCGGCGTCGGGGTCGGGGAGGTTGGCGAGGGTTTCGGCGAAAAGCGCGGGATCGTCCGCGATGGCGGGGTCGAGACCGAGCAGGGCGGCGAGTTCGGCCCGCTCCGCGGCGGTGGGCCCGGCCGGCGCGCCGGCATTGGCGGCGAGGATCGCCTCCAGCTCGGCGAGCGTCGGAAAGGAAGCCTCGTCCGGCACGGTGAAGGCGGGATCCGCCGTCGGCGGGTCAACGGTGGCAGGCGCTGCCTCCGGCAGGGTGGCCGGGGTGCTGACGGCCACCGGGGCTGGTGTGGCGGTCGGCTCCGGCAGGACGAGCGTGGGTTCGGCCGGCGGGTCGACCGTCGCCGGGACGACGGGCTCGGCCGGTATGGCGGGCGGCTCGGCAACGATCGCGGCGGCCGGCGGTTCGGCGGGCAACGTGTCTTCGGCGGGGCCGGCCATGACGCCGAGGACCAGGATTTCCTCCGGATCCCTCAGCGACGGTTCTTCATACCAGATGAACGGATAGTCGGACGAGAAGGGCAGCAGCGGCATGGCGCGACGTCGCCTCGGATGGGGGGCTGCGGCCTCCTGCCGCTCTCTGGGCCCGCGCGGCAGCGGGCCTTAACCATGCGTCAACATATAGCCGTTACCGGAACAGGTCTTAACCCACAATCGTGCGATCTTAACTAAAAACAACCCATGGTTGCTAATGAGGGCGTTGCCCGGGCCCTCTGGCGCATTCCGGCTGGGGGTGGCACGACAGCATCCAAGCGGTCCGCCTCGGACCAGGTTTCAGGAATGCGCCCATGACCCGCAGCCTTCGCGTCGCGGTCCAGATGGACCCGATCGAATCCATCAACATCGACGCCGATTCCACCTTCGCCCTGATGCTCGAAGCGCAGGCGCGCGGCCATGCGCTGTGGCATTACCATGTGCGCGACCTGGCCCTGCGCGGCGGGCGTGTCACCGCCTGGGCCAAGCCGATCGAGGTCCGCCGCGAGAAGGGCAACCACTTCACCTTCGGGCGTGAGGCGGAAATCGACCTCGGCAAGGATGCGGATGTGGTGCTGATGCGCCAGGATCCGCCCTTCGACATGGCCTACATCACGGCCACCCACATCCTGGAGCACATCCACCCCAAGACGCTGGTGGTGAACGACCCGGCCGAGGTGCGCAACGCGCCCGAGAAGCTGTTCGTCACCCACTTCCCCGACCTGATGCCGATCACGCTGGTCACCGCGGATCGCCGGCGCATCGCGGCGTTCCGCGAGGAGCATGGCGAGATCATCATCAAGCCGCTGTTCGGCAATGGCGGCGCCGGCGTGTTCCATCTGCGCGCCGATGACCCCAACATGAACTCGCTGATCGAGATGTTCACCGAACGCTCGCGCGAGCCCCTGGTGGTGCAGAAATACGTCCCCGCCGTGCGCCAGGGCGACAAGCGCATCATCCTGGTGGACGGCGTCGCGCTGGGGGCGATCAACCGCGTGCCCGCGGCCGGCGAGGCGCGGTCCAACATGCATGTCGGCGGCCGTCCCGAACCGACCACGCTGACCGACCGCGAGAAGGAGATCTGCGCGGCGATCGGCCCCGAGCTGAAGAAGCGCGGCATGATCTTCGTCGGCATCGACGTGATCGGCGGCTTCCTCACCGAGATCAACGTGACCTCGCCGACCGGCCTGCAGGAGATCGCGCGCTTCGACGGCGTGTATCTGGAAAAGGCGATCTGGGACGCGATCGAGTCGAAGCGCTGACCGGGCAGGGCGCGGCGTGACGGTTCTCCTCGGCACCGCCGCGCTGCTGGCGACGCTGGCATGGCTGGCCGGCGTCGTCTGGTTCCTGCGCTTCTTCCGCGCCCCGGCCATCGCGGTGCCGGGCCGCGTGACGCTGCTGCTCGCCGTGACGGGGCGTACCGCGGGCCTGCCGGCCCTCTTCGCCGCCCTGGCGCGGCAGACGCTGCGGCCGCGCCGGATGCTCGTCGCCGTCGAGGCCGAGAGCGACCCGGCGCTCGCCCAGGTACGCGAGCTGGAACACCTGCTGCCCTTCCCGATCGAGATCGTCGTCGCCGGGCTCGACGACACGCGCAGCCAGAAGGCGACGAACATGATCGCCGCCCTGGCGCGGGTAGATGCGGATGACGACGCGCTGGTGCTGCTCGATGCCGACATCCTGCCGCAGGACCATTGGCTCTCCTGGCTCGCGACGCCGGCGATGAACGGGGCGGCGGATGTCGTCACCGGCTATCGCTGGCATGCGCTGGATGGCGCGGGGCCGGGGCGGCATGTGGTCGCTTGGCTCGACCGCTCGCTGGCGCTGGGGCCGCGCTTCCTGGCTTCCGGGCTGGTCTGGGGCGGGTCGGTCGCGATCTCGCGCGACGCGCTGGCGCGCATGGACCTGGCCGGTGCGCTCGCGAACACCTTCTCGACCGATGGCGCGATCAGCCGGCGGGCGCGGGCGCTCGGGCTGCGCGTGCTGACGCGGCGGGCCGTCCTGCTGCCCACCCCGCCGGAGGGCGGCGACCGCGAGGCCATCGCCTTCAAGACGCGGCAGCTCCAGATCGTCCATGTCTATGTCCCGTCGCTCTGGGCCTGGCTCGGTGTCGCGCTGCATGCCGAGGCGCTGGCCCTGCCGGTCGCGCTGCTCGGCCTGACGGGGGATGTGGTGGCGGTCGGATTCGTCGTGGCGGTCTCGGCGGTGGGGCTGGCGCGCGCGGCGCTGCATGACAGGGTGACGCGGGCGATCGGTATCCGCGAGGGGATGGTGGCGCGGGGCGTGCAGCTCCTGCTCGGCCTGCTGGCGCCGGTCACCGCGCCGGCGGTCGCCGCGCTGTTCTGGACCAGCGCGCGGACGCGGGTGATCCGCTGGCGTCACATCGAATACGAGGTGCTCGGCCCCGAGCAGGTGCGCGTGCTGCGCCGCCATGCCCCCGGCGCGGCGGCGTGACGCCCGGCATCTGCCCCATCACCGGCGAACCGGCGCGGCTGGTGCAGGAGGTCTCCCCGGCGCTGCTGCGCGGGTTGTGGCGCCGTGCCTTCCGTGTCGACCCGACGCCCCTGCCGGGCGGCCGCATCGGCGTGTACCGCAGCCCCTGCGATCTCGTCTTCTTCGCCCCGGCGGAGGAAGGCGACGGCGCCTTCTACGAGGCTCTGTACCGGCGCCTCGATGCCGGTGGCCGGGTGCGCGCCGCGGGGCGCGACCGCGCCGAATACCCGCATGCCGCCGCGCGCATCCGGTCCGGCGACGCGGTGCTGGAGGTCGGCGCCGGGGCCGGCGCCTTCGCCCGCCTCATCCCCGAAGCGCGGTATGTCGGGCTGGACCCGAATCCGGCGGCCTATGCCGCGCTCGAGGCGGAGATCCGGGCGGAGAGCCTGGCTGATCATGCGGCCGCGCACGGGGCGGCGTATGACGCCGCCTGCGCCTTCCAGGTCATTGAGCATGTCGTCGACCCGCTGCGCCTGGCGCAGGATATGGTCCGCTGCCTCAAGCCGGGGGGGCTGCTGATGCTCGGCGCGCCGATCTGGCCCTCGGCCATGACGGCGATTCCGGATTTCGCCTTCAACGCGCCGCCGCACCATCTGTCCTGGTGGAGCGAGCGGGCCATGCGCGGCCTCGCGGATCGGCTGGGGCTGTCGGTCGAGGCCGTGCTTCCCCTCGCCCCCGTCGCGGTGCAGCCGCTGATCCATTGGATGGGCCGGCTGGCACCGATCAAGGCGCCACCGGAAGGACCGTGGTTCGCCGCCCGCCCATCCTGGTATGCGTCCCTGGGCGTTTCCTTCCTGCTCGGTCGGGTCGCCGCGGCCCTGCTGCCGCTTCCGCGCCACGCTGCGCCGATCTTCGTATTGCTGGTGGCGCGCAAGCCTTGACGGCGGCGGCGCCCTCGCCGTTCCTGGCAGCGGCATGCCCGACTCCGCCGTGACCTTCGCCCCACTCGAGACGGACCGTTTCCTGCTGCGCCCCCTGCGCGCCGAGGACGCCGCCGAACTGCACCGCCTGGTGAACGACTGGGAGGTGGCGAAGACCCTTGCCCGCGTGCCCTTCCCCTATCCGCGCGACCTGGCCGATGAATGGATCGGTTCCACCGCGGATCGCATTGCCGAGGGCGAGGCGTATCACCTCGCCATCGCGCGGCGGTCGGATGACGTGCTGGTCGGCTGCGTCGGCCTGACGCGCGACCGCGAGGAGCGGTCGGCCGAACTGGGCTACTGGGTCGGGCGCCGCCACTGGGGACAGGGCGTCGCGCCTGAAGCGGCCGGGAGGCTGGCGCGATGGGCGCTCGCCAATCTCGACATCGACCGGCTGACGGCGAGCGCGCTGATCGACAATGCGCGCTCCGCCGCCGTGCTGAAGCGCATCGGCTTCCGCGAGACCGGGGTTGGCGCCCAGGATTTCCTCTCCCGCGGCGGCGCCATGCCGGTGCGGCTGTTCGAGGCCGGGCGCGCCGATGTCAGCCCCGCACCGCCGGTGACCGCCGAAGCACCCGCCCCAATGGAGGGCATCGGCAAGCGCATCCTGCTGGTCGCGGCGGTCGGTCTGATCGACCCGGATAATCGTGTGCTCCTCGCCCGCCGGCCGGAAGGCAAGCCGCTCGCGGGGCTGTGGGAGTTCCCCGGCGGCAAGGTCCATGCGGGGGAGACACCCGAGGAAGCGCTGATCCGGGAGCTGAAGGAAGAGCTCGGCATCGACGTGACCGAGGCCTGCCTGGCGCCCTTCGCCTTCGCCTCCCATGGCTACGAGAATTTTCATCTGCTGATGCCGCTCTACCTGTGCCGGCGCTGGCAGGGGCAGGTGACGGCGCAGGAAGGGCAGGCCCTGGCCTGGGTGAGGCCGCAGCGGCTCGGGGACTACGCGATGCCGCCGGCGGACAAGCCGCTGGTGGCGCTGTTGCGGGATTTCCTGTGAGGCTGAAGGTCGTCGGCAGCGGCAAGGGCGATCGGAGAGGGGCTTTGCCACTCCAATTCCACAGCGGCAGCAGCGCCTCTGGACGGCGGCAAGGATGCTCCTGGCGTCCAACATCAGGTGATGGCGTCCAAGGCTCTTCCGATGGCAACCGCGGCGGGATCGGGGCTTCCCGGGAGATCCGGCGGGGCCAATACCCCCTCCGCCTGCCCTGCTGACCATGCATTCCCGTCTCGCCGGCGTCGCGCTGCAGCTTTGTGCGCTGGCGACCTTCGTCTGCATGGACACCCTCATCAAGCTGCTCGCGGCGGGCTTCCCCGTCACGCAGGTGATGTGGGCGCGCTTCCTGTTCGGCTTCATCACCGTCGCCATCGCGCTGCGCGTGGTCACCGGGCACTTTCCCTGGCGTTCGCGCGCGCCGGGACTGCAGACCCTGCGCAGCCTGATGCTGGCGAGCTGCAACTTCATCTTCACCAACGCGCTGGTACACATCCCGCTCGCCGATGCCACGGCGGTCGGGTTCGCCTCGCCGCTCTTCACCATCATCCTGGCGGCGATCGTGCTGAAGGAGGCCGTGGGATGGCGCCGCTGGGCGGGTGTCGCGATCGGAATGTTCGGCGTGCTGGTGCTGCTGCGCCCGCCTTTCCTGTTCGGGGGCGCGCCGATGCACTGGGCCATGGTGCTGCCGCTCGGCACGGCGGCCTTCTTCGCCGTCTACCAGATCCTGACGCGGCGGCTCGCCGGGCTGGACGATCCGCGCACCACCATCTTCCACACCAGCCTCTCGGCCTCGGTGGTGCTGACGGCGACGACGCCCTTCATCTGGACCTGGCCGACGCCGGAGGGCTGGGGGGCGCTGGTGCTGCTCGGCGTTCTGGGGGGACTCGGGCATGGGCTGCTGGTCATGGCCTTCGCCCGGGCGCCGGCGAGTCTCCTCGCGCCGATGTCCTATACTCAGATCATCTGGGCGGTGCTGGCGGGGATGCTGGTCTTCGGGGATGTGCCGGACGGGCTGACGGTGCTCGGCATGGCGATCGTGGCCTTTGGCGGGGTGCTGGTGGCCCTGCCGGACCGGCGGCGCGCGACTTGACCCTGCGTCCCCACGCTGGGGTGGCGGGGGCGTCCCGCAGGCTGTGCTTGCACGCGCCGCGCCACTGGTCTAGCGAAGCCCCGCATCGCTTGCATGGTTTCGGCGGCCGAGGGGCCGGCCGGGGTGCTGCGGCCCCGGCATCCGGGGCACGCGCGTGAGGGAATCGATGGCGGACATCGGACTGGCCAAAGGGGCCGAGGAGCGTGGGCATGCCCGCGCTGCGCTCGATGCCGACAGCGTTCGGGAGGCCTATCGCCGCTGGGCGGGCGTTTACGACGTCGTCTTCGGCGGTGTGTCCGGCTTCGGCCGGCGGCGCGCCGTGGCCGCGGTGAACCGCCTGGCCGGGCCCCGGGTGCTCGAGGTCGGCGTGGGCACGGGCTTGGCCCTGCCGCTGTATCGGCGCGATCTGCAGGTGGTCGGCATCGACCTCTCGCGGGACATGCTCGAAAAGGCGCGCGAGCGCGTCGCCGAGGAGAAGCTGCCCAATGTGCGCGGCCTCGTCGAGATGAACGCCGAGGAGATGGCCTTCGCTGACGGGTCGTTCGACATCGCCGTGGCGATGTTCACCGCCTCGGTGGTGCCGGATGCGAAGCGGCTCTTCGCCGAGATGTCGCGCGTGGTGCGTCCGGGCGGGCATCTGCTGTTCGTGAATCACTTCGCCGCCGAGGGTGGGCCGCGCTGGTGGATCGAGCGCGCCATGGCGCCGCTGTCGCGCCGACTCGGCTGGCATCCGGACTTCGCGCTGCGCGACCTGTTCGTGCCTGAAACGACGGCGGTGGAGTTCATCCAGCCCTGCCCGCCGGCAGGGATCTTCACCCTGGTCCAGATGCGCAACCCGACCGCCTTCATCCCCGCGCTCGCGGCGGATTAGGCGGCTTTGCCGCCGGTGTGACGCAAGGCGGAACGACCCGCGGCACTTGCGTCATATCAAGGCGTGCTCCCTTGTGCTGTGTGTGGCGCCCCCGGTATGGTCTGACCACGTTGCCGGAATTGGGACCGGCGGCGCGCGCAACGCCTGGCCGGGCGGTGGCGTGGATCGGGACGTCTAGGGGTCGCGTCTTGGCGCGACGGGGAAACAGTGATGCGGGTAAGCGGTTTGAAGCGCCTGTGGGCGGCTATGGGCTGTCTGGCGATCGCATTGATGGCGGCGCCGGCCATGGCCGAGGAAGGCATGGTGGGCGCGCCCCAGGCATGGGGCATGGGGCTGCAGCCGGCAGGCGGCCCGATCAAGGAAGCGATCCACGACTTCAATGCGCTGGTCTTCGCCATCATCGCGGTGATCACGGTCTTCGTGCTGATCCTGCTCGCGATCTGCGTGTGGCGCTTCCGCGCCTCGGTGAACCCGACGCCGTCCACCACCAGCCACCACACGCTGCTGGAAGTGGCCTGGACCGCGGTGCCGGTGATCATCCTGCTGGTGATCGCGATCCCGTCCTTCCGCCTGATCTACTACGAGGATCGGACGCGTGACGCCGACATCACCATCACGGTGCAGGGCCGCCAGTGGTACTGGCACTACACCTATCCGGATCACGGCAACTTCTCCTTCGACAGCTACCCGATCCCCGAGGATCAGCTGCCGCCGGAGCGCCGCCACCTCTATCGCCTGGCCGTCGACAACGAGCTGGTGATCCCGGTAAACGCCAATGTCCGCGTTCTGACGCAGGGCTATGACGTGATCCACTCCTTCTTCGTCCCCGCGCTCGGCGTGCAGCGCTACACGATCCCGGGCCGTGCGCTCGAGACCTGGATGCGTGCGGACCATGAGGGCGTCTTCTACGGCCAGTGCAACCAGATCTGCGGGACGAACCACTGGTTCATGCCGATCGCGGTGCGCGCGGTCAGCCGCGAGGACTTCGACAAGTGGGTGGCCGAGGCGCGCACGCGCTTCGCCAGCGCCGATGCGCCTGCCGCCCCGGCGGTGACCGCCGCCGCGCCCGAAACCGACACCGTGCAGATGGCGGAGGCGCGCCGCTAAGGCGCGACCCGGAGGACAAACCAATGGCGACCGCAATCGACACGCATCACGACGACCACGACCACAAGCCGGGCTTCGTCGGACGCTGGCTGTTCTCGACGAACCACAAGGACATCGGGACGCTCTACATCATCTTCGCCGTCTTCGCGGCGCTCATCGGCGTGGGCATCTCGGTGCTCATGCGGATCGAGCTGCAGGAGCCGGGGATGCAGATCTTCGCCGACGGGCAGATCTGGAACGCGATGGTCTCCGCCCACGGCCTGATCATGGTGTTCTTCGTCGTCATGCCCGCGCTGATCGGCGGGTTCGGCAACTGGTTCGTGCCGATCATGATCGGCGCGCCGGACATGGCCTTCCCGCGGATGAACAACATCAGCTTCTGGCTGCTGGTGCCGGCCTTCCTGATGCTGCTCTCCTCCGCCTTCGTGGGTGAGGGGCCGGGCGCGGGCTGGACGATCTATCCGCCGCTGTCCTCGAACCAGTACCACCCGTCCATGGCGATGGACTTGGCGCTGTTCTCGCTGCACCTCGCCGGTGCGTCGTCCATCATGGGCGCGGCGAACTTCATCACCACCATCCTGAACATGCGCGCGCCGGGCATGACCCTGCACAAGATGCCGCTGTTCGTGTGGTCGATGCTGGTCACCGCCTTCCTGCTGCTGCTCTCGGTGCCGGTGCTCGCGGGCGCGATCACGATGCTGATCACCGACCGCAACTTCGGCACGGCCTTCTTCAAGCCGGAAGGCGGCGGCGACCCGGTGCTGTTCCAGCACCTGTTCTGGTTCTTCGGCCACCCCGAAGTCTACATCATGATCCTGCCGGGCTTCGGCATCATCAGCCA
>JAYSDS010000041.1:0-32754 GCA_041914265.1 Roseomonas sp.
CAGCTCCGCGTCGGGGAAGGACTTTCGCGATTCAATCAGGTCGGAGGCCGCTCTATCGCGCGCAGGTGGCCCGGCGGCGTGATCCGGCGATGCTTCCGGCCCGGGCTCGGCGCGACGCCGCGCTGAGGCCCGAGATCGCGCGCGTGTTCGAGGAGAACTTCCGCGTCTACGGCGTACGCAAGGTCTGGCGGCAGCTGAGGCGCGAGGGCCATGACCTGGCACGGTGCACCGTCGCGCGCCTGATGCGCGGCATGGGCCTGCGGGGCGTGATCCGCGGCAAGCCAGTCAGGACGACGATCAGTGACAAGGCCACCCCTTGCCCGCTGGACCACGTCAACCGGCAATTCAAGGCGCCGCGCCCGAACGCATTGTGGGTCTCCGACTTCACCTATGTCGCGACCTGGTCGGGCTTCGTCCACGTCGCCTTCATCATCGATGCCTATGCACGGCGGATCGTCGGCTGGCGCGTGTCGCGGACCGCGCATACCGGCTTCGTACTGGATGCGCTGGAACAGGCCCTGCACGAGCGGCGTCCGCTGCATCGCGGCGGTCTCGTGCATCACAGCGACAGGGGCAGTCAGTACGTCTCCATTCACTACACTGAGCGCCTCCCCCAGGCCGGCATCGAACCGTCCGTCGGCAGCGTCGGTGACAGCTACGACAACGCCTTGGCCGAGAGCATCAACGGTCTCTACAAGGCCGAGGTCATTCACCGGCGCGGCCCTTGGCGGTCGCTCGAGGCCGTGGAACTCGCCACCCTCGAGTGCGCGGACTGGTTCAACCATCGGCGGCTGCTGGAGCCCATCGGCAGTATCCCGCCCGCCGAGGCCGAAGCACTCTACTATGCCGCCCAGGAGAACGTGGCCCTGGCGGCGTAACTCAAACCAAACAGCCTCCGGCAAACCCGGGGCGGTTCACAGGACGGCGAACTGAGCCTTGGCGATGGACCACTCACGCGGTGGCATGGTCCATTGCTTCTCAGTCCTGTTCAAGACCAGAAACAGCAGCTTAAGCGTGGCCTCGTCGGTGGGGAAATGGCCCCTGGCGCGGACGACGCGGCGCAGCTTGGCGTTCAGCGCCTCGATGGCGTTGGTGGTGTAGGCCCTGTGGGGATTCACGCGAGTGAGCGAACGTGATTCAAGCTGTGGATGGACCGCTACGTTCTGACGGACGCCCAGTGGGCGAAGATGGAGCCACACTGTCTGGGCAAGCCGACTGATCCTGGACGGAGCGGCGGCGATAATCGGCGGTTTGTCGAAGCGGTGTTGTGGATCGCGCGGACAGGTAGCCCCTGGCGTGACCTGCCGGCAGTGTTCGGTAACTGGAGCACGGCGTTCAGGCGCTTCAGCGACTGGCGCAAGGCCGATGTCTTCGCGAAGCTCTTCGCGGCCTGCTCGGACGAACCCGACATGGAATACGCGATGGTCGATGCCACGATCGTCAAGGTTTACCCCCACGGCCAGGGCGCAAAAGGGGGACTCAGAGCCAGGCCATAGGCCGCTCCAAAGGTGGCATGACCACCAAGATCCTCGCGCTCACCGACGCGCTCGGCAACCTCGTCCGTTTCCAGCTTCTGCCAGGCCATCGCTTCGACACGGTGGGTGTCGAGCCTCTTCGGGACGGCGTCGAGTTCGGTGGCCTCATCGCCGACAAGGCTTTCGACAGTGACCGGATCATCGCCGATCTCAATGCACGCGGCGCCAAGATCGTCATCTCGCAGCACCCGCGCCGCGCCAAACCTCTGGCGCTCGACCGAGACCTCTACAAGTGGCGTCACCTCATCGAGAACTTCTTCTGCAAGCTCAAGGAATTCAAACGCATCGCCCTACGCGCTGACAAAACAGACCTCAGCTTCTCCGCCATGATCTACATCGCCGCCGCCGTCATCCACCGGGGAATACCGCCAGGATCGCCTCGGGAAAGCCCTTCAGGCCGTCGACCACGGCCAGCAGCATGTCCTCGACGCCGCGGTTGCGCAGCTCGTTCATGACGCGCAGCCAGAACTTCGCCCCCTCGTTCTGCTCAAGCCACAGGCCAAGGATCTCCTTGGTGCCGTCCGCCCGCACGCCGAGCGCGATGTGCACCGCCTTGTTACGCACCAGGCCTTCGTCGCGGATCGTCGAGCACGCGCCTGGTCAGCCGCTCAACCTGCTGGGTCATCACCTCGATGACGGACAGCATCGACCCGGTCAACGGCAGCGGCCATCTTCGGTCCCTGATAGCCCGCATCGCCGATGATGCGCTCGACGAACGGGAACAGCCTGCGCGCCTGCCGAAGCAGCGGCTCAGCCCCGTCGCGGTCCTGCACACAGGCGGGATGCATGATGACGGCGAGCAGCATCCCGATGGTGTCGGTCAGCAGGTGGCGCTTGCGGCCGACGACCTTCTTGCCCGCGTCGTAGCCGGACGGATCGAGCGTAGCGCCCCCTTTTGCGCGCCCTTCGCCGTCTGGCTGTCGATGATCGCCGTCGTCGGGCTCGCCTCGCGCCCGGCCTGCTCTCGCACGGCGACGTAGAGCGCATGATGGATGCGCTCGATGGTCCCTTCCCATTCCCATCGGGATAAGTAGTCCCAGACCGTGCTCTTCGGCGGCAGGTCCTTCGGCAGAGCCTGCCACTGGCAGCCGGTGGAGAGCACGTAGAACACGGCGTTCAGCACCTCGCGCATCCGCCGTGCGCGGGCGCCCACCATGCCTTGCCGGGCGGATCAGCGGCGCCACCAGCGCAAATTCGGCATCCGTCAGGTCAGACGGGTAACGCAGCCCGCGCCGATCCGCCAGGCGTCGATGTTCCGCCGTCCATGCCATCCCAAGCCCCCGCGAATCGTTCACAGGACCAGCGAATCACATCCGATTCAGTCGACTCAATTCCTTTCCGGATCGGCTCTGAGATTCCATCACCGCAATCATCAGAATTGAGGATGCGCCGCTGCTGCCAAATTCGGCATGGTCATTACAACCAGAAAATCTGCGGGCCCCAGCGGGACATGCCGGAAGCTTCGACGTGAAGCGCGGATGGGATGTGGATGGATGTAGGTCGTGCGCGGCGCTGGCCCGTAGCAAGACGCGGGGAGATAGGTCAGATGGCATCACAGTGGAAACGCATGCGGTTGGGACAATGGCGACGGCGCCCGCCAAAGGTATTGAAGGTCGACAACGGCTCTGAATTCGCCGGGCGGATCCTTGATCAATGGGCACTGAAAGGCAGTGGTGGGGCGACCTCTGGCACTGCATCGCCATGCGCCACGACCGCCGCATACGCATCCACAGCACCATCGCTTTCGCGGCAACCATCACGCCTTGGCTCAATTAGTGAATTCCAAACCTGATTTTCGATATTATAGAGACTATGAATTCGCGATGAGTGTCAGTTAGATTTCCATTCCACCGCTTTTCGGGCGCGCACCATGGTATCGCCACAATTCCTGATGCAAACTGGCGCGGACGATCCAGCGCTGGTTGGCGGCGAGCCAGTGCAGATGCGATTCGCCGATGTGCAACGCGCCGCCGGTGCCTACCAGAGCCTGTTCGCCGAACCCGTGCCGACGCGCGACGCGTCGGGCACCATCATCTCCTTCGCTTGGTACGGGGCGACGGCCAACGGCGCTGAGCCGGAATCACTTACCGCCCTGCCGCAACCCCGACGCGCCGCCGCCGAGGCATTGTTGCGCGAGGCCCTGGCGGACCTTGTGCCTCGCGCAAAAGATACCGGTCCGGATGCGACGCTGTTGGCCGCCGCCCTGACTCTGCCGGCCGCGAGTTCCATTCTGGTGCTTGATGGGCGGCCTGTTCTGGCCGGTTGGGGCCTCGGTGCGACCGGTGGGTCAGTCGTTATTCTCGGGCCTTGGTTGCCGGCGATCGCGCCGATGTCAGCAGCACCACGCGTGGCACCCGCCGCCGGCTCGGGGGGCGCCCCTTCCGACCGCCCCCCGCCGCTGCAGGGCGGCGTGGCTCCAGGCGGGCCACGTCGCTGGTGGCTGCTGCCGGCCGGCTTAGGTATTGCTGCGCTGTTCCTGGCGTTGGGGTTCTGGCTCGGGTGGCGGGCGCTGGCGGATACGGTGGCCAACCGCCGACTAACCGCCGAGTTCGTCGATCGGGACAGGGTTCGGCAGGCGATCGATCTACAGCGCCGCACCAACGAGGCTCTGGCCGAAGAGGTGCAGCGCGCCAGCGCCGCCTTTCTCGACAATGTCTGCCGGGCTGAGCCCGATGCCTTGGCTCCGCCTGACCGCACTCTGATGCCGCAGAATCTGCCGGCCGAGCCAACGCAGGCGTCGACGCCGGATGCGCCGTTGGCCCCCCGCCCGTCGAATCTGCTACAGCAATTGGATCAGGCGGTCGTCCTGCTTCTCGGGCAGGGCCAGCCGGATGGGGTCAGCATTGGAACCGGATTCTTCGTCGGCCCCGGGCAAATCGTGACCAACAATCACGTCGTCGCGGCAGCAGGCGGCCAAGTGATCGTGACGAGCCGGCATCTCGGCCGCGCATTTCCCGCCAGGGTGGTGCGAACGACTGCTTCGGCGGGCGCCGGCGGGCCTGATTTCGCCCTCTTGCAGATTGAGGGCGCGCCATCCCTTACTCCATTCACCGTGACCCGCCAGGCGGAGCGGCTGGATGAGGTCGTGGCGGCCGGATTTCCGGCGTCGATCGTACAGAATGACGCGCGCTTCCGCGCCGTGGTGCAGGGCGACCTGTCCCAATTGCCGGTTCTGGTCGCCACAGAAGGTCGGATTTCGGCAATCCAGACCACGCCAGGTGGGCTGCCCATCATGCCGCATACCGCCGCGATCAGCCAGGGCAATTCAGGCGGACCGCTGGTGGACCGGTGTGGGCGGGTGGTGGGGGTGAACACCTTCAATTTCGTCAACGCGCAGATGGCCGAGCGCGTGTCCTATGCGCAGAAGACCGAGGCGCTACTGGAGTTCCTGCGGGAAGCCGGGGTGACGCCGGCACAGTCGGATGGAGCGTGCATCCCGCGCACTACGCCGGTTCCGGCGGAGATCGTAACGCCTGCGCCCCCCACCGGTCCTGTCGGAGCACCGGCACCGGCGCCACCGGCGGCTGCGCCTCCCGCCCCAGGCCGGGCTCCCTGAACCATGGCGCGTAGCCTCGCCGCCACGACACGCGACGCCGACCTGCACGCGCTGGCCACGGGCGGGCAGCCGGTGGTCGCCGCCTGGGCGCAGATCTCGGCCCATCTGACGCGACGGCTCTCCCCGATGCATGCGGCCATCCTGGCCGAGCCCAACCCGGACCCGGCACGCGGGAGCACGGACTGGTATGCCGACGGCAGTGGTGATGTGGCGCCGTTGGACCAAGCGGCGCCCGAACGCGTTGCCGGCTTCGAAGCCCTCATCACCGCCATCCGGGCTGAGGCCGAAAGGCTGCTCGCGGAACGGGATGAGGGGCTGCGCCTGCTGGGCGATCTGATCCGGCTGGCGCTGGAGGTTCCCGACCGGTCCCATATCCGTGTGCGCGGCGATGCGATCTTTCTGGTCGCCTGGGGCCATCACCTGGCTGGGCGGACCGCCGGTGCGGCGCTGTTGCGCACCTTGCCGAATACCGCGCCGCCGATGGCAATGGTGGCGCTTGGTGCGCCGCCGCGTCCGCCTGTATGGCCCTGGGCGCTGTTGGCCGTGGCCCTCCTGGCGCTGCTGTCGGCCATCGGCGCCTTCATCGCCTGGCGCGACCCGATGGGATGGCTCGCGGCATCGGACGCGCAATGCACGATCGACCTGGCCGACCTCGCCTTGTTGGGCGAACTGGATGCGGTGCGGGCCGACGAGGCCACCTTGCGCAGCCGCCTCGCCAGCATGGCGGAGGAAAACGGCCGCCGGCGCGTGGCGTGCCTGCCGCCGCCGACCCCTGCATCTGCGCCTACACCTTCGGCACCACAGCAGACGTCCCCGCTCCCGCCTCGAGCTGACCTGCCGGAGGAACGCTGGAACCGCGGCGACCTGACTGTGCTGGAAGGCTGCTGGAGCCTCGCCTCCGACTATCAGTTACGCAATGTGGGGACTGGGCAAATATACATCGTACGCGCTTGGCGTACGTGCTTCGATCGCACGGGGGTAGGGCGACAGACTCTGACGTATGATGATGGCAGCGTCTGTGAAGGCGGCGCCCTGGGTAGCTTCGAGGGTAACAACCTCCTTATTGACGACGTAAGCAACGTTCCATGCACCGGGGGCGGGGGGCCCATCGAACGTCGCATCATCCGCTGCGAACGGACCAACGACACCCGCGCAGACTGCGTTACCCGCGTATTCGGAAACCCACAAGCTCCTCAGCGGAGGGTGACACTTCAGCGATGACTGATTCAATGTGCAGCGCCCAGTGCGATACCGAACGATCACGCGGGGCTGGTCCGCATTTCGATCAGTACGCCGCGTACAACGAGAGCTCGCTTGAAAGCGTTCAGACAATCACTGCGCCACATGTCTCGACCTGACGAGCGCTGTCTCTACTTTACAATGCCGTTGAGATGACGGGCATGCTGCGCCTCATCGAACTGCCCAGGACGCGGTTGCGCTGGACCGGCCCGGCGGGGTTGACGGCGGGCGCGGCGCTGACTCGACTGCGACCCCTACTGGCTGCCATGGGTCCGCACCACGCAGCACTTCTGGCGACTCCGACGGAGGGCAGCGACACCATCGCCTGGGACGTGCCGGGCAGCGCGATGCGTCGGCTGACCACGCTGAGCCGGCGCGATCGCGAGGCCTTCGCTGCCAGCCTGACGATGCTGCTGTCCGATATCCGCCGCGCCGCGGAAACGGCACGCGCAGAAGGCGATGCGGAGAAGGCGGCGCTGCTCGAACTCGCGCGCATGGTGCCAACGCAGGACGCAGTGTTTGCTGTCGACGGAACGCCCGCGATTGCTGCCTGGGGGTTTGCCGCGCCCGACAGGCAGGCGGTGTCGGTGCTCAGGCCATTCGATGACGGCGCCAGTGCGGCACCGGTGGCGCGGGACCGGACGGCGATGTGGGTCTCAGCGCTTGCGCTGTTCACCTTCGCCGCGGCGGCGGTGTTCGCAGCGCCGGTGCTGCGGGGGCTGCTGGAACCGCCGCTGCCGGCCTGCCAAGTCGATGCCGACACGCTGAACCTGTTGCGCGAGCTGGGCCAAGCGCGTGAGGCGGGGCAATCACTAGCGACCGAACGCGACACGCTGCGGCTGGCGCGCGGGCGCCGGCAGCAGGATTGCCCCCTGCCTGCCGCACTGCCTACACCGACACCGCCCGAACCAGCCCCGCCGCCCGCGCCCAGGCCACCACCGAACGCGAGACCTTGTAACGTGGACACCCAGTCCGGCGGCGCGGGTGAGACGCGCACCCTGCACTTCCTCGGCCCGAACCCCGGATCGGTCACGCTCGATTACGATAACCGGCGCCGCCCCGACAGCATCGTCGTCCGCTATCGCGGCCGCGTGCTGGCTCGCACCCGAGGAATGGTCAGCGGGGAAGGGCGCATCACCTTTGACTGGCGGCCCCAGGGGGATGAGCAAGTTGTCGAAGTCGTGGTGAACGGCCCTGACGCCAACACGTGGTGGCGTTACCGTCTGAGCTGTCCGAAGTGATGCGGAATCGGGGCCCCACCAGTTCGCGCTGCCGCTGGACCCGCTTCAGCCGGCGAACGAGCCGGCGCCCCCGTTCGAGCAGGACCGGCGTCATTCATCGCCTCCTGACACCGCCGAGATGACGGGCATGCTGCGCCTCATCGAACTGCCCAGGACGCGGCTGCGCTGGACCGGCCCGGCGGGGTTGACGCCGGGCGCGGCGCTGGCTCGGCTGCAGCCCCTGCTGGCCGCCATGGGGCCGCACCACGCCGCCCTTCTGGCGACCCCGGCGGAGGGCAGCGACGCCATCGCCTGGGATGCGCCGGGCAGCGCGATGCGTCGGCTGACCACGCTGCACCGGCACGACCGTGAGGTTTTCGCCGCCAGCCTGACAATGCTCCTGTCCGATATCCGCCGCGCCGCGGAAACGGCACGCGCAGAAGGCGATGCGGAGAAGGCGGCGCTGCTCGAACTCGCGCGCATGGTGCCAACGCAGGACGCAGTGTTTGCTGTCGACGGAACGCCCGCGATTGCTGCCTGGGGGTTTGCCGCGCCCGACAGGCAGGCGGTGTCGGTGCTCAGGCCATTCGATGACGGCGCCAGTGCGGCACCGGTGGCGCGGGACCGGACGGCGATGTGGGTCTCAGCGCTTGCGCTGTTCACCTTCGCCGCGGCGGCGGTGTTCGCAGCGCCGGTGCTGCGGGGGCTGCTGGAACCGCCGCTGCCGGCCTGCCAAGTCGATGCCGACACGCTGAACCTGTTGCGCGAGCTGGGCCAAGCGCGTGAGGCGGGGCAATCACTAGCGACCGAACGCGACACGCTGCGACTGGCACGCGGCCGCCGGCAGCAGGATTGCCCGCTGCCCGCCCCACCGCCGCCACTGCCGCCCGAACCGGCCCCGCTTGCACCACCTCCCGCATCCGAACCGCCACGGGCGGCACGGCCGCCAGCCGCCCCGCCTGCGCCCCGCCCGCCACCCAGCCCGGACGTGGACCGCGCAGCACGCGCGGGAGCCCGCTCAGGTGCATTGCAGATCATTCTCGCCTGGGACGACATCAACGACCTCGATCTGTATGTCGAATGCCCCAACGGGCAGATGCTCGGTTCAAGGCGGAATGCCTGTGGCGGCACCATCGACACCGATGCGAACCAAGGCGGGGGCAACCCGTCGCCACGCGCGACCACAACGCCGGTGGAGAACGCGGTGTGGCCCAATCCTGCCCGTGGACGATACCGGGTTTATGTGAACGCGTGCTGCGATCGGCTGCGCGTGCCGGCGGGTTCGCCCTTCCGGGTAACCGTCCGCGTCCAAGGGCAGCCTGACCGGGTCGTGCGCGGCTTCGTCGCGATTGCCGGCCGGGACGGGGGGCCAGGCATGGTCGTGACCGATGTGGTCGTGCCTTGATCGGCACGGGATATGCGCGAACCTCCTGCATTCCCCCGTGGGGGCTCGCCATTCCCCGCCGTATCGACCGCATGGCGCCAACCACGCCCAGGGGCAGTTACGCCCCTGCTGATCGTCGCGCGGATGCCCGCATTCGGGGCAACAGGCAGCCGGACGGTCATGCCGGCGATGCCGTGCTGGGGACCATCCGACCGCCATCGCGAGTGCCTCGCAGCCAGACGGGAGACGGTCGGAATTTCTCATGACCCTGCCGGCGCATCTTCACGAACAATGTGGCTGACGCGAGCGTATTCACCTTGCTGCGCTATCATCTTTCCATCTAGTTTTCTGTTCGGTATCGTACATTTAGGAGGCCCCCGATCCTTTCATGACGGTGCAAACTGCCCTGCTGAGCCTGATCCCAGCCTCCGGGATCCAGTTCCTCGATGTGGATTTCGACATCGAGGCGCTACCGCGCATCGGCCGTGCCTTCTGGGACGAAAAGCCGCTGCATATGCGCGACGAGGCCGGCGACCAGCAGGTCTTTCTGCGCGCACTAGAGGAGACGGAGGAGGGCGAGCTGTTTGACGCGGTCAGCCGGCAGCAGCCGCCCGAGGAAGAGGTTTACCGCATCACCCGCAGCCAGGCGCTGGAGCCCTTCCTGGGCCGCTGGGTGCCGCTGCCCTATCTGCGCGTACAGTCTCGCCACGCGGATGGCTCAGTGATCTTCGACGCCGGGCCGACCAACTGGGTCCGCGTGCGCATCGTGGAGATGGCCGGCCTGCGCGGCGTTTCGCATCGCGCGGTGCTTGCCTTCGACACGAGCCTGCTTCCCCGCCAGGAAGGCCGCCCCTACTGCGCCCCCAGCCCGACGGATGCGGCCGAGGAACATGAATTCGCCCTTGCGGCCCGAATGGCCGACAATTCCGGCTTCCTGGCCGAAGGCTGGTTCGGGCAGTGGGTCGAGACGATGTTCTTGGACCTGAAGTTCGCCCAGCGCCGCGGACGGGAGGTGAAGCCCGAGGATCTGACCTACCGCATGGAGCCCTGGGCCCGCTTCCTGACGATGCTGGAAGTTCTGGGTCATGCCAACGCCACGCCACGCATCCGGCTGGTCGATGCGGGCGTGTCGGGACGCCGCACGCCGATGGTCGATGTCGATCTGGTGCTCGATATCGGCAATGCGCGGACCTGCGGCATCCTGGTCGAATCTGCGCCGGACGGGCCGCTGTCGCTGAATGACTCCTATCCGCTGACGCTGCGCGACCTGACGAAGCCGGAACTGACGTGGCAGAAGCCGTTCGAAAGCCGCGTCGAGTTCTCGCGCGCGAGTTTTGGCGATGATGCGCTGTCGCGGCGATCAGGCCGCGCGGGGGCCTTCACCTGGCATTCGCCGCTGCGCGTCGGACCCGAGGCCGTGCGCTTGGCCGGTCAGTCGATTGGGAATGAGGGCGCTACGGGACTGTCCTCGCCGAAGCGGTATCTGTGGGACGAAAGGCCTGCCGTGCTGGGCTGGCGCTTCGCCGGGGCACGGAGCAGCGCGCCGGAACCCCCGGTGACGGGCCCCTTCATGATGGCGCTGACGGAAGTCGGGGAGGTCGTCTCCCGCAGCCGCAATGCGGCGCCGGGCATCCGGGCGCGGTTCTCGCGCTCGTCGTTGTTCACCATGATGCTCGCGGAGATCTTCTCGCAGGCGATCAGCCAGATCAACGCGCCCTCGACCCGGGCGGCGCGTCGCAATGCCGATGTGCCGCGCCGGTTGCGCCGGGTGATCCTCACGCTGCCCACGGCGATGCCGGTCTCGGAGCAGCGCATCGTGCGGCGGCGGGCAGAGCACGCGGTCGAACTGGTTTGGGATCTGATGGGCTGGTCCACCGCATCGGCCGATCGCGCCGCCGCCGCCCCGCCGCCACCACGCGTGACCGCGAATCTGGATGAGGCAACGGCGACCCAGCTGGTCTGGCTCTATGCCGAGGCGATGCACCGGCTGCAGGCCGATGCACGCCAGTTGTTCTCGCTGATGGGGCGGATGCGCGAAGGCTACGGCACCACGCCGTCGCTGCGTATCGCCAGCATCGACATCGGCGGGGGGACCACCGATCTGGCCGTGACGACTTTCGCGCTGGCGCAGGACCAGGAGATCCGCCCGACGCAGAACTTCCGGGAAGGCTTCAAGATCGCCGGGGACGACCTGCTGCAGACCGTCATCGAACGCATGGTGCTGCCGCCCTTGGAACAGGCGCTGGGCAATGCGGGGCTCCGGGAGCCGAAGGCATTCTTGCGCCGCGTGCTCGGCGGCGCGCGCGGCGGCCAGGCGGAAGCCGAGCGGCAGTTGACGCGGCAGTTCGTCGCACGGGTGCTCGAGCCCTGTGCGCTGGCCCTGCTGTCGGCCTATGAGGCGCTGACGCCCGCTGAAGACGGTCCGTTCGCCCGCCTGCCGCTGACGGCGGGGCCCGGGCGCGCGCGGCATGACCGCGCCATCGCCTTCTTCGAGCGCGCCGCCGTCGATGCGGGGGCCGTGGGCTTCCTGCTCGATACGGTGGATGTCGCGGCCGAGGCCGGCGCCATGGATGGCCTGGTCCGCGGCACCCTGGGCCCGATCCTGGCCGATCTGTGCGAGGCCGCGCACGCCTTCGACTGCGACGTGTTGCTGCTGTCGGGCCGGCCGTCGCGGCTGCGCGCGGTCACCGATATCGTGCTGGCCAAACTGCCGGTGCCGGCACATCGCATCGTGCATATGCAGGGCTATCCGGCCGGCGGCTGGTATCCCTTTCGCGATTCCAATGCCCGTATCGAGGATCCGAAGACTACCGCCGCGGTCGGCGCCATGGTGGCGACGCTGGCCGAAGGTTCGCTGTCGGGCTTCCTGCTGCGCTCGTCGCGTCTCGGGATGAAATCCACGGCGCGGTTCATCGGACGGCTGGAGACCTCGGGCCAACTGCTACGCCGCAACGAATATCTGCGCGACGTGGATCTCGATGCGCCGGACGGCGGCACGCCGCTGGAGGTGGAGATTCCGTTTGAGGCCCCCTCGATGCTGGGCTTCCGGCAGCTGCCGCTGGAACGCTGGCCGGCGACGCCACTCTACGCGCTGGAATTCGGCAATGCCGACGGCGTGCGCAATCTCGCGCTGCCGCTGACCATGCGCCTCGCACGCGGCATGGCGACGGAAAATGCGACGAATGTGGAGACGGAAGCCGCGCGCGAGCATTTCAAGCCGGTCAGCATTCGTGATGCCGATGGGCAGGAATTGCATCCGACGACCGTCCTGATGCGTCTTCAGACGATGCGTGACGATGCAGGGTACTGGCGCGATACGGGGACGCTGGGCGTGCCATGACTGACCAGGAACTGGCGAACCAGGCGGGGTTGGTCGAGGCCGCGGCGGGCCGCGCGCTGGACTGGTTCGCGACATCGAGCAAGCCAGGATTGGATGCGGCGGCGTTGGCGCGCGAATTGCGCGGGACGCGGGTGCGGGCACACAAGCTGGCCGCCGCGGCAGCGCGGCCGATGTGCGTGGGCGTGTTCGGCCCGTCGCAGGCGGGCAAGTCCTATCTGATTTCAGCCCTGGCGCGCGCCGGCTCCGCGCCGCTGATGACGATGTTCGAAGGCCGCGCCGTCGATTTCGTGCGGGAGATCAATCCCGAAGGCGGGCGCGAGGCAACGGGGCTGGTCACGCGCTTCACGATGAAGCCCGTCCAGGGACCGCCAGGGATGCCCGTCGCGCTGCGGCTCCTGTCGCAGCTCGATGTCATCAAGATCCTGGGCAACGCGTTCCTGTCGGATTTCGATCCGGCTGATGTGGAGCCACCCTGCGCGGGTGCGCTGGAAGCGGCGCTCGAACAGGCACGCGGCCGGCTGCTCCCCCAACCCTTTGACCGACTGTCCGAGGACGATGTCTTCGTCGAGCTGCGCGAGTATTTCGAGTCCCGCTTCGGTGGGCATTCGACCATCCAGGCCCTCAAGGCCGCGCGGTTCTGGCAGGCGGCCAGCGAATTGGCACCACGGCTCGATCATGCCGGCCGGGCGGATCTGCTGGGCGTTGTTTGGGGCCGCGTGCCCGCGTTGTCTGCGGCCTATCTGCGACTGGCGGCGGCACTGGCGCAGCTGGGTCATGCCGACGACGCCTATTGCCCGCTGACGGCGCTGCTCCCCCGTGAGGCCAGTATCATCGATGTGCTGACCTTGGATCGGCTCAGCGATCCGGCCGACGCGACCATCGCCGTCGCGACCGGTACCGGGGCCCGGGCCGAAGTGCCACGCGCCGTACTCACGGCGCTAGTGGCGGAGGTCACGGTCCAGCTGCAGCAGAAGCCGTGGGATTTCTTCGACGTGACCGATCTGCTGGATTTTCCCGGCGCCCGGTCGCGCGAGCAGATCCGCGATCCGGCCAGGCATCTCGCCGATCCGGCGAAGCTGCCGGCCATCCTGCTGCGCGGCAAGGTGGCCTATCTGTTTGAACGCTACTGCGCAGAGAATGAACTGACCGGCATGCTGCTGTGCATCGGCCCGTCGAACCAGGAGGTCCGCACCCTGCCGCGCATGGTGGGGGAATGGATCGACGGCACGCACGGCGACACACCGGCGAAGCGTCAGAGCCAGCCGACCGCGCTGTTCTTCGTACTGACCAAATTCGACGCGGAGTTCGAAAGCAAGAAGGGCGCGTCGGATGTCGGCGGCACGCGCTGGACCGCGCGGTTGGCGGCGTCGCTGACCGATTTCTTCGGCAAGGAATCCGCCTGGCCGCGGGAATGGCATCCCGGCAGGCCGTTCCAGAACCTGTTCTGGCTGCGCAACCCGAACGTCGAGAACAAGGCGATCCTGGACTACGATGCCGATGGGTTCGAGACGGGCGTGCGCCCGCAGGAGGCAGAACGGGTCGGCCGGCTGCGCCAGGATTTCCTGAGCAATCCCGAGGTCCAGAAGCACTTCTCCGATCCGGCGGTCGCCTGGGACGAGGCGATGCGGCTGAATGACGGTGGGATCTCGCATCTTGCTGCCAGGCTGCGGCCCGTATGCGATCCGGCGCTGAAGCGCCGCCAGGTCGCGGCGCGTCTCGCGGATCTGGGCGAGAGGCTGCGGGCACGGCTGTTGCCGCATTGGCATTCCGCCGACCTGGCACAGGAGTTGGTGAAACGCCGCGCCGCCGGACGCGGCGTGGCCATCGCGCTGGCCAAGGCGGTCGAGCGCCAGCGTTTCGGCCATCTGCTCAGTGCGCTGTCGCCGGAAGCGGATGAAGTTGCGGCCTCCCTGGCCCGCGCCCGCTTCGCCACCCCTGAAGCCCGCGCCATTCCCGTCGGCGCCCGCACCGCCGCCAAGGGGCTGCTGGAGGAGCTGGATTTCGGCGACGATCCCAGCCCCGAGATCGACAGTGACGGCTCGGAGGACGAGGCGGATTTCCTCGCCACCGCGACGCTGAAGCTCTGGGCCGACCGGTTGCGGGCTTTCGCGGACAGCCCGGCGGCAGGAACGCTGTACGGGCTGACGCCGGATACGGCGGGCACGCTGGTCGCGGAGCTGCTGCGTTCGGCCCGGCGCACGAAACTGCAGGCGGCGATCGCCGAGGAGATCCGCGGTATCCTCGGCTTCCGGCGCCATGCAACCGCGGCCGCCGCGGTCTGCGGCCTGTGCGCCGCCCTGCGTATCGGCGGCTTCATCGCCGCGCTGGGCTTCGATGCGGTGCCGGTCGCCGAGCGGCCATTGGTTGGTTCGGATCGCCGTGCCGTCTTCGCGCCGCGCCGCGCCGCGGAAACGGTGCCGGCGCTGGGTGAAACCGCGGCCGATTACGACCGGCAGCAATCGCTGGACTGGATTCAGGCCTTCCTGCGGTCGATCGACCTGAACTTGCAGGGCGACGGCGACGACCAGGTGGATATCGCGCGCAATGCGGCACTCGGCCGCATCATTGCCGAGCTCGACACGGCGCTGACTGCCGAGAGCGCCGCATGACCCGAATTCTGGTCCAGGAGGACCCGAACCACCCCGATGGCGGCTTCGCCCGCGTGTTGGTCGAAGGCATGGCGGGCCGGACCATCACAGCCGTTGTCATGTCCCGCGAAGGCTTCGGCGCCGACAGCCTGGGACCGGGTGGCTGGCAGGTCGCCGCAGCCAAGCTGCGGCCCGAGGCTGTCTTCGACCTCGGCGGCCACCTCGTGCTGATCCTCGGGCCGAATGTGGTGGAGCACCTGGAGGCCGGACCGATTCGCCTGGGCCTGCCGGAGATCGACCTGGTCCAAGTGGTGATGTGGCCCGACATCGCCCCATTGCCAGCCGCGAGGCGCGGTGGTTTTGCCCCCGCGCAGCGCGAAGCGCGGGTGGCCGCCCCAACGCAGGCCTGGCGTGGTCCGAGCGGCGGGTCGGAGCAGGATGTCGACGCGACGATCGCGGGGTTGCCCTTGCCGTCGATGGCTCCCGTGGTTGCGGCGGCGCCGGTGCTGCCGGCCGCGCCCTTGGTGACGGTCGCCACGCCGCCGCGTCACGGCCCCGCCGCCCCCGCGTCCCTGGCGCGCCGGCGGGCACCGATCTACGCGCTGGCGGTGCTTCCGTTGGCCGTACTCGGCGTGGGGGGGTGGTTCTTCCAGGAACAGATCACGGCGCTCTTCGACCGCACATCGAAGCATGTGGACAGCGTCGTGGTCATCACACCGCCACCCGACCTGATCGGCACGGCATCACCGGCGCAGATCGCAGCGATGAACCTTCCGGCAGCCCAGATCCTGGCAGAGGCCGAACGCCGCCAAGCGCGTGGCCAACACCAGGATGCGCTGCTGCTCCTGGAGGTGTCCGTCGGACAGAACCATCCACAGTCGATCAGTGCCCTGGCCCGGCTATACGATCCGTTGACTTTCACGTCCGGCGGCGCGCTGTCCGTGCCCAACGCCGCCAAGGCTGCGCAACTCTGGCGTGCCGCCGTGCTGGCCGGCGATCCGGCCGCTGCACCTGCCCGCGCAGCCCTGCGCGACCGCCTGGCGGCCGCCGCACAGTCCGGGGATACCAGCGCGGCCCTCGCCCTACAGGACTATTGGCCATGATGCGTATCACGCGCCTTCTGATGCCGATGGCGCTGGCGCTGTCCTTGTCACCGGCCGCCATCGCGCAACAGAATCTCGCGATCAGGGCGCCGCAGGCTCCACGCAGCGCGCTGCTCATGGACGGCAAGCAGACGCTGACCCAAAAGGTGTTGGTCCGCCCCGGCGCCACGCTGCATACCCTGCCCGAGGCCGCCGATGGCCGGCCGATACCCGGCTTCACGCTCTATCACGTGTACGCGCGACGGGATGGTTGGATCGAAGTCGGGCCCGACGCCCAGGGCGCCCCCATCGGCTGGATGAGGGAGGAACGCAGCGTCGCCTGGCGGCAGACCATGGTGCTGTCCTTCACGAACCCCGTCGGGCGCGACCGCACGATGTTCTTCGCCGAGCGTGATCCGCTACGTCGCGTGATCCTGGCGCAAGACATGACTGCCGCGGCGGCGGCGGCGCGCATCGCCAATGATGGCCGGGTGATCGCACTGGAACCCGAGACCTTCGTGGACATCACCCGCAACTTCTACCTGCTGCCGGTCCTGTCGGCGGAGGAGATCGAGAACGAGCGCGGCCACCGGATGCGATTGCTGGAGGTTGCCTCCGCGCCGGCCGAACCAACTCGTGCATCCAGGGCGAACCCTGGCGAGAACTTCCGCGGCACGATCGTCTTTCTGCTCGATACCACTCTTTCGATGCAGCCGTACCTCGACCGCACGCGCAATGCGATCCGCAACGTGATGGACCGCGTGGGCGAGACGGCGCTGCGGGACCGGTTCCGCTTCGGGCTGATCGCCTATCGCGACGCGATGGAAGGGAATGCCAATCTGGAATACGTCACGCGGGTCTTCGCCCGGCCGGATTTCGCGGCGCCCGTCACCGCCATCCTGCCCCGCATCGCCGCCGCCAATGCAGCGACGGAAAGCAACGAAGGCTTCGATGAGGATGCCATCGCCGGCCTCAAGGCGGCGATCGACGAGATCGACTGGGACTCCTATGGCGGCCGCTTCCTCATCTTGGTCACGGATGCCGGGGCGCGCGAGGCGAACGACCCGCGGTCATCAACGCGTCTCGGCATCCGCGAGATCCGCGACCTGCTGACACAACGCCAGATCGCGCCATTTGTGTTGCATCTGCAGACGCCTGAAGGGCGTAACAACCACGCCCGTGCGCGAGCGCAGTACACGGCACTGACGCGCTTCGAGGGCACCAACGGTTCACTCTACTACCCGATCCCGAACGGCGAGGTCGCCGCCTTTGGCCAGACCGTGGAAGCGATCACCGAGGCGTTGCTGCAACAGGTCGCCACGCTGACCGGCACGCCGGTCGGCCAATTGCGCGCCCAACCGACGGCCGCGGCACCCAACGTCGTGCAGCAGGTCGAGGTTGTGGCCCAAGCGATGCGCCTCTCCTATCTCGGCCGCACGCAGGAAACCCAGGCGCCGGATATCCTGCGCTCCTTCTCGACCCCGATCGCACCAACATGGATGTGCGAATCCTGCTGTCGCGGGACCAACTCTCCGATCTCCAGACGGCGCTGCGCCTGGTCGTGGACCAGGCCAATGCAGGCCGCCTCGCGCCGCAGACCGTGTTCGCCAACATCCGGGCGGCGGCGCTTGCCGCCGCGCGAGATCCGCGCCGGATCGGCAATCTCGAACGGCTGGGCGGCGCATTCGGCGAGTATCTGGACGGCCTGCCGTATCGGAGCCAGGTGATGGAGTTGACCGAGCAAGATTGGCTGGATCTGCAGCCGGGCGGACAGCGCGAACTCCTGAACAATCTTGAGGCCAAGCTGCGGCTCTTCGAGGAATATGCCCGGACGCCATCGCTCTGGGTGCAACTCGGCAGCGGTACGCAGCCCGGTGCGGCGGTATTTCCGGTACCGCTCGACAGCCTGCCATGACGACGGAATCAGTGCTCGCACTGCAGGGGGTGGTGTCGGAGCGCCGGTCGGGCGGCGCCGTCTTCACCCTGACGGTTCCACTGCTGTCCCTGGCGCCGGGTGGATTGCTGGCCGTGACGGGGCCGTCGGGGACGGGCAAGTCCACCCTACTCGATGTGGCGGCACTTGCCCGCCGGCCGGATGCGGCCGAGGCGCTCATGGTTGCTGGTCATGATGCTGCCGCCCTCTGGCGGGCCGGGCAGTTGGAGGCGCTGGCTGCGCTACGTGGTGCCAGCTTCGGCTATGTCCTGCAGACCGGCGGGCTGGTGCCGTTCCTGACCATCCGCGCCAATGCCCGGCTGGCGCAGGATGTTGCCGGGCGCCGCGATGGCGCGCACATCGAGACGCTGGCCGAGGAACTCGGCATCGCGCCCCTGCTGGACCGCTTCCCGGATTCGCTTTCGGTCGGCCAGCGCCAGCGCGCGGCGATTCTCCGCGCGCTGGCGCATCGCCCAGTGGTGCTCGTCGCCGATGAGCCCACCGCCAGCGTGCATCCCGACATGGCGGCCACGATCCTCGCCCTCCTAGCGCAACAGGCGCGCGCCGCAGGAGCGGCCGTGCTGCTCGCGACCCACGACCTTGCCGCGGCCCGCCGCCACGGATTCCTGGAAGCCCCGCTGCGGCCCATGGCCGAGGCGAGCATCCTGGCCCAACCGATCGCCGCCTGATGCGCGCGCTCCGTCTCGCACTGGCCGATCTGCGGCGCGAGCCGGCTTTCACCCTGTGCAGCGTATTGGCCCTGGCCGCGGTGATCGCGCCACTGATCCTTCTTGCCGGCCTGCGCGCCGGCGTCATCGCCGGGTTGAAGGAGGATCTCGCCGCCAGCCCCCGAGCACGGGAGATCGTGAACACCACGAACCGCGCCCTGGACGAAGCCTGGTTTGTCCATTTGCGTGCGCGCCCCGAGGTGGGCTTCCTGGTTGCCCGCACCCGGCTGCTGGCCGCGACCGGCAGCCTGGAGGCAAAGGCCAATCCAGGTGCCGCCATCCGGGTCGAGGTGCTGCCGACCGGCCCAGGCGATCCCTTGCTGCCTGGCTTACCCGCCCCTGCCGAGGGCCAGGCGCTGCTGACCGCCGGCGCGGCGCGGCGCCTGAGCGTCTCGCCGGGAGACCACCTGCGGTTCCGCGTGGTGCGCATGGTGGGCGGCGAGCGTGAGGTGCTGGGTCTGGATCTGACCGTGGCAGCCATCGCGCCCGCCGCCGCAGGCACGCGCGATGCCATTTTCGCGGATCCGGCGCTTGGCCGGCAGGTGCAGGATTTTACCGACGACCGCGCGCCCGATGCCGGTCCGCGCACCGCCGAGGGGTTTCGCCTCCACGCGCGGCGCCTTGAAGACGTGCCTGCGCTGGTTGCATTGCTGCGAGATCAGAACATCGAAACCGCATCGCGAGCCGAGGATGTGGCATCACTCCTGGCGCTGGATCGCAATCTGAACGCTGCCGTCGCCGTCGTCGCGGCAGTTGGCGGTGCTGGCTTCATCCTGGGGCTGGCAGCGGCGCTGTGGGCCTCCGTCGAGCGCAAGCGGCGCACATTGTCGCTGCTGCGCCTGATGGGGATGCGGCGGTTGACCCTGGTGTTGATCCCGGTGTGGCAATCGCTGGCCTTCGCGCTCCTGGGCACTGCGGCAGGGGCCGCGATCGCGCAGGGGGCGGCGATCCTCGTCAACCGACTGTCGCTGCTGGGCGCGGCGGATGGCCGTACTCTCGCATATATTGGCATGACCGAGATCGGCGGCGCGGCAGCATTGTCGGCACTGGCGGCCGTGCTGGCCGCCAGTGTCGCCGCGCGGCGCGCGGCGGCAGTCGATCCAGCGGAAGGATTGCGCAGTGCGTAGCAGGGGGCTGAGCGATGCGTAAGTGGATGGCCTTGTTCGTGATGCTGGCCCCTGGGGCGATGGCACAGGCGCCGCCGACCTGGCCCTCCAACATGTACAACCCTACACCGCTGCCCGACGATCTCGTTCTGCCGATGCCCTGCGGCGGGGCCATGACGTTCCGTCGGATCGACACCCCGACCGGCGACGGTGCCCTGGATGACCGACCGGTGATGATCGGCAGCGCCGATCCCGAGACCGGCCACGCGGAGTACCTTCGCCGCGATTACCTGGTCGGGCCATTCGGCGGCGGGCCACAGTTGCATCATTTCTTCATGGCGAAATACGAGGCGACGCGCGCGCAGATTGACGTTTTGCGCAACCCGCAGTGCCCCGCCACGAACGCTCCGGCATCGCGCCTGCCGGCGGTGGACCTGTCCTGGTTCGAGGCGATGGACGCGGCCCAGCGCTACTCCACCTTCCTGCTGCGTCACGCACGGGCGCAACTGCCGCGCCGGGGGCAGGCCCACGCCTTTGTGCGCCTGCCGACCGAACAGGAATGGGAATACGCCGCGCGCGGCGGGGCGGCCGTCAGCGAAGCGGAATTCCAGGAGCGCACCTTCCCGATGCCGGAAGGCATCGAGGCCTATGCCTGGTTCCAGGGTCCGCGCAGCGCCGCCGGGCGCTTGTCGGCCATCGGGATGAGGCGGCCCAACCCACTCGGGCTGCATGACATGCTGGGCAATGCCGCCGAATGGGTGCTCGATCCCTTCCGGCTGAACCGTGTCGGGCGCAATCACGGCCTGGCGGGCGGGAGCGTCGCGCGCGGCGGCGACTTCCGCACCACGACGGAAGGCCAACTGCGGTCGAGCCTGCGGGCGGAGTACCCGCTCTTCGTCGCCGAGACGGGGGAACCCGCCAGGTTCGGTACCGTCGGGACACGCTTCGTTCTGGCCGCAGCGGTGCAGAGCAGCCTGGCCGACGTCAACAGTTTCCGCGAAGCCTTTCAGGCGGAATCCCGCGCCCGGGCGGCCGTCACCAGCGACGATCCTGCCGCGCTGCTGGAAGCGCTTCGGGTGGACCAGACCGACCCGGCGACGCTGGCGGCGCTCGACCGACTGGGTGCCGCCTATGCGCGCCAGACGCGCGAACGCTCGGATCAGGCACGCATCGCGTTCCGGGCGCGGATCCAGGCCGCCGCGGCGCTTGCGCGCGGGGTGTTCCTCGCCAATTTTCGTGTCCGCGCGATGCAGGAGATGATCGACCATCCGGACGACTATGGCGGCACGGCGCAGGACGTCGCCGCTTGGCGCGGTATTTTGCGCGCCGTGGAGACGGAAATGGAGGGGGGGGTCCGCGCCTATGCTGCGACCATTGATCAACTGGCCGCCACTGCTGACGTATCCCTCTCCGCTGAAATCGAGATCGTTCAGCAGGAGTTACGCACCCAGCGCGTGCCGGAACTGGCAAGGCCGGTCGCCCTGGTCGCGCGTCACGTCGAGCGTGGCCGAAGCCCCCAGATGGCTACGCTGCGGCGAGAAATACTGAACGATGCATCAGGGCGCTGAAACGGCAATGCTCGCGGTAAACCGACAAGAGCTCGCCACTCGGCGTCGTACATCACACAGACCGCGCCGTTGCCTGCGCGCAGGAGGTTCCCGATGGTACTGAAAGCTTGGCCATTAGTTGCCCTGTTCTCCACTGGTGCCCTGTCGGCGCAGGCCCAGCGCTTCGACGGCGTCTGGGTGGGCACGGTGGATTGCGTCACCGACCGCGCTGGAAACACCAGCAGCACCCCAGTGCGTGCGACGATCACTGGCGACCGGCTGACGCTGCCATACGCGTCGACCACTGTGACCGGACGGATTCTGGATATCCCTCTGACCTATATCCTACGGCTGGAAGGCGCCACGCCGAGCGGCGTGCAGATCAGTTTCGACAGTCTTCCGTTCACCGTCAGCCCAGATCAGATCCATGTGCGGGGCCTTGTAGGATCGTTGCCTTGCAACCTGAACATCAAGCCCGCGCCGCCCGCCCCACCACCGACCATCCAGGCGGAACAGCCCACGCCACCGCCAAGTAGACGGGGGGGAGTGCGAGTGGTCCAGCCACCGCCGCCGCAAAACCCGAATCCCGTGGCCCCTCCCCGGCCGCCAGTGGCGAATCAGGTCGCCACACCGGCGGTGACCACGCCGGCCGTCACCACGCCTGCACCGACGCCAGGCGGCAGCACAAGCCGGTCGGGGCGAAGCTCGGTCGGAAATCGCATGGCGTGCGCCGTAGGGCCGTGCGATTGACGTGCCCTGGAGGGTGCCACGGGCGTTGCCCGCCCTGGCGGGTCGAGGCGCTGTGTTTCGTGGCGACGGCAGACGGCAACGGGGATGAGCCGGAGCCTTCTGTTCGAATGGCGCGGCAGGTGTGCGAGGAGGCGATGCCGGGTGTGGTACGCGCTGAGGCGGCGCCAGCACTGGTGACGGTCCGCGTGGTGGAGGAGACTCGGCACCCTCTGTCATTGGCCGCTGACTGGTCAATGCGGTGTCGTTCGTCACGCGGCTCTTACTTCCTGTTCAGGGTCTGCGCGGTGGCGGCCATATGAGACGGTCCGATGCGAGGGAACGGCCGATTTCCAAAGCGGCGTCCTCGTAAGAGGCGGCCCAGGCTGCGCTAGCCATATCGGGAATGACCATCTTCGTATCACCGAACCGCATCGAGCACCCCCAGGCAATGCCTCGGGTTATCGCAGATTGAGATCTGTTCGGCATAAGTGAGTATGCCCCTCCAAACCACCCCACCAAAGGCCGAAAGGCCTTTGGAAACCCCAACTCGGCGCCGTGCGCCGCAGGCAGAATGGCGCCGAGACCCGCCTTTGCGCCCGAATCGCGCTCCAAGGCTTGAGCGTCGCTGTTGCGCCCGGCACCAAGTGCCGGTGGCCCAGGCCACACTGTGGCCTGGCGGGGAGGTCAGGAGGGGCAGCGTCCCTCCGGTTCCCGTCCCGCGAAGCCGAGAGCATCGGGAGGCTCGCGGGAAGCCGGCACCGCCTGCCTACCGCGCCGCCAGGAACGGCGCTGGCGGCCCGACCAAGCGGCGGCAAGACCGCCTCTCCCCATGGCACCCTTCTTGCGAGCCACGTCCTCGGAGATTCCGACCAGGGGGTAGGGGATGCATGACAGTGGCGGCGGGGTAACCGACCCCGTGACGCGCGTCGCGGGGCCGGTGGTGCGCTTCGCGTCGATCCTGTGTGGGTGGTGGCTGCTCGCCTATTGCTTCCTGGTGGTGGTCGACATCGTGGGGCGGGCGCGCTTTGGTCTCTCCCTGCAAGGGACCGATGAGATCGGTGGCTACACCCTCGCGGTCATGTCGGCCTTCGGCTTCGCGCAGACCCTGCTGACGCGACGGCACACGCGCATCGAGCTCGTGGTGCAGCGCCTGCCTCGCATGCCGGCCGCCGCGCTGAACCTCCTCGCGGCCGTCGTCATCGCCGGCGTGGCGGTCTTCATGCTCGAACGCGGTTGGTCGGTGCTGGATGAAAGCATCGAGTTCATGGCCGTCTCCAACTCGCCGCTGCAGATCCCGCTATGGATCCCGCAGGGGCTCTGGGTGGTCGGGCTTGGCCTGTTTGCGGGTGTCGCGGTCGCGCTGGCGGTGCAGGCCGTCGCGATGCTGCGCGATCCGGCGCGCATCAACCGGCTCTATGGCCCACCGACGATCGAGGAGGAGATCGAGGAGAGTCTCGAAGCCACCCAGCCCAACGAGGCGCGCTCATGAGCGGCTTCGGGCTTGTCGATGCGGCCATCGGCTTCGCGCTCATGCTCGGCATGCTGGCGCTCGGCCTGCATGTGGCGACGACAATTCTGTTGCTCGGCGTGGCCGGGGCGGCGGCCTATCTCGGTGGACCGATCGTCGCGGCGGTTGGCACGCAGATCTGGGGCGCGACGGAAAGCTTCGTGCTGCTCGCCGTGCCGCTCTTTGTCCTGCTGGGCGAACTGCTGGTGCGTGGCGGGGCGACGGACCGCATGTATCGGGCGATGGCGGCCTGGCTCGGTGTCTTCCCGGGCGGGCTGCTGCATTCGAACATCGGCGCCTGCGCCATGTTCGCCGCCGTCTCGGGTTCCTCGGTCGCCACGGCCGCGACCATCGGCACCGTGGCGCTGCCCACCTTCCGGCAGCGTGCCTATGACGAGCGCCTGGTCCTCGGGTCCATCGCGGCCGGGGCGACGCTCGGCATCCTGATCCCGCCCTCGGTGAACATGATCATCTACGGGGCGATGACGAATACCTCGGTCGGGCGGCTCTATGCCGCGGGCGTGGTGCCGGGGCTGCTGCTGACGCTGATGTTCATGGCGGTGGTGCTGGTCATCTGCCTGTGGCGCCCGAAGCTCGCCGGCACGCCGGAACCGCGATTGCCGATGGGCGAACGCATCCGGCTCCTCGCCGGCCTGCTGCCGCCGATCGGCATCTTCTTCGTCGTGATGGGCAGCATCTATGCCGGCTGGGCGACGCCCACGGAATCGGCGGCGGTCGGTGTCGTCGCGGCCTTCGTCCTGTCCTTCTGCTACGGCCGCTTCTCGATCCGCATGCTGCACGAATGCTTCATCTCGACGGTCGTCATCACGGCGATGATCGTGCTGATCGTGGCGGCGGCCTTCTACCTGAACTTCGTGCTCGGCATCCTTGGCGTGCCGCAGGCGCTGGCGCGGTATGTGACCGCGCTCGATGCCTCGCCCATCGCGGTGCTGTGGATCCTGCTGATCTTCTACCTGATCCTCGGCTGCTTCCTGGAAACCCTGTCGATGATGGTCGGCACGATCCCGATCATCTTCCCGATCGTCACCGCACTCGGCATCGATCCGGTCTTCTTCGGCATCTTCCTGGTGATCATGTGCGAGATGGCGCTGATCACCCCGCCGGTGGGCATGAACCTCTATGTCGTGCAGGGCGTGCGCGGGCGGGGCAGCGTGGTCGAGGTGATCACCGGCTCCTTGCCCTTCCTGCTGATGATGTTCGTCCTGACAGTGCTGCTGATGTATGCGCCGGACATCGCGCTTTGGTTACCGCGCCTGGCGTTTGATTGAGCCGGTTGCTCAACCCGAAGGCAAAGGCCCGCCGGTGATCCCGGCGGGCCGTGACCGTCACTGGATGGTGTAGCCCCGCGCCGCGCCGACCGTCTGGTTCCAGGTGGTGGAGCACTGGTTCCACACCCGGTTGCAGGTGTCACGGAAGCCCGGGAGGATGGACTGGGAGACGATCTCGCGCAGCCGCGCCTGGTCCGCCGGGGTGATCTCTGCGATGGTCATGGTGCCGCGTGGCGTCGTCTGGCACTCCGGCTTGCCCGACATGCAATCCAGCGCGATCTGGTTGTTCACGCGCGCGAGTTCCCAGAACTGGTCCTCCATGCCCTTGAAGGCCCGGGTCAGCGCTTCCTGCTGTGCGGGGGTGAAGCGGCGCCAGGTGGCGAGCGACATGAAATGCCCCTGCACCCCGCCGGCGAGCGACAGCGGGAGGATATGCGTCGTCACTTCCGCCCAGTTCGCCACATGCGCCGAGCTGGGGGAGGTGATGCCGCAGGTCGCCACGCCGCGCTGCAACGCGGGGTAGACCTCACTGAACTGCAGCGAGACCGGCGTGCCGCCCAGCGCCTGGATCAGCGCCGACATGGACGGGGTGTAGGACCGGATCTTCAGCCCCCGCAGATCGGCCATCGAGTTGACCGGGTGGTTGCAGAAGAACATCTGCGGGCCGAACGGCCACAGCGTCATCACCTTGGCGCCGAAGCGTTGCTGCAGGCGCTGGTCGAAGGATTCGCGCCCGGCATTCACGGCGCCGCGCAGTTCCTCGAGCGTGGTGGAAACGCCGATCAGGTCGAGACCGTCGAAGAAGGGCTCGTCGCGCGCGACATTGCCGATCGTCACGGACATCATGTCGAAGGCGCCCGAGCGCAGCAGCCGCAGCGCGTCCGCCGCCTGCACGCCCACCTGATCCATCGGGCTGTAGGAAACCTGCATCTGCACGCCAAGCACGCCAGGCAGCCCTTCGTAGAACGGGCGCTCGACCGCGATGTGGTGGCTGTTCGCGCTGAAATGGCCGGCCACGCGCAGCGAGGTGGGCGTTTGCTGCGACGCGGCAGGCGCCGCCCAGGCGACGGTGAGCGCCAGCAGGGCGGCGCAGGGTCGTAGGAACGTCATGCGGTTCGGTCTCCATCCGGCGGGGCGACGCTGCGGGCCGCACCCGGCTGCGCCGGACCGGCGAGCAAGATCGGTGCCGGATTGCATGGCCTTCCGCTCCGCCGGCGTCCGGCGCATCCTGCGCGCGATCGATCCGGAGGAACGCCCATGGACACGAACCAGACCGCCACGCTGCCGCCGCTCTATGTCTTCGAGGGCCATCGTCCGGCCGTCCACCCCGGCGCCTGGGTGGCGCCGACCGCGGCCGTGATCGGCCAGGTCACGATCGGGGAAGGGTCCAATGTCTGGTATCATTGCGTCCTGCGCGGCGACACCAACACCATCGCCATCGGCAGCGGCACCAACATCCAGGACGGCACGATCATCCACGTGAATGCCGGCCGGCAATGCACGACGATCGGGGACAACGTCACGGTCGGCCATGCCGCCATCATCCACGCCTGCACGCTGCATGACCGCGCCTTCGTCGGCATGGGCGCGACGGTGCTGGACGAGGCCGTGATCGAGGAGGGCGGGATGCTCGCCGCCGGTTCCGTCCTGCCGCCGGGCAAGCGCATCGGCCGCAACGAGATGTGGATGGGCAATCCCGCCAAGCTGGTGCGCGTGATGACCGACGAACAGCGCGCCCGCTTCGACACCACCGCGCCGCATTACGTGGAGCTGTCGGGGCGCCATCGCCGCTCGCTCGGCGGCTGAGATGCGCCTGCGGCGCCGGGTGGTGCTGTCGGGCCTGCCGGCGCTGCTGGCGGGTTGCGCCACGACACCCGTGCCGCGAGCGGAACTGCCCTTCGACCCCGAGCTCGGCTTCGCCGACCCGGCCCGCCAGGCGATCATCCACACCGCCTACGCCTTCGCGGTGCCGGCCAGCCTGGCGGGACGGCCCTGGGAGGCGGCGGAGGCCATCTCCCAGGCTGAGTTCCTCGCCGTGGAACTGACCTATGGCCCGCGCTGGATCGAGATGACGCTCGCCCCCGGCGCCTTCGCGCAGGCGCGGCCCGAATGGCGCGCCGCGCTGGGAATCGACCAGGCGGCCACGCCCCAGGCGGTGATCGATGCCCTCACCGCCGTCCGCAACGCCTATGGCGCGCCGAATCCCGCCGCCGCGGCCACCGCGTTGCGCCCGCCCTTGTTCACGCCGGGCGGTGAGGCCACCCTGGGGATCCTGTCCAACCTGCCGCCCCTGCCACGGACCGCCTGGGCGGCCATCCTGGCGCAGCGGGAGATGTGGCGCATCCAGCGCCCTGGCGCCTTTGGGAACCCCTGGCGATGAGTGTTCGCGTATCCGTCCTGCTCCTGCCGCTCGTCTTCGCGGCCTGTGCGGAGTTGCGCACGCCGCAGCAACTGCCGCCTGGCGTGCTGACCAGCGGGCCGGCCAGCGGCACCCCGCTGCGCGCGGCGGTCGAGGCGACGGCGGCTGACTTCGCCAATGACGGCCAGCGCCTGGTCGGCCATCCGGCCGAGACCGCGCTCGCCCTGGCGCGGTTCGAGGCCCTGGCCCTCGAGGTCGATAACCGCCGCGCCTGGCCGTCGCTCTCGCCGTCCCTCGGCTATGCCATGCGCGTCGCGCGCAACGAGAACCGCGCGGCGATCGGCGCGGCGCAGCAGGCGGCGCCGGCGGATGTGATCCAGGCGCTGGGGACCGCCGCGCAGAAGCTGCGCGCCAATGATCGCGCCGGCGCCGCCGCGGCACTCCAGGCGCCGACCTTCGATCCGGGCGGGCAGGTCACGCTCGACCGCCTCGGCGAGGTCGGGCCCCTGCCGGCGGCCGAACAGGCGATGTCGGCGCTGGTGCGGGAGGTGCGGCGGCTCGACCTCGATTCCGGTTGGGACGGGGCCGGGCCGTGGTGGCAGAACGGCGCGCCGGGGGCGATCACGGACGGGCTCGGGCTCGGGTACTGATGCGGCCGGAGAGGGGCTTCGCCCCTCTCCAATTCTACAGCGCCACCTTGCCGGCCAGCGCCGCCATGCGTTCCGCGTCCGGCATCCGGCCGTCGAACCAAAGCGCGGCGCAGACCTTCGACATGGCATCCCCGTCATGCCCGATGCCGGGCACGACCTCGATCCGCCAATGACACGGCACGCCGCGGCGGGCGGCTTCTTCCAGCGCGAAGCGCAGGTAGTTCCGCGCCCGCGCGAAGCGGTGCGGTCCCTGGGCGATGGCTTCGGGGTTCGAGGGCAGGGACGGGCCACTCGTCTCCACATCCGCATCGCCGGCCAGGATCAGGAGGGGGTATGCGAGCAGGGCCTCCAGATCCGCATCCGTCAGGCCGAGGCCACCCAGGCCTTCCGGGAAGCGTCGCTCCAGTGTCGGCAGCGAATACCAGCCGGCATTGCCGCAGCCGATGGCACAGAAGGGCGAGCGGTCGGTCAGCGACGCCATGCGATGCGCGAATTGCGATCCCGCAGAATGGCCGAACAGGAAGGCCTGCCGGCGCTGCGTCACGCCGCCTGCGCGCAATGCCGCGAAGACCCGCGCGGGCACGTGATAGGCCCAGGATTCGGCCGGCGTCACGGCGCCGGCCTCATCGAGCACGCCGCCATTGTTGTACGCTTCGGCCCCCGGATGGGTCGCGGCGGAGAAGGTGGGCGCCAGGATCAGCAGGCCGTGGCGGTCGGCAGCCTCGATCCAGAAATCGCGATACTCGTCGCCATTGCGGCCCATGCCGTGCTGCACGAAGACCACGGGGCGATCGGGCGTATGGCCGGCGGCGCGATAGGCGTTCAGCACCAGCTCCTTCCCCGGCGCATGCAGCGCATCGGTGAAGGGCAGCGCGATGCGGCCCGGCGCGGCGAGCGCGCGGGCCAGGTCCTGGGGGTCGATCATCGGGCGGGCTTCACCTCGAAGGCGGGGGTGGTCTGGTCCATGCGGCCCTCGAAGGCGAGGCCGCGGCGAAAGGCCCAGGCGGCGTTCTCGAAATGGATGGGGATGACCGGCATGCGGTCGATCACCAGGCGGCTCGCCTGTTCCATCAGCCGCTCGCGCTCGCCATCATCCATGGCGACGAAGGCCGCACGGGCCAGGCGGTCGATCTCGGGATCGGAGAATTCGCCGTAGTTGCTCATGCCATAGCCGCGCTCGCGATCCATGGTGGTGATCCAGGCGCGCAGGAAGAGCTGCGTCTCGCCGGCGGAGGCCGCCCAGCCGCCCATCGGCACCGAGAATTCCTTCCGTCCGCGGCGGGGAAAGAAGACGTTGGACGGCATGGCGTCGACCGCGGCCGTGACGCCGACGCGCTGGAAGAACTGCGCCAGCGCCTGCGCGATGCGCGCATCGTTCACATAGCGGTTGTTGGTGGCGTGCAGCGTGAAGGAAAAGCCGCCGGTCACGCCGGCTTCACTCAGCAGCGCGCGGGCGCGGGCAGGGTCGTAGGGCAGCATGCCCACATCCGGCACAGTGCCACGCATGCCCTCCGGCAGAAGCTGGCCGGCCGGCGTGGCGAGCCCGTCCATGATCCGGTCCGCCAGCGCGCGGCGATCGATGGCGAGCGACAGCGCCTGGCGCACCCGCACGTCGCGCAGCGGGTTGCTGCCGTTCGGACCCTGCACGAAGGGCGCGTTCTCCCGCTGGTCGAGCTGCAGGAAGATCAGCCGCGTGGTGGGCGACACGGCGAGGGCGAAGTTCGCATTCTGCCGGATGCGCGGCACGTCGGCGGTGGCCGGCGCCTCGATGATGTCGAGATCGCCCGCGAGCAGTCCGGCGAGGCGCGGCCCGGCATTGGTGACGGGGCGCAGGCGCACCTCCGCCCAATGCGGCTTGTCGCCCCAATAACCATCATAGCGCACCAGTTCGATGCCGCTGCTGCGGTCATAGGCGCGGAGCCGGTAGGGACCGGTGCCGATCGCCGCGCGCCCCTCATTGAACTCGGCAAGGCTGGGCCAAGGTCCCTGCTTGCCGCAGCCGTCGGGGGTGAAGGTGAGGCCGCTGCGTTCGCCGCGCGGCAGGATGGCGATGGAGGCGAGGTCGGAAGCCAGCAGCGGCTCCGGCGTCGCGGTACGGATCACGAGGCGATGCGGCCCTTCGACCGCCATCGCCGCGATGCGCCGCACCTCGCGCGAGAAGGAGCCCACCACCTCGCTGTCGTTGTTGAGCACGCGGCAATAGGAATAGACGACGTCGTCGGCCGTGAAGGCTTGGCCGTTGTGGAAGGTCACGCCGTCGCGCAGCTCGAACACCCAGGTCGTATCGTCGCGCCGCGACCAGCCGGTGGCGAGTGCAGGCTTCGGTGTCTGCCGCGCATCAAGCGCGGTCAGCCCGTTGAAGACATGGTCGCGATAGGTCGAGTTCGGCGCCGCGGCATAGTTGTGCGGGTCGGCCGCGCTGGTCTCGGCGGCCATGCCGATGCGCAGGGTCTGCGCGGCCAGCGGCGCGGCGAGCGCGGTGGTGAAGGCGAGTGCCAGGGCAAGGCGGCGCATGATCAATGTCGTCCGTACCGAATCACGAAGGGGGCGCACCCTACTCCCGCCGCCCCGCGACTGTCGCCCTGGCCACGTGACCTCAATCCGTCGCCATAACCTTCACATAGGCGCCGGGCGCCTCCTCGATCGGCGTCAGCGCCCCATCGCCCGGGACGCGCGCGGGCACCAGCGCCTTGTCCAGCCCCGACACCCAGCGATGCCAGTCGGGCCACCAGGAACCGGCGAGCTCCGTCGCGCCCTTGAACCAGGCTTCGGGGTCCGTCGGCAGCTCGTTGCCCACCCAGTGGCTGTACTTGCCGGCATCCGGCGGGTTCGCGACGCCCGCGATGTGGCCCGAGGCCGCCAGCACGAAACGCACCGGACCCTTGTAGATCTGCGTGGCGCGGTAGGTGGACTTCCAGGGCGCGATATGGTCCTCGCGCGTCGAGAGGATGTAGGTCGGGACCTTGATCTTCCCGAGGTCGAGCTTCACCCCGTCCAGCTCGATCGTGCCGGATTTCACGAGGTCGTTCTGCTGGTACATCCGGCGGAGGTAGAAGCTGTGCATGCGCGCCGGCATGCGGGTGGAATCATCGTTCCAGTAGAGCAGGTCGAAGGGGAAGGGTTCCTGCCCCAGCAGGTAGTTGTTCACGACGAAGGACCAGATCAGGTCGTTCGCGCGCAGCATGTTGAAGGTGGTCGCCATCTCCCGGCCTTCGAGATAGCCGACCTTGTTCATCTTCTCCTCGAGCGAGGAGAGCTGCTCCTCGTCGATGAAGACGCCGAGCTCGCCCGCTTCCTCGAAATCGACCATCGTGGTGAAGAAGGTCGCGGACTTCACCCGCGCGTCCCGTTTCACGGCCATGTGGGCGAGCGTCGAGGCGAGCAGCGTTCCGCCCAGGCAATAGCCGATGACATTCACGCCCTTTTCCCCCGTCGCCTGCTCGATGGCATCGAGCGCGGCATAGGGGCCTTCGCGCATGTAGTCGTCGAAGCCCTTCTCGGCGAGCGTCGCATCCGGATTGACCCAGGACACGACGAAGACCGTGTGGCCCTGCGCGACCGCCCAGCGGATGAAGCTGTTCTTGGGCCGCAGGTCGAGGATGTAGAACTTGTTGATCCAAGGCGGGATGATCAGCAGCGGGCGCTTCAGCACCTGGTCGGTGGTGGGCGCGTATTGGATGAGCTGCATCAGGTCGTTCTGGAAGACCACCTTGCCCGGGGTGACGGCGATGTTGTCGCCGACCTTGAACTTGGTGTCGTCCGTCATGCGGATGCGCAGCTTGCCGCGCCCGCGCTCGAGGTCCGTGAGCAGGTTCGACAGGCCGCGCAGCAGGTTCTCGCCGCCCGATTCGGCGGTGCGGCGCAGAACCTCGGGGTTGGTGAGCAGGAAGTTCGTGGGGCTCATCGCATCCACGAATTGCCGCGTGTAGAAATCGACCTTCTGCGCGGTGTGGGGCTCGAGGCCCTCGGCCCCTTCGACCACGCAACGGAAATAGCGCGCGGAGAGCAGGTAGGATTGCCGGATGAAGTCGAAGACCTCGTGCTCGCGCCAGGCGTCGTCGCGGAAGCGGCGATCCTTGTCGTCCTCGGCGATCACGGGCTTGGGCTCGTCGCCCAGCATGCGCCGCGCCGTGTTCTGCCAAAGGGTGAGGTAGTCGTGCCAGAAGCCAAGCTGCGCCTGCACCAGCCGCGACGGGTTGGCCATCAGCCGCGTCGTCATCTCGAGGAAGGCGTGGCCGATCTTCAGCGGATCGGGATCGGTCGGCGTGCCCGCCTGGCGCTTGAGGAAGTCCGACACGATGCGCTGCCCGCGCTCGGCCACGTCGGCCATGGTGCGGCTGACCACCGCCGGATCCGGCAGGCGAAACGACGCGGCATTCGGATTTTCTTTCTCGGCCATCAGGCTTTCCGGTGCGAGGACTGGCGGCCCGGCCTTCGCGTGCCGCCCGATTCGGGCTACCGCTGGGCCGCGATGGCGACGGAAGCGGCATGACCGGTCGGATGGACCGCGGGGCAGGGCCCCATCACGGTAGGGGCCGGGCAACGGCCGATCAAGCGCGGCGGCTGCGCATGGCTGGCGTGCTGGCGGCGCTCGGCGCTGTGCTGGCCGGCTGCACGGCCGGGCAGGGGCCCGAACAGATCGGCCCGCTCTTCGGGCATATGTTCGGCCCGGCCTATGAGGGGCGGGAGCGTCCGCCCCATGCGGATGCCGAGTTCCCGAATCTCGGCACGGTCCCGCCGCGCCCCACCGTGCCCGACATCGCAGTGCGGGATGCGCTGACCGCCGCACTCGCGGAAGAACGCCAGCGCAGCCGCAATCCGCTGGATGCCGAGATGCGGCCCGCCGAACCGGGCCCCGCCGGGACGGAGGGCGACCGCAGCATGCCGATGCGCGCCCCGACGCCGCCGGCGCTCGCCCGCGCGCCCCGCGTGACCTGGGACCCGGTGGATCCGGTCCGTCCG
>JAYSDS010000041.1:32764-40681 GCA_041914265.1 Roseomonas sp.
GGCGCCCGCCGCCCAGCCCGTGCCCGCGACGCCGCCCGCCGCCGCCCCGCGCACGGCGCCCGCGGCGCAGCAGGCCCCCCAACCGGCTCCGGCCCTGCCCCAGATGGGCACCGAACCACCGGCGCCGCCCCCGGCCGAGCTGCTCACGCCCTCGGGACCGCCGCCGCTGCCCTCCCAGGATCTCCTCGCGCCCCGGACCCGCTGACGCGGCGATACACAGGGCGCGGCGCTTGCTCTATAGCTCGCCGCCCCTGCCTTAACGGAAACGCCACAATGACCGAGGAATTCCACCGCATCCGCCGCCTGCCCCCCTACGTCTTCGCCGAGGTGAACGCGGCGAAGGCGCAGGCACGCGCGGCAGCGGAGGACGTCGTGGACCTCGGCATGGGCAATCCGGACAGCCCGACCCCGCCGCACATCGTCGCCAAGCTGATCGAGGCCGTACAGGACCCGCGCACCCACCGCTATTCCCAGTCCAAGGGCATTCCGGGGCTGCGCCGCGCGCTCGCCGGCTATTACGCCCGGCGCTTCGGCGTGAAGCTCGACCCGGAGACCGAGGTGGTCGCGACGCTGGGGTCCAAGGAAGGGCTCGCCAACCTGGCCCAGGCCATCGCGAGCCCGGGCGACACCATCCTGGTGCCGAACCCGTCCTATCCGATCCACCAGTTCGGCTTCATCATCGCCGGCGCCTCGGTGCGCTCCATCCCCTATACGCCGGATGATTCGATGCTGGCGGCGATCGACCGCGCGGTGAAGCATTCCGTGCCCGCCCCGACCGCCGTGATCGTCAACTTCCCGTCCAACCCGACGGCGCTGGTCGCGACCATCGACTTCTACCGCGAGCTCGTCGCGCTGTGCCGCCGGCACAACCTCTTCATTCTCTCCGACCTCGCCTATGCCGAGCTGTATTACGGCGACGTTCCGCCGCCTTCGGTGCTGGAGGTGCCCGGGGCGAAGGACATCACCGTCGAATTCACCTCGATGTCCAAGACCTACAACATGCCGGGCTGGCGGATGGGCTTCGCGGCGGGCAATCCGCGGCTGATCGCGGCACTCGCCCGGGTGAAGTCGTATCTCGACTACGGCGCCTTCACGCCGATCCAGGTCGCCGCCACCGCGGCCCTGAACGGCCCGCAGGACTGCATCGCGGAGATGCGCGCCCTCTACAAGGACCGCCGCGAGGTGCTGGTGAAGGGCCTCAAGGCCGCGGGCTGGGACGTGCCGGCGCCGGAGGCCTCGATGTTCCTCTGGGCACCGATCCCGGACCGCTTCCGCCATCTCGGTTCGGTCGGCTTCTCGAAGCTGCTGCTCGAAAAGGCGAAGGTGGCGGTGGCGCCTGGCCTCGGCTTCGGCGAGCATGGCGACGAGCATGTCCGCATCGCCCTGGTCGAGAACAACCACCGCATCCGCCAGGCACTGCGGGGGATCAAGACCTTCCTGTCCGGTGACAACGCGGCGCCGATCGAACAGCAGGAATCCGTCAGCGCGGCCTGACCGCCGCCACGGGAAGGGGGGCGCATGGAGGAGATCGGCATCAACGGCATGGCGCATGTCGTGCTGACGGTCAGCCGCTTCGCCGAATGCCGGGCCTTCTACGCGCGCCTTCTGCCGCGCCTCGGTATGAAGCCGGTCTTCGACGGGCCGAAATTCTTCTACTGCGTCGGCGCGCGCACCGCGATCGGCATCGAGCCCTGCGACCCCGCCCATGCGGGTGAGCGCTTCGACCAGGGCCGCGTCGGGCTGCACCATCTCTGCCTGCGCGCCCGCACGCGGGGGGATGTGGACCGCGTCGCGGTGCTGGTGCGGGAACTCGGCGCGACGATCATCCGCGCGCCCTCGCCGTCGGACTGGGCGCCGGGCTATTACTCCGTGCTCTTCGAGGATCCGGACGGCATCCGGCTCGAGGTCAACCACGTGCCCGGTGCCGGCGTGCTGGCCGAGGGCGTCACATTCGAACCTTCGGACGGCTACGAGGACAAGTGATGGCTGATTACCGGGCAGAGCAGGGGCGACGCGCATGAGCCGCCCGCTGACCGTCGCGATCGCAGGGCTGGGCACGGTGGGCGCGGGGGTCGTGAACCTGCTGCGCGCCAATGCCGACATCATCGCCGCCCGTGCGGGCCGGCCCATCGCGGTGACGGCCGTCTCCGCGCGCGACCGCGCGCGCGACCGTGGCCTGCCGCTCGCCGGGTTGCGCTGGTATGACGATGCTGCGGCACTCGCCGCCGATCCGCAGGTCGATGTGGTGGTCGAGTGCATCGGTGGATCGGATGGCAAGGCCAAGGCGCTGGTCGAGGCCGCCATCGCCGCCGGCAAGCATGTGGTCACCGCCAACAAGGCGTTGCTCGCCGTCCATGGCGCGACCCTGGCGCCGGCAGCCGAGGCCAAGGGCGTGGCGCTCGCCTTCGAGGCCGCGGTCGCCGGCGGCATCCCCGCCATCAAGGCGGTGCGCGAGGGCCTCGCCGCCAACCGCATCCAGCGCGTGGCCGGCATCCTGAACGGCACCTGCAACTACATCCTGACCACGATGCGCGAGCAGAAGCGGGAATTCGCCGAAGTGCTCGCCGAGGCGCAGAAGCTCGGCTACGCGGAAGCGGATCCGTCCTTCGACATCGACGGCATCGACGCGGCGCATAAGCTCGCCATCCTCGCGGCGCTCGCCTTCGGCCGGCCGGTGGATTTCGCCGCCGTGCATGTGGAGGGCATCCGCGAGGTCAGCGCCCTCGACATCGCGCTGGCCGAGGAGCTGGGCTACCGCATCAAGCTGCTCGGCATCGCCAATCGCGAGGATGGCGGCATCGCCACCCGCGTTCACCCCTGCATGGTGCCGGTGAATGCGCCCATCGCCCGGGTCGATGGCGTGTTCAACGCGGTGGTCGCGGAAGGCGATTTCGTCGGTCGCGTGATGATGGAAGGTCGCGGGGCAGGCGCCGGGCCGACCGCATCGGCGGTTGTCGCCGACCTGATCGACATCGCCCGTGGCCGCTTCACCCCGGTCTGGGGGGCGGCGACCAGCGCGCTGAAGCCCGAGCCCGCGCGTCCGATGGAACAGCACACCGGGGCCTATTACCTGCGGCTGATGGTGGTGGATCGGCCGGGGGTGATCGCCGATGTCACGGGCGTGCTGCGCGACAACGACATCAGCCTGGAATCCATGCTGCAGCGGGGCCGGGCGCCGGGCGAGGCCGTGCCCGTGGTTCTCACCACCCATGAGACCGGGGAGGCCGCGGTGCGCGCCGCCCTCGCGCGCATCGCCGAGCTCGGCACGGTGGTCGAGAAGCCGGCGCTGATCCGTATCGAGGCGCTGTGAGGCGCCTCGCCGCGCTGCTGCTCCTGCTCGCTGCTCCGGCGGCGGCGCAGGAGGAGCTGCGCGGCACCTGGCGTGGCGGCTATGTCTGCGCCCAGGGTCATACGGCCGTCGCCCTGACCATCGAACCGCGCCAGGACGGGACCTTCTCGGCGCTGTTTCATTTCGAGGCGGCGTCGGACAATCCCGGCGTCCCGACCGGCTGTTATGAGATGCGAGGGCGCCTCGACCCCGCCACGGGCCGGGTCCTGTTCCGGCAGCATCGGTGGCTGCTGCGGCCGCCCGATTATGTGATGGTCGATCTGGAGGGGCAGCTTTCCTCCTCCGGCGACCGGATGGAAGGCCGGGTCGTCGGACCCTTCTGTACCGAGTTCCAGGTGGCGCTCGTGCCGGGCCGGTCGGATGCCGAGGCCTGCCGGACCGGGGCGCCGCTGATTTCGCTCCGCTGACGCGGCGCGCGATTCCGGCTATGGGCTGATCGAGGGGGCGGTCTGCCCCGCCCCAAGGGTTTCGATTCGGAGGAAGTCATGACGGCCGCGGCCCACGATCCAGCTATCGTCGTCGATCGCAACCTGGCGCTGGAACTGGTGCGCGTGACCGAAGCGGCGGCGCTCGCCGCCTCGCGCTGGATCGGCCGGGGCGACAAGAACGCCGCGGATGGCGCGGCCGTCGAGGCGATGCGCAAGGCCTTCGACACCGTCGCCATCACCGGCACCGTCGTGATCGGCGAGGGCGAGATGGACGAGGCGCCGATGCTCTACATCGGCGAGAAGGTCGGCCTCTATTCCAAGGCCGGCGGCGGGCCCGAGGTGGATATCGCCGTCGATCCGCTGGAAGGCACGTCCATCACCGCCAAGGGCGGGCCGAACGCCATCGCCACCGTCGCGCTGGCCGAGAAGGGCGGCTTTCTCCACGCCCCCGACATCTACATGGACAAGATCGCGGTCGGCCCCGGCCTGCCCGATGGCGTCGTGAACCTCGACGCGACGCCGGAGGAGAACCTCCGCGAACTCGCCAAGGCGAAGAAGTGCTCGATCAGCGACCTGATGGTCTGCACGCTCGACCGCGATCGCCACAAGGAGATGATCAAGGCCTGCCGCGCCGTGGGCGCGCGCATCACCCTGATCGGCGACGGCGATGTCGCCGGCGTGATCAATGTCAGCCAGCGCGATGCCGGCATCGACATCTACATGGGCTCGGGCGGGGCGCCGGAAGGCGTGTTGGCGGCCGCCGCGCTGCGCTGCATCGGTGGCCAGATGCAGGGCCGGCTGATGTTCGAGAATGAGGAGCAGGTCGCCCGCGCCGCCACCATGGGCGTGACCGATCCGAACCGCATCTACACCATCGCCGACATGGCGAAGGGCGATGTGATGTTCGCGGCGACTGGCGTGACCTCGGGCGCGATGCTGCGCGGCGTGCGGCGGTTCGCCGGCGGTGCCTACACGCATTCGATCGTGATGCGTTCGAAGTCCGGCACGGTGCGCTACATCGAGGGGCACCATAATTTCGACCGCAAGCCCTCAGCTTTCGTCGCCTGAGGCCCGGGGTGGACGGGACGGCATCCGACGCCCCGGTCCTCGGTGTCGCGCGCAGCGTCACCGGTCGCCGCTGGATCTGGCGGCCGGCTGACGCGCGCCTTGGCCTCGGCATCGCGCAGCGGCTGAACCTGCCGGAGGTGGTGGGGCGGTTGCTCGCCGCGCGCGGCGTGGGGCTGGAGGTGGCGACGGACTACCTTGAGCCGACGCTGCGGGTGCTGATGCCCGATCCCTCCGCGCTGATCGACATGGATGCCGCCGCCGACCGCATCGCCGCGGCCGTGCGCAGCGGCGAGCATGTCGCGGTGTTCGGCGACTACGACGTGGACGGGGCCTGTGCCGGCGCGCTGATGTCGCGGCTGTTGCGCGACCTCGGCTGCGAGGTCACGCCTTATGTCCCCGACCGGCTGAAGGAGGGCTACGGGCCGAACGCGCCGGCCATCGCCGGGCTGTGCGATCGCGGCGCCTCGCTGATCGTCTGCGTCGATTGCGGCATCGCGGCCGCCGAGGCGCTGGCCGCCGCCGAGGGGCGCGCGGATGTCGTGGTGCTCGACCACCACAAGGCGGAAGGGCCGGTGCCGCGCATCCTCGCCGCGGTGAATCCGAACCGGCTCGATTGCGGGTCGGGGCTGCATCACGTCTGCGCGGCGGCGGTGGCCTTCCTCGCGGGGGCGGCGACGGTGCGGGTGCTGCGCCGCGCCGGGTGGTTCACGCGGCGACCGGAACCGGACCTGCTGGGACTGCTGGACCTGGTCGCCCTGGCGACGGTCTGCGACGTCATGCCGCTCACCGGCTTCAACCGCGCCCTCGTCGCGCAGGGGCTGAAGGTCATGGCGCGGCGGGGCAGGGCGGGGATCGCTGCGCTGCTGGACGTGACCGGTGCGCGCAATGCGCCCTCCGCCCATACGCTGGGCTTCCTGCTGGGGCCGCGCATCAATGCCTCGGGCCGCATCGGGGAGCCCGATCTCGGCCTGCGCCTGCTGCTTTGCGAGGATCCGGTCGAGGCGCGCGCCATGGCCGAGAAGCTCGATGCCGTGAATCGCCGGCGGCAGGAGGTGGAAGGCGAGGTGCTCGCCGCGGCCCACGCCATGGCCGAACGTCAGGTCGCCGAAGGCCGCGCCGTGCTGCTGCTGACCGGAGAGGGCTGGCACCCGGGCGTGGTCGGCATCGTCGCCGGCCGCATGAAGGAACGCTTCAACCGCCCGGCCTGCGTGGCCGGGCTGGGGGAGGGGCTGGCGAAGGGCTCGGGCCGTTCCGTGCCGGGGGTGGACCTCGGCGCGGCCGTCATCGCGGCGCGCCAGGGTGGGCTGCTCGAGACCGGTGGCGGCCATGCCATGGCCGCCGGCTTCTCCTTCCGCGCGGAGCGGGAGGCAGAGGTGCATGCCTTCCTCGAGGATCGCCTGCGGCACGCCGCGCTGCTGCCTGCCGCGGCCGACCTGCTGGTCGAGGGCGCGCTGAACGTGGTCGCCGCCCAACCCGACCTTGCCCAGGACGTCGCGCGGCTCGCGCCCTTCGGGCCGGGCAACGAGGAACCCGTCTTCGTCATCCAACGCGCGCGCGTCGTGAAGGCGGATCGCGTCGGCAAGGAAGGGGCGACGGTGCGCGCCATCGTCGAGGGCGAGGATGGCGGGCGGCTCAAGACCATCTGCTTCCGCGCCAAGGACGGGCCGCTCGCCCAGGCGTTGCTGGCGCAGGACAGGGTGCCGATGCATCTCTGCGGCCATCTGCGCGCGGAGCATTGGAACGGGCAGACCACGGCCTCGCTGCAGGTGGTGGACGCGGCGCAGGCCTGAACGCTCCGCCACCCGCGGCATATCCGCTAGTCGCCCTTTGGGCGCTTTCGCAGGCGCACAACGACGATAGGCTTCCGGCTGACATGGCACCGGGAGTCCCACGGATGGAGTTCGCCCTCTTCAACCTGATGTCGCTGAACCACGCGGAGGAGACACCCGCGCAGGTGATGACGATGACCGTGGAGGCGGTGCAGCTCGCCGACCGGATCGGCTTCGACGCCGCATGGTTCGCCGAGCATCATTTCACCAGCGCCTCCATCTGCGCCTCGCCGCTGATGATGGTGGCGCATTGCGCGGCGGTGACGCGGCGCATCCGGCTGGGTTCGGGCGTGGTGGTGCTGCCGCTGCACAACCCCCTGCGTGTGGTGCAGGAGGTCGGGATGGTGCAGCTCATGGCGCCGGGGCGCGTGCTGCTCGGCATCGGCACGGGGCATCAGCCGCATGAGTTCCGCAGCTATGGCGTCGACCTCGGCCAGCGGACGCAGATCCTGCATGAAGGCTGGGACATCCTGGAGCAGGGGCTGACGACGGGGCGCGTGGCGATCGACGGCCAGCACTACCGGGTGCCGGAGTCGCCGATCTGCCTGCCCTCCGCGATGCCGCCACTCTACCTGGCCGGGGGCGAGGAAACGCTGATCGGCCGCGCTGCCGGCGCCGGCGCGACGTTGCTGATCAGCCCGGGCCTGCGCTGGGGCGATGCGGCTCTGCCGGTGAAGGCAAAGGTCGAGGCGCCGTATCGTGCGGGCGGTTTCGGCGGGGCGGACATCCCGCTCGGCGTGCAGCGCTATGTCTTCGTCACGGACGACGCCGGGGAAGCCCGACGCGCCGCCGAGGGGCTGCTGCGTCTGATGCGCACCACCTTGGCCCTGCGCCTGCCTGAGCCGCCGCGGGATGGCGTGCTGCTGCGCTCTGTTCCCTTCGAGGGCGAGCCAAGCGTGGAGTGGATCCTGGAGCATGCGCCGATCGGATCGGCGGAGAAGGTGACGCGCGTCCTTGCCGACGACATGCGCGCGCTGAGGCCCTCGCATATGAGCCTCTATTGCGGGTTCAGCGGGCTGGGGCAGGGCGCCGTGCTGGGGGCGATCGAACGGCTGGGGCGGCAGGTGCTGCCGGCGTTGCGCGGCGCGGGGCAGACGCTGGCGGCGTGAGGGGGAGGGTATCCCCGGTGAGGGGCTTTGCCCCTCCCCGGACCCCACCCCAGCAAAGGCCGAAAGGCCTTGCGTCTTGAAATCGTGGTTGAGTTGTAGTCGCGGGCCCTGGGGGCGAGCCCCCAGGGCCCGCG
>JAYSDS010000042.1:0-40020 GCA_041914265.1 Roseomonas sp.
CAGGCTCATAACCTGAAGGTCACAGGTTCAAATCCTGTCCCCGCATCCATCACAACCCACGACAAGCCCGCCCCAATACGGCGGGCTTTTTGCTGTGTGCGTCTCACATCAGCTCCACAACCTGCCGGTCGACCACACCACCACACATCACCCAGCACGGTAACTCGCCCGTCTCCTGATCGCACGCGCCGGCTGCCGGTATGCTCCGCGATGTTCAAAGCGGAAACTGGCGCCGCTTTGCCAGAAATCCCCGCGCGAGCTCGCAGCCTGACCGCGCCGCCTCTGCCAACGGCAGGCGCCGCATCAGCCCATCCAGCAGCCCAGCGGCAAAGACATCTCCGGCCCCGGTGGTATCCGCGCTCGATACCGGCATCACCGGCACCATCGACGAAGTTTTCGCCGTCACCGTCACCGGATCCGTGCCGCTGGTCAGCACCAGGGCTTCGCAGCCCGTCATGGCGCGACCGCGGGCCAGCAGCGCCGCGGGCTCGCCCCCCGGAAAATCGCTTCGCGACCCAATCAGGATACGCGCGGGATGCGCCATCGCGTCGTTCAGCGGAAATTGCGCAACGACCAGGGGGTGCGCGGCCAGCGCTGCATCGGTCTCCGCCGGCAATCGCCGCGCATTCACATAAACGATTCCAGCCTCCAGTACGTGGGGTGCCGGCCGGGGCGCTTGCGAGCGCGGCGGGAAGATCAGCGTGCGTTCGCCATCAGGCTCGACCAGGATTTCCGTGATTGGCGTCTCGCCGGGCACCACGGCCATGACGCCCGTTGCGATGCCGAAGCGCTCCAGCTCGGCCAGCAGGCTGCGTCCCCTGTCGTCGTCGTGCACGACGCCCGCCACCGCCACGTGATGCCCCAGCGCGGCCAACGGCCCCCCTGTGTTGATGCCGCCACCGCCGAAACGTTCCTCGATACTGCGCCAAGCCAGGCGCGAACCCGGTCGTAGCGGCGCGTCGAGGCGCCAGACCCGGTCGATGGAAGTGGAGGCGATCAGCAGGATGTCGGTCAATGCTCGGCCGATCCCGGGGCGAAAGCCTCGGTGATGAAGCGTTGCGCGGCGAGAAAGAGCAGCAGCACCGGTAGGGTTGAAAGAAAACTCGTCGCCATCAGCGGTCCCCAGAGGCGCTGCCCGCCTTCGGCGTCGGCGAACATGGCGACGCCGGTGACGATGGTCTTGTGCGCCGGGTCCTCCAGGACGAGCTGCGCCCAGAGATAGATGTTCCAGGCGCCGAGGAAGGCGATGACCGCCAGCGCCGCCACGGACGGCAGCACGTTGGGCAGCGCAATGGCGAAGAACTGCCGCCACAGCCCGGCGCCATCGATGGTTGCGGCCTCGAAGATCGCGCGGGGCAGGCGCCGGAAAACCTGCCGGGCGTAGAAAACGTAAAAGCCGATATAGGGGATCATCGGCAGGATCATCGCGGCATGCGTGTCGAAGACGCCGAGCCGCACGACGGCGATGTAGCTTGGCAGGATCGCGACGACGGCAGGGAAGCTCATAGTCGCCAGGATGATCCAGAACAGCGTCTCCCGCCCGCGGAATCGCAGCCGCGCGAAGGCGAAGCCCGCCGGCAGCGACAGGGCGAGCTTGCCGAGCGCGATGGCTCCGGCGGTCAGCACGGAATTGCCGAGCCAGAGCCAGATCGGGTAGCGCCGCGACGCATCGGCGAAGTTTTCCAGCGTTGGCTCGCGTGGCCAGAGCCGCATCGGGTCGCTCAGCACAAGCTCGTTGGGTGTGAACGCCGCGCTCGCTACCCAGATCAGCGGCAGCACCGTCAACACAGCCGCGACCGTGAGCAGGACATGTGAGAGGAGGCGCATCATCCGTAGAAGACGCGCCGCTCGAAGAGGCGGAACTGGAGCGCGGTGACGGCGAGAACCAGGACGATCATGATCACCGCGACGGCGCTGGCCTCGCCGAACTGGAAGAAGGCCAGGCCGCGCTGCCAGAGGAAGAACAGCAGGCTGCTGCTGCGTCCGGCCGGGCCGCCATTGGTCAGCACGTCGATCACGCCGACGATGTCGTCCAGCACGTTGACCACTGTGGTGACGGCGATGAAGAAGGCGGTGGGCGCGATCAGCGGCAGGTCGATCGACCAGAAGCGGCGCCAGGGTCCGGCACCGTCGATGCGCGACGCTTCCTGGATCTCCTTCGGGACGCCGAGCAGCGCCGCCGACCACAGCAGCAGGTTGAGCCCGAAGGTCTTCCAGAAGGTCACCATCGCCACGCAGAGCAGCGCGAGGTCCGGATCGGTGTGCCAGCGCGAACGCGGCAGGCCGAGCGTGGCCAGTACCTCATTCAACACGCCGTTCACCGGTGAGAGCAGCCAGGACCAGGCTACGCCGGCGACCGAATAGGCGAGGATCGTCGGCAAAAAGAGCAGGCTGCGATAGGCTTGGTTCAACCGCCGCGACGCGACGTTGGTCAACGCCAGTGCCAGGATCAGCGGCAGCGCGATCTGCGCGGGCACGAGGATCACCGCATACCAGAAGGTGTTCCGCGCAGCGTGGCCGAAATCCTCGCTGTCGAGCAGCGTACGGTAATGCTCGAACCCGACGAAATTGGCCTCGGGCGAGAGCAGGTTCCAGTCGCTGACCGACAGGCCCGCCGATGCGAGGATCGGCAGGTAGAGAAAGACGAGCACCGCGCTCACCGCGGGCGCGACAAAAAGGTAGGGGGCCATCCGCGCTCCGGATCGTCTCGTACCGCCGAGCCTTGCCGATGACCTTTTCATCGGCGAGGCGAACGATATGGCGCGCGGGGCTGGTGGGGCGGCCGCGTGCGAAACCAACATGCTGATGCCGAGTCAGCCGAAAGGCTGGCTGGTATCAGGCCGTGACCACCCTGGTCAGCTCCGCCTGGGCGCGGGCCATGCCGTCCGCGACCGGGACTTCCTTGAGCAGCATACGCGTGACCCAGCGGCGCCAGATATCCTGGCCCTCGAAGCCGCGGCGGCCAGGCCAGATCGTCTCGGCGGTCAGCCCGTCCGCGAGCTGCGCGGCGGCGGCCTGCATCTCCGGTGCGATCATCGGCAGATCATGCACGGAGGTATTCAGGTAGCCGACTTCCGACCATAGGCGCTGGCCCTCGGTGGAGGCGCAGAAGTCCAGGAAGGTCAACGCGGCCTTCGCCTGTTCCGCGTTGCGCGAATAGACGGCGAGGAAGTTGCCGCCGCTGTTCATCCGCCTCGGCTTACCGGCCAGGCCGGGGAACTTCGCAGTCGCCACCGGGAAGCGCAGGCCCTTCAGCACCGAGGCCCGCGTCGAGGAGGTGGTGACGATGGCCAGCGCGCCGCTGTCGAAGGCCGTGTCCTGCTCGCGCGCGCTGACCGGCTGCCAAAGGCCTTCATGCGCCGGCGCGCAATAGGCCGCCATGCCCGCGATCGCTTCGGGACGATCCAGCGCGAGCTGGCCCAGCGGGTCGATGATGAAGCCACCGGCGTTCTGGATGAAGGATTGGCTCGTCCACTCGTTGTTCGACAGCGCCAGCGCGGACCGGTAGGCCGCGTGCCTGCCCTTCAGCCTGGCATCCATCGCCCGCGCCTGGGCGTAGAGCCAGTCCGTGTCGAATTGCGGCGGGATCTCCGGCAGTTCCGCCGCGCGCCAGAGCTCCAGATTGATGTAGGTGATGGGCGTGGACATGGCCCAGGGCAGGCCGATCAGTGCACCGTCGATCGTCACCAGCGGATGCACGGAGGGAACGAAGCTGGCGATCAGCCGCTCGGCCACGGCGCGGTCGACCTCGCGCAGGTCGCGCGCGCCAAGGGTGCGCTTCGCATAATGGCCGAACTTCCAGCCGGTGGTCATGAGTGCGGGCGGTCGGCCCGCCGCGATGCTCGCCGTGGCCTGAGCCGTCGCCTCCTCGTAATTCGCGCTGAAGCGATTGCGCAGCGTCACGCCGAGTCGCTTGCCGTTGAAGGCGTCAACAACCTTCTGGAAGGGCCGGTCGCTGCCCCAGATGCTCAGCACATCGATCTGGGCGTCATCGGCACGGCCGGATCGCGACAGGAAGGGGACGGCCAGGAGGCCGGCGAGGGCGAAGCGGCGAGTCGGCATCCGGATGTCCTTTCAGCGGCGCGCTGACCTACCCGTTCATCCGGATGCGGTGGGTTTCAATCCCGTGAAATCGAGGATCGGGGCCTGCGAGGCGGCCGGCATCATGTGGCCGCCGCGGCGTGCCTGGCGAGAGGACCCTTGCGATCTCTCCTCCGGCCGCGAGCCCGCCGGAGTTGATCGGCGATCTTCGGCCAGAGCGGCACCACCGCGCGATCATCCGCAAGGCCCTCCAAGGAGCCCCATCAAACACACCCAACCTTTCGTCTCGGCGGCGGCTTGGTGACGGAGCCCAGAAAGGGCTGCGTCCCAAGCTAGGCGCGTGTCGTCCGCCGGCTTGTTCCCGCGGATGTGTGCCGCGAAGGGCGGTGACGTCGCTGCACTGCCTCATGGCGTAATGGCCTGCAGCATCCCCGCGAGCTGCCGTGCGAGCGGGGAGGCGAGGCCCCCCGGCTGGTGGCAGATGACGAGATCGCGCACCGCCCAGGCATCCGTCAGTTCCAGAGCGCGGACGCCGGCGTCGCGCAGCGCCGGCGTCATGGTGCTGGCGGAAACCACCGCCACGCCCGCGCCGGCGGCGACCATCCGCGCCACGGCATCGAAGTTGCGCAGCCGGATGCGCGGACGCAGCTCGACGCCGAGTTCCGCCGCCTGGCGCGCTATGTATGCCTGCACGGCGGCACTGGCATCGAGCGCGACGAACGCCTCACCCGCCGCCTGGGCGAAGGCGATGCTGCGCCGCGGCGCCAGGCCATGCCCGGGCGGCACGATGAGCACCAGCCTTTCGCGCTGGAAGGGGAGCGTCTCCAGACCGTCCAGCGGTGCCGAGCCGATGACGACGCCAAGGTCGGCTTCCCCGCCGCGCACCGCACGCAGGATGTCGGGCGTGAGGGCTTCGCGCAGATCCACCGACACCTCGGGATAGGTGGCGAGGAAATGCGCCAGCGCATCCGGGAGTAGCCGCACGACGGCGGTCGAGTTGGCGAAGAGCACGACCTCGCCGCGCATCTGGCCCTTCCAGCCCCGCACCGCGGCGTCCAGCCGGTCGGCCTGCAGCAGTACCGCCCGCGCATGCGCGAGCAGGTCGCGCCCTGCCGGCGTGAGCGTCGAGCCCCGTGCCCCGCGCAGGAACAGCCGGACGCCGGCATAGTCCTCCAGGTCCCGGAACCGTTCGGACAGCGCCGAGGCCGACAGGTTCATCCGGCGGCCGGCCGCGGCCATGCCGCCCGTCTCGGCCACGGCAACGAGCAGCCGCAGATCGGTCAGATCGAAACGCATGCCGCACACCCTCCGAGCCTTCGGAAAAACCGAATGCTCACTTCATCGATGACGGTTGCGGGACAATGCCAGAGGCGTGCCAGCATGTCCCGCGGGCTGTTGTCGCCAATGGCCCGGGATGGAGAGCACATGACGAACGCGTTCGATACCGCGCTTGCGAAGGCCACGCCGGGCAGCCGCTTCCAGGCCCGCATTCCCTTCGCCGAGACCGCCTCCGGCCAGGTCCTGACCATTCCCATCGCCGGCATCCGCGGCGCGAAGGACGGCAAGTGCCTGTGGATCAACGGCCAGGTCCATGGCGACGAGATCAACGGCCTGCTCGGCGCCTTCGACTTCCTGAGCAGCGTCGACCCGGCGCGGCTGCAGGGAACGGTGGTGCTCTCGACCACCGCGAACCCGCCCGCGCTCGACGCGCGCGCGAAGAAGAGCCCCTTCGACGACGAGGACCTGGACCAGGCCTTCCCGGGACGGCCGACCGGCTTCCCGACCGAGCGCATGGCCGCGACGCTGTTCCCGGTGATCGCGGCGCATGCGGATGTCACGGTGAACATGCATTCGCATGGCACGCGCTACGACAGCGCCCCCTATGGCGTGTACAAGCTGCATCCCGCCGCCAAGGTGCCGGAGGCCGACCTGCTCCGTATGACGGCGCATTTCCACCCGATGGCGACCTGCCGCATGTCGATCCTGCCGGGTCAGGGCGAATTGCCGGGCAACATCGCGGGCGCCCTGGATTACCAGCTCCTCGAACGCGGCCGCGCGGCCTTCATGATCGAGCTCGGCGGCGGCGGCCGTGCCGAGCCCGACTTCATCGCCCAGGGCATGCGCGGCTATCGCTCCCTAGCCGCCGATCTCGGCATGCTGCCGGATGTGGCCGTCGACCTGCCCGCCACGATCCGGCGGGTCACGGCGCGCGGCCATGTCACGGCTGATCGCAGCGGGTTCGCGCGCCAGGTCGCGCGCATCGGGTCGGTCGTCGCCGCCGGCGCGCCGCTGATGCGCATGGACAATGCCTTCGGCGAAGCGCTCCCGATGCTCACCCTGGCGAAGGACGTCTTCGTCATTGGCCTGCGCCGCGATCCCATCGTCCACACGGGCGATCGCCTCGCCTATGTCGGGCGGGCATGGGACGAGGTCCGCGTCGCCTGATCCAGCAGCTCCACGACAGGAGGGTTCCCATGATGCATCGCCGCGATGTGCTGCACGGCCTCGCCGCGGGAGCGGCATTCGCCCTCCCTGGATTGGCGCAGGCCCAGGCGCGCTGGCCGACGCGCCCGATCACCTTCATCGTCACCTATGCGCCGGGCGGTTCGGCTGACCTCCTGGCGCGCGCGCTGGCGCCGGTAATGGCGGATGCGCTCGGCCAGCCGGTCGTGGTCGAGAACCGCGCCGGTGCGGGCGGCAATGTCGGCAGCGCCGTGCTCGCCCGCGCCGCGCCGGATGGCTACACGATCGGCATGGGCGCGACCGGATCGCATGCGATCAACAAGGCCCTGTTCGGCGCGCGGTTGCCCTACGATCCACAGACGAGCTTCACGCCGATCTCGCTGATCCAGCGTCAGCCGAACCTCGTGCTGATGAGCAACGCCGTGCCGGCACGAACCGTCGCGGAGTTTGTCGCCTGGGCCAAGACCGGGCAGGGCGTGCAGTTCGCGACCTCCGGCGTCGGCTCCTCGCCGCACCTCACCGGCGCGCTGGTCGCGGACAGCTTCGGCATCCGCATGGAACACGTCCCGTACCGCAGCGGCGGGGAGGCGCTGACCGCGCTCGCCGCCGGCCAGGTCAGCGTCGTGATCGACAACATCATCACCGCGGCGCAACTCGCCAAGGATGGCCGGGCGAAGGCGCTCGCGGTCAGCTCCGCGCATCGTTCCGCCCTGCTGCCGGATGTGCCGACCTTCGCGGAATCCGGCGCGCCCGGATTCGACCTCGTGTCGTGGCAGGCGCTGTTTGGCCCGGCCGCGCTGCCCTCCGACATCGCCGCGAAGCTTGGCGACGCGTTGCGCCAGGCGCTGCGCTCGCCCACCGTGGACCGGCTGCTGCGCGATGGCGGTGCGGAACCGGTCGGCGGCAGCCCTCAGGAACTCGCTGCCTTCCTTGCCGAGGAGATTCCGAAATGGGGCCGGCTGGTGCGGCTGTCCGGCGCCACGGTCGACTGAATGGCGGGAGGCGCGTGGCCGCGTCTGGCCATGGCCTCGCTCCCAGCCCAAGCTGATCCCGCCGGCGCAGCGGAAGACGCCGGAACAACGAATCGAGGAACGAGAGTTACCGACATGACGACGCGTGCCGTAGCAGAATTCGTCGCGGGCCTGCGCTTCGAGGACTTGCCGGAAGCGGTGGTCCGGCAGGCCTGCCGCCTGGTGCTCGACGCCGTGGGTTGCGCGGCGAGCGCCTGGAGCGAGGACCCCGAGAAGGCCCGCATCGCCCGGGAGATCGCGGCCATCTACCCCGCTGCACCGGGGGGCGGCGTGATCGGCGTGCCCGGCAGCAGCGCGCAGCCGGCCTTCGCGGCGCTGGCCAATGGCATCCTGGTGAATGCCGCCGACAATGACGACACGCACAAGCGCGCGCTGCTGCATGTCGGCTCCGTCGTGGTGCCGACGGCCCTCGCCCTGGCGCAGGCCGGCGGACTGGATGGCAAGCGCTTCATCACGGCGCTGGTCGCCGGCTATGAGGTCGCGGTGCGCGTCGGCATGGCGGTGATGCCCACGCACTACCGGTTCTGGCATTCGACCGCGACGAACGGCACCTTCGGCGGGGCGGCAGCGGCGGCGCATGCGCTCGGCCTCGATGCGGATGCCACGCAGCGGACGCTCGGCCTGGCCGGCACGCAGGCGTCGGGGCTGAACACCTTCTTCGAATCCGGCGACATGACGAAGAGCCTGCATCCCGGCAAGGCGGCGCTGAACGGCATCCTCTCGGCGCAATTGGCGAAGCTCGGCATGACCAGCCCGCCCAACATGCTGGAGCATCCCAAGGGATACGTGAACGCCTACTCGCTCGAGCCCAACCTCGCGGCGCTGACCAAGGGCCTGGGGACGGAGTGGGAGATCCTGCAGAACGGGTTCAAGTACTTCCCGTCGATCCTCGCCAGCCATTCGCCGATCCAGGCGACACTGGCGATCGTGCAGAAGCGCGCGATCGACCCGGCGCGCATCGCCCGCGTCACCAACGAGACCTACAACACCGTGCTGAGCCACTTCTCGAGCAAGGATGTCGGCTCGGTGATGGCAGCGCGGATCTCGGTACCCTATTGCATCGCCGTCTCGGCGGTGGACCGGGCGCTGACCCAGGCGCAGTTCGATCCGGCACGCATCAATGACCCGATCGTGCGGCAGGTGCTCGCGCGCACCGAGGTGATCGCCGATGCCGAGCTGAACACCCGCTATCCGGCGGAATTCCCCGCCCGCGTGACGATCACGATGGAAGACGGCCAGTCCTTCACCGAGACGGTGCTGCTGCCGAAGGGCGATCCGGGCAATCCGCTGACCGATGCGGAGCTGGAGACCAAGTTCCGCGACAACTGCGCGGTCGCGATGGGTGCCGATGCTATCGCGCGCCTGCAGGCGACGATCCAGGGGCTGCCGCAGGCGGGCTCGCTCCAGCCGCTCTCCGCGCTGCTGGCCTTCGGCCGCGGTTGACCGCGGGGCACCGGCACGGTCAGCATTCCCCCGCGGCGCTTCTCGTGCCGTGGAGAGGGAGAGAAACGGGATGTGCGACCCATCGCCGCCACGCGGCCAGGGGCGGCGCGGCTGGATGGCGCTGCCGCCGGCACGCGCCACGACGCCGGTGGGAAGCTGGATCGACCTGTCGCATCCCTTCTCGCCCGCCATGCCGCGCGTGCCGACCTTCCGGCCGCTCAGTATGGCCCGGTTGAAATGCCTCCCCGCGGATCCGCTGAACGTCACCGAGTTCAGCATGGTCGTGCATACCGGCACGCACATGGACTCACCATTCCACTTCTACAATGACGGACCGACCTTCGAGGCCATTCCGCTCGATCGGTTGCATGGCCCTGGTGTGGTCTGGCGGCTGGAGATGGAGCCGGACAGCGTGATCGGGCCGGAGCATCTGGAGGCAGCGCGGCCACTGCTGGAACCAGGCGATATCCTCGCACTCGACACGGGCTGGTCCGATCGCGTCGGCACCGATAGCTACGACCACCATCCCTGCCTGACGGTGGAGGCCGCGGACTGGCTGGTGGCGCAGCGCGTGAAGCTCGTCGCCTTCGACTTCGCGACGCCGGACCTGCCGGTGAACTGCCGCCCGCCCGGGGATTTCGGCTTTCCCGTCCATCGCCGGCTGCTGCGCGACGGCGTGCTGATCTGCGAGCATCTGCGCAGCGCCCGCGACCTGGCCGGCGGCCATGCGGAATTCGTCTTCGGCGCGCTGTCGCTGGTGGGTTCGGACGGCGCGCCGGCCCGCGTGCTGGCGCGGAAGGTGAGCGCATGAACAGACCCACTCTTCTCATCGCCGGCGCGAGTGGCGCCGCGGCGACGCGGGTGCTGGAACAGGCGCGGGCTGGCGATGCCTTCCGCGTCATCGGCCTGTCGCGTCGTCGACCCGAGAATGCCGGCGACTGGGTGGAAGCCGACCTGACCGATGCCGACGGCCTGGCCCGCGCGCTGTCGTCGCAGCCGGATGTCACGCATATCGTCTATGCTTCCCGCGCGCCGCATGGCGAGACGGGGGTGGAGGATGTCGCGGGCAATGTCGCGATGCTGCGCAACCTGCTCGACGCCGCGGAGGCCGCGCTGCCGCGCTTCGCGCATCTGCACATGATCCATGGCGGGAAGTGGTACGGGCTGCATCTCGGGCCGTTCCGCACCCCGGCGCGGGAGGACGACCCGCGCCACATGCCGCCGAACTTCTACTACGACCAGCAGGATCTGGTTGCCGCGCGTCAGGCGGGCAGGGGCTGGAGCTGGTCCTCGAGCCGGCCGAATTTCGTGCTGGATGTCGCGCCGGGCCGCGCGCGCAACATCGTCTCGACCCTCGGCGCTTATGCCGCCATCTGTCGCGAGCTTGGCGTGCCCTTCGACTTTCCGGGCAAGGTGGGCGCCTGGACTGCGTTGCATGAGGTCACCGACGCCGCATTGCTTGCACAGGGCGTGCTCTGGATGATCCAGGAACCCCGCTGCGCCAACCGCGCCTTCAACGTGACCAACGGCGATGCCTTCCGTTGGTGCGACCTGTGGGCCTTCCTCGCTGATCGCTTCGACGTTCCGCTCGGCCGGCCGCGGCCGATGACGATGCGCACGCTGATGGCGGACAAGGAAACCGTGTGGGAACGCGTTCGAGAGCAGCACGGGCTTGCCCTGTCGCTAGCGCAGGTCGCCTCCTGGGACTTCGCCGATTTCTTCCTCAACATGGATTACGACGTGCTCGTCTCGATGACGGCGGCGCGCAGTGCGGGCTTCACCGGCTTCGTCGATAGCTGGGCGATGTTCGACCGGCAGATCGAGGGCTACCGCGCCGCGCGGATCCTGCCAGTCGTGTAGCGGCAGGGCGATGTCATTTCCATCGCTGCTCCCTCCGGGTTTCAGGCCGGCGGCGGCCAGCCCAGGCGCTGCATCGCGGGGCACGTCAGCGGGAGCAAACGCGCCATCCGCCTGACGGACGGCACCACCACGGATGAACCTTTCCCAACGCACCAGAGTCAGCCGATGTCAGCCGACGGCGGGGGATCCCGCACGCAGGATGCGGCAATCAGGCACGGTCTCCAGCCGGGCGAGCAGGCCGAGGAGGCGCTTGGCATCGGCGGCACGGCCGGCCTGCATCAGGCAGTCCGTGAACTTCCCGGTCAGCGCGGCAGTGTCGATGGGGTTGTCGGCATGGCCGAGGGCGCGCGTGACCTCGGCGCTGCGCAGCCGCGTGCCATCAGCGAGTGTCAGCGCCACGGCATCGGCACGCGCGAAGCCGTCCAGCACAGGGTCCGCATCGTCGGACACCAGCCGCGTGGTGAGTGCCATCAGGCGGCGCAGTGCGGGGGCATGCAGCCGCTCCGGCGTGGTCTCGGCGAAGCCGACCCAGCCATGCAGCAGCGCCGACGCCACCGCGAACTCCACGCTGAAGCGGGCCTCGGCCGCCGTTGCAGGGGCCTGGTAGCGCAGGATGCGTCCATGGCGGGCGCTTTGCGTGACCTCGATTGAGACGATCTGTTCCGGTGGCACCGGATGGCGGGCACGGAGCTCCAGCGCGGCGTCGATCGCACGATGCGCGGCGTAGCAGACCGGGTAGCGCTTCACGCTCGGCGCCACCGCCTCCAGCCGCCAGGCGCCGCCGTCGCGATGCGGCGCGCGGTCCAGGTCGGTCTCTCCCCGGGGCGAGTAGACACGCAGGAAGCCATTCTCCGCTTCCAGCGCATCCGCCGCGGCACCATGGCCGGCAGCGGCGAGCTGAGCGGCCAGGACGCCGGCCTGTGCCGCGCGGCCCGCATGGAAGGGCTTGGTGGGCGTGCCGAAATTCGCCAGCAGTCCCGCCCCCTGCGAGGCCGCGATCGCCAGGGCGCTCGCCGTGGCTCCGGCGTCCAGCCGCAGCAGCACCGAACAGGCGGCCGCGGCGCCGATCGGACCGAGCAGCCCGGTCGGGTGCAGCCCCTTCACGTGATACATGCTGCCTTCGCGTGACGCGACCTCCGCCCAGGCCTCGTAGCCGGCGACATAGGCGCGCAGCAGGTCGAGCCCCGACGCACCACGGGCCTCGGCGACCGCCAGCGCGGCGGGCACGACCACGGCGCCGATATGGCCGCCGAAGGCGACATCGTCGAAATCGAGCGCGTGAGCCGCCGTGCCGTTGACGAGCGCCGCGCGCAGCGGCTGCGCGCCCTCGACGCCAAGGCCAAGGCTGCACGGCCCATCCAGGCCCTCCGCGCCGAGTGCCGCCGACAAGCTCCGCACCGCCGGCTCGTCGAAGCCGGCGACCAGGCAGCCGAGCGTATCGAGGATGCCGGCGCGCGCACGGGCCAGCGCGGCCGGTGGCAGCGCCGCGTCAACGGCGCTGGCGACGATATCGCCCAGTCGGCGGGTCAGCGGCGTGGGCATGCGTCAGCCGGCGCGCAGCCGCGTCGTGGCGTCGGCGTCCACGGCGCCGTCGGCCTGCAGCATCACCTTGTACTCCGCCTGCGCGGCGGCGGCGGTGACGAAGCCGAGCCGGACATCGCGGGCGACTAGATCGGGATCGCGCGAGGCCGGATCGCCGTAGCCGCCGCCGCCGGGCATCGCGATGATGACCGCATCGCCCGGCGGGATCGCCTGCATGCCCTTCGCCTTCAGCCGGGCACCGGAGGCCAGGCTCACCGCGCCGGAAGCGCCGGGCTGCCCGCCCTGTCGGCCGCGTGCCGGGTTCTCCACTCGTTCGAAGCGTGCATAGAGGGTCAGCGGCTGCGGCGCGCGGTTGCCGATCACCATGGTCTGCCCGAGACCGCCGCGCCAGCGTCCCGATCCGCCGGAATCGGGCCGATAGGCTTTCTCCCACACGACAAGGGAGGTGATCGCCTCGGTCACTTCCACAGGCACGTTGCGGATGCCCGAGGGGAAGGGCGTGGCGGAGAGCCCGTCATCCGCCGGCCGTGCGCCGGCGCCGCCACTGTGGAAGGAGGTGACCATGAAGGGCGTGTGGCCGCCACCGCCCGCCGAGCCGAGGCGGATGTTCCACAGGCAGCCGGTGCTCTCGGCCGGCACGGTGTCCTTCAACGCCTGCTCGAAGCAGCCGAACACCAGGTCCGGCAGGAACATGCCGATGGTCGAGCGCGCCACCACCGGCCGTGGGAAGGGTGCATTCGCGATGCAGTCCTCGGGCGCGGTGATGCGGATGCAGGCGAGTGTCGCGGCGTTGTTCGGCAAGGCGGGCGCGACCAGGCATTTCACGCCGAAGGCCGCATAGGCCTCCGTGTAGCAGAGCGGGCAGTTGATCCCGAAGGCGGAGAGGCCGGAGGTCCCCTCCATGTCGATCAGGATCTCCTCCGCCGTCACCGTCACCGCGGCGACGAGGTCGATCGGCGATTCATAGCCGTCGATCCGGATGTGATTGCGCCAGGTGCCGCGCGGCAGTGAGGCGATGGCGCGTCGCATGGCCCGGCCGGATGTCTCCAGGATGCAGCGCCCGACCTCGTCGAGGTCGGCGAGCCCGTATTCGTCGAGGATCTGCTGCAGCCGCCGCCCGCCGATCTCGTTACAGGCAACGAGGGCGAAGACGTCGCCTTCGACCTGCACCGGCTCCCGCACATTGGCGCGGATGATCTGCAGCAGCACGTCGTTCATCGCGCCGCGGTCCGCGATCTTCATGATCGGGATGAACAGCCCTTCGCCGAAGACGTGGCGCGATTCCGGGGAGGGGCCGTTGCCGCCGATGTCCACGACATGCGTGGTGCAGGCGAACAGGGCGATCATGCGCCCGTCGCGATGGACCGGCGTGACCACGGTGAGGTCGGTCAGGTGACCGGTCGCCTTCCACGGGTCGTTGGTGATGTAGGCATCGCCGGGCTGCATCGTCTCGGCGGGAAACACGTCGAGGAAGTGGCGCACCGAGCGGGCCATGGAATTGATGTGCCCCGGCGTGCCCGTGACCGCCTGGGCGAGCATCTCGCCCTCGGGGTTGAACACGCCGGCGGAGACGTCGCCGGCTTCTCGCGTCGAGGTGCTGAAGCCGGCGCGGATCAGGCTGCGCGCCTGCTCCTCGACTGCGGCGATCATGCGGCTCCAGATGATCTGGGTGCGGATGTCCTGGGCGGCGCTGGTGGCGTCGTTCATGGCGCGGCGGCCTCGTTGGTCAGCACGATCTGGCCGAGTGCGTCGATCTCGGCGGTGAAGCCCGCGGGGAGAACCGTGGTGGTCTCCTCCTCGGCGATGATGGCGGGGCCGGTGAGCCGCGTGCCCGGCGGCAGCCCGGGGCGGGCGTGCAGCGCGGCCGGTTCCGTCCGCATGGTCGCCGTGTCGAACAGCGCGCGGTTGCCGGCGGTAGAGCCGGCCACGAGGTCAGGCAGTTCCGGCACTGGCGCGGCCGGCGTCTCGGCGACCAGCGTCATGGTCCAGGTGAGGCATTCCACCTCCATCCCCGGGATGATGCGACCGAAATGCCGGCGGTACTCGGTCTCGAACAGCGCGCGCAGCGTGGCGACGCCCTCCGCGCCGAGCTCCGTCGCCGGCAGGGCGACCATCACCTCGTGCCCCTGGCCGCGGTAGCGCATATAGGCTGCGCGGCGCTCCACGAGCGGCGCATCCGGCGCGCCCAGGCGGACGATGGGCTCGGCCTCCGCGCGCATCTCCGCGAAGATCCCGGCGACGGCCGCCGCGTCATAAGTCGCCAAGCGGACCAGGCGGGTGCGCACCGCCTCGTAGGAAACCGGGGCGAGCAGGAAGCCGTGGGCCGAGCCGACCCCGGCCCCGCGCGGCACGATCACCGTGCGGATGCCGAGCTTCTGCGCGATGCGCGCGGCATGCAGCGGCGCCGCGCCGCCGAAGGCAATCATGGTGCGGCCCTCGAGCTCCGCGCCATTGTCGGTGGCGTGGACGCGCGCGGCATTGGCCATGTTCTCATCCACCACCTCGACCATGGCGGCGGCGGCGGTGACGGGATCCATCCCCGCCTCGCGGCCGATCGCCTCGGTCAGCGCCGCCTCGGCACCGCGGCTGTCGAGCCGGATCTTGCCGCCGGCGAAGGAGTCCGGATCGAGCTTGCCGAGCAGCAGGTCGGCATCCGTCACCGCCGGGCGGGTGCCGCCACGGCCGTAGCAGGCCGGGCCGGGTTCGGAGCCGGCGCTTTCCGGCCCGACCGCGATGCGGCCCAGCGCATCCACATGACCGAGCGAGCCGCCGCCGGCGCCGATCTCCACCAGGTCGATCACCGGCACGCGCAGCGGGAGGCCGCTGCCCTTGAGGAAGCGGTAGGCGCGCGCGACCTCCAGATGGCGGCTGGGATGCGGCGTGGCGTCGTCGATCAGCACCAGCTTCGCCGTGGTGCCGCCCATGTCGAAGGCGAGCGCCTTGGCGATGCCCCCCTTGGCCGCGACATGCGCGGCCAGCACGGCGCCGCCGGCCGGGCCGGATTCGACCAGCTTGATCGGCTGGGCGCAGGCCACGTCGAGGCTCGCCAGCCCGCCGCTCGACATCATCAGCATGATGCGGCCGGGGATGCCGAGGGCGGCGATGCCTGCCTCCAGCCGGCGCAGATAGCCTTCCATGATCGGCTGCACATAGGCATTGGCGCAGGTGGTGGAGGCGCGTTCGTATTCGCGGATCTCGGGGCAGATCTGGTGGGAGAGCGCGATCTTCACCGACGGCAGGCCGGCGCGCAGGATCTCGCCCGCGCGGCGTTCATGCGCGCCGTCGACATAGCTGTGCAGGAAGCAGATCGCGACGGCCTCGACGCCTGCCGCGCGCAGCTTCGGCACCAGGGCGGTGACCGAGGCCTCGTCCAGCGGGCGCAGCACGTCGCCATCTGCCGCGAGGCGCTCCATGGCCTCGAAGCGCAGGTCGCGGGGTACCAGCGGGTCCGGGCGGCGCATGTAGAGGTCCGACACCTCGAAGCGGTGCTCATGCGCTATTTCGAGCGAATCGCGGAAGCCCGCGGTGGTGACGAGCGCGGTGCGGGCGCCCTTGCGTTCGATCAGCGCGTTGGTCGCCAGCGTGGTGCCGTGCACCATCAGCCGGATGTCGGCGGGCGCCGTGCCGGTGCGGACCAGCAGGTCCCGCGTGCCGTCGAGCACCGCGCGTTCCGGCGCGTCATGCGTGGTGAGGTACTTGCCGGAGACGAAGCGGCCGCCGCCGAGTTCGAGGACGATGTCGGTGAAGGTGCCGCCGATATCGACGGCCAGACGCGCGCTCATGCTGTTCGGGGTCTCTTCGTGGCGGGCTGATGTGGCGCGATGAGTGTTTGTACTCAATTGCATACGAAAAAATACGACAGTCCTCTTATGTCGGCAAGAGGTTCCGCGATGTGTGGTCTCACTTCCCCCGAGCAGGCCTTGCTCCTAGACAGTCTCCATGCGCGACAAGAAACCTCTGATCCCGTCCTCCGGCGTGCGCGACCTTGCACGGGACGCCTATGACCGGGTGAAGGCCGCCATCCAGGATGGCGAACTGGCCATCGGCACACGGGTCACGGAAGCTGAGCTGGCAAGCCTGTTCGGCATTTCCCGCACGCCGGTCCGCGATGCCATCGTGCGGCTGGAGGCGGATGGGCTGCTGACCAACGAACCGCGCCGCGGCCTGGTGGTCACCCGGCTCGACCACCAGCAGATGGTCGAGCTCTACGCCATGCGCGAGATCCTGGAGGGGGCGGCGGCGCAACTGGCGGCGCGGCATGCGAGCGAGATCGAGGTCGCCACGCTGGAAAGCCTGGTCGAGGAGGAGGCGCGAAGCCTCGGCAACCGGACGCGCATCGCCCAGATCAACTGGCGCTTCCACGAACTGCTTTCTCTTGCCGCGCACAACCGGTACCTGCTGCGCAGCCTGCGCCAGCTCTCGGTGACGATGTCGCTGCTGCCGAGCCTGTTGCATGCGCATAACCGGACCGAGGAAGCGCATCGCGAGCACCGCGCCATCGTCATGGCGCTGCGTGCCCGGGATGGCGCTGCTGCGGAGGCGGCGATCCGCGCGCATATCCAGTCGTCCCAGCGGCACCGTGTCGCGATGATGCTGGAGGATGGCACGCCGACCGGGACTGCCGGCGGCGGCTGAGCCTTCCAACAGGGGCGGGCCGTACGGAAGGCCGGAGGGGCATTGCCTCTCCGGCCTTTTCCATTTGTGCCGCCATGATTGACAGTACGCAATTGCATACCAAAATATGCAAACCCATACCGGGAATGAAGGTACTGCCATGCGCGGGGATGCGAGCGGGATCAGGGTCTGGGGGCGTCGCAATTCGTCCAATGTCGCCAAGGTCCTCTGGACGCTGGACGAACTCGGCGTGGCCCATGAGCGGATCGATCTCGGCGGGCCCTTCGGCGGCAACGACGACCCCGCTTATCGCGCGCTGAATCCCAATGGCCGCATCCCCACCCTGCAGGACGGCGACCTCGTGCTGTGGGAGTCCAATGCCATCGTCCGCTACCTGGCGGCGCGCCACGGCGCAGGCGGACTCTGGCCCGCGGATCCGGGACCACGGGCGCTTTCCGATCGCTGGATGGACTGGGTTTCGATCAACCTGGTGCCGCCCTTCCTCGCCTATCGGCGCCTGCTGGATCAGCCGGAGGCGGTGCGCGACGCCGTGGCCTTCGCGCGCGAGGAGGCCACGGTGCTGCACCTGTTCGCCATCGTGGAAGCCGCGTTGCAGCCCGGCCCCTTCGTCCTGGGTGAGCGCCTGACCATCGGCGACATCGTGCTCGGACCGCCCGTGCACCGCTTCCTGAAGGCAGGGGGTGCCGGGCGCGACTGGCCGCGCCTGGCTGCCTGTCATGCGGCGCTGCGCGAGCGTCCGGCCTTCCGCGCGCACGTTGCCGAGGTGCTGTGAGACTTCCGGCGCCGCCGCGCCGCTGCCCCTTTCCAGGAGACCGATCGCCATGACGTCCGACCGCCGTTCCTTCCTGGCCGGAGCCGCCGGCGTTCTCGCCGCAGGTGCCTTGCCGCTGCCTCTCCGCGCGCAGGGCGGGGATGACACGCTGACGATCGGCGTCTCCTTCGAGCCGACGGCGATCGATCCGCACTGGCACAACCAGGGCGCCAACAACTCCCTGGCCCAGCATCTGTTCGACCGCCTGGTGCATGCCTCGCCCGAGCAGATGCCGCAGCCGGGCCTCGCCACCGAATGGCGCGTGCTGGACGAGACGAGCTGGGAGTTCAAGCTGCGCCCCGGCGTCACCTTCCATGACGGCAACCCCCTGACGATCGAGGACGTCATCTTCAGCCTCGAACGTGCGAAGGACGTGCCGGGTGCGCCTTTTTCCTTCCGCGCCTATCTCGGCGACAAGACGGCGGAGAAGATCGACGACCGCACGCTGCTGATACGCACGACCGCGCCCAATCCGATCGTCCCGAACGAGCTTTCGACGGTCTCCATCATCTCGCGCAGGGCGGGCGAGGGGGCGAGCACGGCCGACTACGCCTCCGGCAGGGCGGCGATCGGTACCGGGCCTTACCGGCTGGTCGAAGCGGTGCCCGGCGCCCGCATCGTGATGGAGCGCAACGACGCCTATTGGGGTCCGAAACCCGTCTGGCGACGCGTGGTGCTGCGACCGGTCCCGGCTGCCGGTGCGCGCGTGGCCGCGCTGCTTTCGGGCGATGTCCAGGTGATCGAGAACGTGCCGCCCTCCGACATCGCGAATCTCTCGCGCATGGCGAGCATCAGCCTGACGCGGCGGGTGACCAACCGTGTGATCTTCCTGATGATGGACCAGTTCCGCGCGACCACGCCCTTCGTTGCGGCGAAGGATGGCGGGCCGTTGCCCAACGTGCTGCGCGACCTGCGCGTGCGCCGGGCCATGTCGCTCGCGATCGATCGGGAGGCGATCACGCGCCGCATCCTGGAAGGCAGCGGTGAGCCGGCGGGCCAGCTCGTGCCGCCCGGCATCTTCGGCGCGAGCGGGAACCTGCCGCCTGAGCGGCCCGATCAGCGCCGCGCGCGCGAACTCCTGGTCGAGGCCGGCCTGCCGGACGGCTTCCAGCTCACCCTGCACAGCCCGAATGACCGCTTCGTGCGCGACGCGCGCGTTTCCGAAGCGGTGGGGCAGATGCTGAGCCGTGTCGGCATCCGCACCGCGGTGGATGCGATGCCGAGCAGCGCCTTCTACCGTCGCGCCACCCGCGGCGGGCCGGAGGGCGGGCCGGAATTCAGCATCTGGCTGGCCGGCTTCGGCGGCGGCACGGGCGAGGCCTCGCCGGCTTTGAAGTCGGTGGCGCATTCGGCCGATGCGGCGCGCGGCTTCGGTGCCATCAATCGCGGCCGCTACGGCAATCCGGATGTCGATGCGCTGATCGAGGAGGGGCTGCGAACCCTCGACGATGCGCGCCGCCAGGCCCTGTTCGCCGAGGCGACGGAGAAGGCGATGCGCGACCTGGCGGTGGTCCCGCTGTACCACCCGGTGAATGTCTGGGCGCTGCGCGACCCGGTTCGCTACGACGGCCGCACCGATGAACGCACGCTGGCGATGGAAATGCGCCGCGAGGGCTGAGAGCCCGCCTGGAGGCGCGCCACGCGACGCTGCTGGCCGAGGGCGGCTTTACCGCCGGTGCCGACGCCTTCGAGCATCCCCAGGGCTTCCTGGACGTGTTCAACGGCGCCGGCCACCACGATGCGACGCGCATGCTGGATGGCTGGGGCGCGCCGCTCGATCTGCTGGCGCCGGGCATCTCGATCAAGAGATACCCCTGCGTGTACAGTGTCCATGGTGCGCTGGACGCGGCCATCGCGCTGCATCGGCGCCATGCCATGGATGCCGCCGGGATCGCGCGCGTCACGGTGACGATGCACCGCCGCCGCCTGCTGCCCCATGTGCAGCGCCCGGCCACCAGCGCGCTCGATGCCAAGTTCAGCCTGCCCTACAACGTCGCCCGCGCGCTGATCAGTGGCCGCGTCGGCCTTGCCGATTTCGAGGGCGATGCCTTCCGCGATCCTGTCATCCGCGCGGTGATGGGGCGCATCGCGACCCGGCCGCACGACGATGATGCCAACGACTATGGCGCGGAGGTGGAGGTGCTGCTCGCTGATGGCACGGTGCTGCGCGAATCCGTATCCGCGCCGCTCGGCCGTGGCCCGGAGACGCCGCTGCCGGTCGAGATGCTGCGCATGAAGTTCGAGGATTGCGCCACACGCATCCTACCGGTCCAGGCCGCATCGCGTGTCTTCGAGAGTTTGCAGGCGCTGGACGCATTGCCTTCGGCCCGCCGGCTGACTGCGATGATGGTCCCGCCTGGCTGACGGAGGGACCGCCATCGCGCCTTCCCATGTCAGCCTGCGATCAGCGTGGAGATCCTGCCCAGCCCGCCCGGCCGTGTCCCGAAGCCATGCGCCTCCTCGAACAACGCATCTGCCTTCTCTGTGCCGAGCACCGGCGCCGCCAGCCCATCGAACTTCCGGCGCAGGCTGTCCCATCCCATCGGATTGTCCGGGTGGCCGGTCATCACCGCGACGGTGTTCGCGAGCCGCTCGCCATCCTCCAGCACCACCTCGACGCTGGCGGTGTGTGGCACCTGGCCCGCCACCACGTCGCAGGCGATGCGCGGCAACAGGTCGCGCAGGGCGGGATCCTGGGCGACCCTCGCATGGAAGTCGGTGGCCACCAGGGCACGGCCGCGCAGGCCCATGGCGACGCAGAAGGGCACGCTGAACTTGGCCTCCAGCGCGGTCTTCGGGTCGAGCTTGCCCGCCACCACCATGGCGTCCGGATGCACCCGCGCCGTCACGGCGACGATGTCGCGGTTGCCGATGCGCGGGGCAAGGCCCTGCGCGGCCTCGGCGGCGGGATGCGTGGCACGGCAGCTCGCATAGGGCTTGAAGCCGTTGTTCAGCACTTCCCATGCGGTGTCGAAGTCGAGTGGCGGCACCACCTCCGGCAGTCCGCGCTGGAGGAAGCTGCCGAGCAGCCCGCCTTCCAGCTCGAACAGATGGGTGGCGGCGACGAATCCCTCGGCGGCGAGTTGCGCCGCCATGATGCCGTCCATCGCCGCCTTGCCGGCATGGAAGGGCTTGCCGTCGGTTCCGAAGGAGCCGACCAGCCCGCCCGCCATGGTGGCGGCGGCGCCGAGCGCATGCGGGATGCGTGCCGGATCGAGCCGGAGCAGCACGCAGGCCGCCGCTGCGGCGCCGACGCGGCCGAACATCGAGGTCGGGTGAAAGCCGGCCTTCTGCAAGGCGCGCCCGACACCTGGCGGACCACCCCCGCCCAGTCGCGCCATGATCTCGTAGCCGGTCACGAAGGCGCGCAGCGCAAGGTCCTCCGCCAGCCCGCCATCCTCGGCGAGGGCGAGGGCGGCGGACCAGCAGGGTGCGCTCGGATGGCCGCCCCCCATCGGATGCGTGTCGTCGAAATCCATCGCATGCGCCGCAGTGCCGTTGATGAGGGCCGCCAGTGCCGGGGCCATGCGGCTGCCCATCACCGCGCGGGCGCCGCCTGCGGCCTTCCAGGCCGCTGCCACGCGGCGCGCCGGGCCCACCGGCGCATCGTCATGCGCCCCCACCGCCAGGCCGAGGAAATCGGCCAGCGCGCGTCGCGCCCCATCCTGCACGGCGGCGGGAAGGGGACGATCGGCGGCGCTGGCGATGAAGGCGGCGAGCGCCTCGCCGCGGCGTTCGGTCATGGTGGTCGGTTCCTCCTGGCCCGTGCTGGCGGCAGATTGACCTGCCAATGAATTCATTTGTATACTGTTGCGTGCAAAAGACAAATCCGGTGGCGATGATGCGTGGCGACCCCAAGGACGGCGAGGCGGAGATCCGTGGCCAGGTGCATCGGCGCGCGGTGCTGGGCGCCGTCGCGCTCGCCCCCGCCTTGGCCGGGCAGGCGCAGGCGCAGGCGCAGGCGCAGGCGGTGCCCTGGCCGGACAGGCCGGTCCGCGTGATCGTGCCCTTCGCCCCCGGCGGCGGCGTGGATCTGGTGGGGCGCGTGGTCGCCGAGGCGCTGCAGCCGCGCCTGGGCCAGCCCGTGGTGGTGGAGAACCGCGCCGGCGGCGGCAGCGCCATCGGGATCGAGATGCTGTCTCGCGCGGCGCCGGATGGTCATACGCTCGGCATCACGGGCGGCAGCAGCATTACCATCGGACCGCTCACCCGCCCCAGCAACTACGACCCGATGGGCCTCACCCATGTATCGCGTCTGTCCATGGGCCCGCTGCTGCTGGTCTGCCGCAACGATTTCCCCGCAGCCGACCTCACCGGGTTCGAGGCGGTGGCGCGCGCCGGCCGCAACCTCTCCTTCGCCACGGGCGGCGTCGGCACCAACACCCAGATGGCGGCCGAGCTGCTGAACCAGCGCCTGGGCGGCGGCATGGCCATCGTGCCCTATCGCGGCACCGCGCCGGCGCTGCAGGACGTGGCGTCCGGCAATGTGGACCTCTTCCTCACCGACATGTCCGGGCTCGCGGTGATCCAGCAGGGTGCGGTGCGGCTGCTGGCGACCAGCACCGCCCGACCATGGCCCAGCCTGCCCGACACGCCGCCCATCAGCCGCATCCTGCCGGATTTCGACGTCGCGGTATGGTACGGGCTCGCCGCGCCCGGTGGGTTGCCGCCCGCGATCCGCGCACGGCTGGAGACGGAGGTCGCCGTGGTGCTGGAACTACCCCAGGTGCAGGCCCGCATCCGCGCCATCGGTTTCGAGCCTTCGCCGCTCGCCTCCGCCCCCTTCACGGATTTCATCCGGCGTGAGATCGCGACGTGGCGCGAGGTGATCGAACGCCAACCCCAGGCAGCCCGACCATGAACGATGTTGGAGAACTGAGCGTGTCTTCAGAGGAAGCCGCAGACGTGCAGGATACCGAGGCTGTGGAGACGCTGCTCTGCCATGTCGCGCGCGAGCCCGGCGCGCAGCCCCATGCGGTCAACCCGCCGGTCGTGCATGCCTCGACCATCCTCTTTCCCACCCTCGCGGCCTTCGAGGCGCGCAAGGGCGAGCGACTGCGTTACGGCCGTCGCGGCACGGCGACGAGCTTCGCGCTGGAGGATGCGATGTCGGCGCTGGAGGGGGCGGCGGGCACGGTGCTGGCGCCCTCCGGCGCCAGCGCCATCGCGGCGGCGCTGCTCGCCTTCGCCGAGCCGGGCGGGCATGTGCTGGTCCCCGACAATGTCTACGGCCCCTGCCGGCATGGCTGCGAGGATCTGCTGCGCCGCTTCGGCGTGGAGGTCACCTACTACGACCCTGTCATCGGCGATGGCATCGCCGCGCTGCTGCGGCCGGAAACGCGCCTGATCTGGCTTGAGAGCCCCGGCTCGCAGACCTTCGAGGTGCAGGACATCCCCGCGATCCTGGCGCAGACGCGCCCGCGCGGCATCGTCAGCGTTATCGACAACACCTGGTCGGGCGGGCTTTTCCTCAAGCCACTCGCGATGGGCGTCGACATCTCGCTGCAGGCGGCGACGAAGTACATCTCCGGCCATTCCGATCTGATGCTCGGCACGCTGGCCTGCGCCGCGTCGGTGCATGATCGGGTGCGTGCCCATGCCCAGCGGCTCGGCCTCTGCGTCGGGCCGGATGACGCCTATCTGGCGCTGCGCGGGCTGCGCACCCTGGCGGTGCGGATGCGGCAGCACCACGAGACCGGGCTGGCGCTGGCCGCGTGGCTCGCTGCGCGGCCGGAAGTGGCGCGGGTGATGCACCCTGGCCTGCCGGACGATCCAGGCCATGGGCTGTGGCGCGCGCAGTTCACCGGCGCCTCCGGGCTGTTCGGCTTCGTCCTGAATCCCGTGGAGAAGCCCCGCCTGGCCGCGATGATGGACGGGCTGCGCCTGTTCGGCATGGGGTCGAGCTGGGGCGGCTATGAAAGCCTGCTGATCCCGACCAATCCGGCCGCCCTGCGGAGCGCGACGCACTGGGCGCCGGGGGGGCAGACCATGCGCCTGCATGCGGGCCTCGAACGCGCCGAGGATCTGATCGCGGACCTGGAGCAAGGGTTCGTCCGCCTTGGGGGAGGGTGAGTGATGAAGCATGCCGATCTGCGCCGCATCGGCGTCATCGGTCCGGCGGGCAATATGGCGCTGGAATGGGAGCTGCCGCGGCATCTGCCGCCCGGCTTCGCCATCAACCACAGCCGCGTCGACCGGCCTGGCGATGCGCTGGTCACCCGCGAATCCCTGCTGGCGATGGCGGAGCAGGTGGACCGTGCCGCGCTCGACCTGGTGCGCACGCGGCCGGAGGTGATCCTCTATGGCTGCACCAGCGGCAGCTTCGTCGGCGGGCCCGGGCGAGAGGCGCAGATTGCCGACCGCATCACGGAGGTCACCGGCATCCCGGCGGTCACCACCTCTACCGCCGTACTGGAGGCGCTGCGCGCCCTGTCGGCGCGCTCCGTCTTCATGGTCACGCCGTATCCGGACGACGTGAATGAGCATGAGATCCGCTTCCTGGAATTCCATGGCTTCAGCCTGACGGGCTGGGATTCCTTCCGCTGCGATGCGGTCCGCACCATCGGCGCGATCGATTCGGAGGAGACGGCGGCGATGGTGCTGCGGCACCGCGACACGGCGCGCCGCGCCGATGCGGTGTTCCTGAGCTGCACGAACCTGCTGACCTTCGACCAGATCCCCCGGCTCGAAGCCGCGCTCGACCGGCCGGTGGTCAGCTCCAACCAGGCCTCGCTCTGGGCGGCGCTGCGACGCATGAATGCGCCCGCCGCTGGCGTGGGGCGGCTGTTCGGCGCGTAGGGGCGCCGCAAATGACGGATGGGCGCGCGACCGTCGCCCTGAAGGCGCCGCACAGGCCCATCCCCACGGACGCATGGAGGAAGCACCAACGATGCAGATGATATCGGCCGCCACGCTCAAGGCCTGGCTCCATGATGGCGGCGAGATCGCGCTGCTCGACGTGCGTGAGCAGGGGCAGCATGGCGAGGCGCATCCCTTCTATGCCGTGCCGCTGCCCTATTCACGGCTCGAGCTGGACATCGCGCGGCTTGTGCCACGCCGCGCCACGCGCATCGTCCTGCATGACGGCGGTACGGACGGGGTGGCGAAGCGCGCCGCCCGGCGCCTCGCGGCGTTGGGCTACACCGCGGTGCATGTGCTCGAGGGCGGCACCGAGGCCTGGAAGGCGGCCGGGCATGCCCTCTTCGCCGGGGTGAACGTGCCGAGCAAGGCCTTCGGCGAAATGGTGGAAGAGACCTACCACACGCCGCATATCGGTGCTGTCGAGCTCGCGGAGCGGCAGGCGCGGGGCGACAACCTGGTGGTGCTCGACGGCAGGACCATCGACGAGCATCGCAGGATGACCATCCCAGGCAGCATTTCCTGCCCGAACGGGGAGCTACCGCTGCGCGTGGCGGCCCTGGCGCCCGATCCCGCCACCACCATCGTGGTGAACTGCGCCGGGCGGACACGCAGCATCATCGGCGCGCAGACCCTGCGCCATTTCGGTGTGCCCAATCCCGTGCTGGCGCTGGAGAATGGCACGCAGGGCTGGCACATTGCCGGACTGCCGCTCGACCATGGCGCCGATCGTCTTTATCCGCCGGCACCGCGGGACCTGGCGGAGGCACGTGCCCGCGCGGTCCGTCATGCGGAACGCTGCGGCGTCGTCGGCATCGATGTGGCGACGCTCGTGGCGTGGTCCGCCGATCCGGCGAGGACGACCTTTCTCTGCGATATCCGCACGCCGGCGGAATTCGCGGCCGGCTCGCTGCCCGGGGCACGGAGCGCGCCGGGTGGCCAATTGATGCAGACCACGGATCAGTATGTCGGTGTCCGCGGCGCGCGGATTGTCGTCTTTGACGGGGAGGGCGTGCGCGCGCCCATGACCGCCGCGTGGTTGCGCCAGATGGGATGGGAGGCCTTCGCGCTGGAGGAGGGATTGGCCGCGCGTCTGCCCGACGCGCCGGGGCAACCCCGGGCGGTGCCGGCGCCGCCGCTCGCCCTCGATGTGCACGGGCTTGCGCCGTTGCTGGCCGCGGGGACAGCGACGGTGCTCGACCTGCGGCCGAGCATGACCTACCGCGCCGGACATCTGCGCGGCGCGGTCTGGACCATACGGCCACGCCTTGCAGAGCTTGGCCCGTCGACCGCGGGACCTGTCGTCCTGATCGCTGCGGAGGCGGGCATCGCGGCGCTCGCGGCGCTCGACCTCGCCGAACATGGTGTGCGCGTCGACTACTGGCACGCCGGTACACCGGCCGTGTGGCGGGAGGCGGGGCTCACCGTCGAGGCCACGCCCGCATCGCCATGCGATGCCGACTGCATCGACTTCGTGTTCTTCGTGCATGATCGGCACAGTGGCAACCGCGAAGCGGCGCGGCAGTACCTGGCCTGGGAGCGCGGGCTGACCGCCCAGCTCGACCCGCAGGAGCGCGCCGCCTGGCGCTTCCTGCCGGTAGGCGGATGACCCTCCGCGGCGCGCGCCGCGAACGGGGTCATCCGGCATGGCCGGCCGTGCCCTGAGGCCCAGTCCCGGCGAGGTAGGCTGGGAATGAGCGTGGGCGGCCTTGGGGGGGTGGTGATACGGTTGGCGTTCTCCAGATCTATCCGGGGGGCGTCGCCCGGGTCACCGGGGATTCTCCTCGCGGCCGCACGCCGAGAATCTGCGCGATAGCATAGGTCAGGTCCGGCCGGTTCAGCGTGTAGAAGTGGAATTCGTCCACGCCATTGGCCTGTAGGGTGCGCACCTGTTCGGCCGCAACGATGGCCGCCACCATGCGACGGGTCTCCGGGTCCGCCTCCGTGCCTTCGAACAGATGGCCGAGCCAGTCCGGTACGCTGGTTCCGCACATGGCCGAGAAGCGGACGGCCTGTGCGAAGTTCGACACCGGCATGATGCCCGGCACGATCGGAGCGGCGATGCCGGCGCCCAGGCATCGGTCGAGGAAGCGCAGATAGGTCTCCGTATCGAAGAAGTACTGCGTGATGGCCCGTGTGGCGCCTGCATCGAGCTTGCGCTTGAGGTTGTCGAGGTCGTCCTGCGCGCTGCGCGCCGCCGGGTGGATCTCGGGATAGGCGGCGACGGAGATCTCGAAATCCCCGATGCGGCGCAGCCCGGCCACGAGGTCGGCGGCGAAGGCGTAGCCGCCCGGATAGGGCGAGTATGCCGTGCCAGCCGGCGGATCGCCACGAAGGGCGACGATATGACGGACGCCGGCCTCCCAGTATCCGCGCGCGACCTCGTCCACCTCCTTGCGTGTCGCGCCGATGCAGGTCAGATGCGCGGCGGGCAGCAGATCCGTCTCCCGCGCGAGGCGTGACACCGTCGCATGGGTGCGCGCATGGGTGCTGCCGCCCGCGCCATAGGTGACGGAGACGAAGCGCGGCCGCAGCGGCGCCAGGCGACCGATGCAGGCCCAAAGCTGCTGTTCCAGCGCCTCGGTCTTCGGGGGGAAGAATTCGAAGGACAAGAGCGGCGGCGGATGATCGGCGCCGCGCACCGGGAGCGGTCCGATACGCTCGCCCGACAGCCAACGCTGCAGGGTGGAGGGCGCGCCGTCGATGCCGACCGGCGAGGAGATGTTCATCTGCGATCCACTGGCTTGTGGGCGCCGGGGCGCCCGCGGGTCATGGTGATGCCGACATCGGCGAAGACGCCGCCGATCGGCGCTTCGGGCTTGTGGACCGTGATCGTCACGATCCTGATCGCCTGGAACCGCGCCAGCAGGGTGCGGGCGAGGACATCCGCCAGCGTCTCGATCAACCGGCAGGGCTCGCCCGCCGTGACCGCCACCACGCAGTCATGGAGCTGTTTGTAGCAGACCGTGGCGTCCAGCCGGTCGGCAGCCGCCGCTGCCGCGGTATCGAGCCACCAATCGACATCGATGACGAAGCGCTGGCCGGCGCGGCGCTCGAAATCGAGGACGCCATGCCGGCCATGCACCTCGACCCCATGCAGGAACATGCGGTCGAGATCCGGTGCTGCGGAGCGCGGCGCGGGACCGCGCTCCGCCGCCACCATGTCAAGCAGCGGCGGCACGGGCTGCCTGCGCGGCGGCGACCATGTTCGCGATGGCCGGCTTCACCTCCGGCCATTTGCGGGTCTTGAGGCCGCAATCCGGATTTACCCAGAGCTGATCCGCCGGTAGGCGCTTGGCGGCGGCGCTGAGCAGATGCGTCATCTCGCCCACCGCCGGCACGCGCGGCGAATGGATGTCGTAGACGCCCGGCCCGATCTCCGCCGGGTAGCGATAGCCGGCGAAGGCATCGAGCAGTTCCATCTGCGACCGTGCTGTCTCGATGGAGATCACGTCAGCATCCATCGCACCGATCGAGGCGATGATGTCGTTGAATTCCGAGTAGCACATATGCGTGTGGATCTGCGTCGCGTCCCCGACGCCGGAGGCGGTGATGCGGAAGCATTCCACCGCCCAGTCGAGGTAGTGCTGCCATTCGCCCCTGCGCAGCGGCAGGCCCTCGCGCAGCGCCGCCTCGTCGATCTGGATGATCGCCGCGCCGGCGTTCTCGAGGTCCACCACCTCGTCACGGATGGCGAAGGCGATCTGGCGGCAGGTCGCGCTGCGCGGCTGGTCGTCGCGCACGAAGGACCAGTTGAGGATCGTCACCGGGCCGGTGAGCATGCCCTTCATCGGCTTCGCCGTCAGCGACTGTGCGTATTGCCACCAGGCCACCGTCATCGGCTTGGGGCGCGACACATCGCCGAAGATGATCGGCGGGCGCACGCATCGCGAGCCATAGGACTGCACCCAGGCGAACTTCGTGAAGGCGAAGCCGGAGAGCTGCTCGCCGAAATACTGCACCATGTCGTTGCGTTCGAACTCGCCATGGACGAGCACGTCGAGGCCGGCTTCCTCCTGCCACGTCACCGTTCGCGCGGTTTCCTCGCGCAGGAACTGCTCATAGGCCGCGTCGTCGATCACGCCCTTGTCGTGGTCGGCGCGCGCCTTGCGCACCTCCGGCGTCTGCGGGAAGGAGCCGATGGTGGTGGTGGGGTAGGCCGGCAGGTGCAGCTTCGCCTGCTGCACGGCGCGACGCGCCGCGAAGGGCGCGTTGCGCCGCGCGAGCGACGCATCCTTCTGTGCCGCGCGCTTCTGCACCTCCGGATTGTTGATGCGCGGCGAAGTACGGCGCGACGCGACGGCCGCCGAGGCCGCATCCAGCATCGTGCGCACGGCGCCACGGCCCTCGTTCAGCGCGCGCGCCATCACCGCGAGCTCGGCGACCTTCTGCACGGCGAAGGCGAGCCAGTTGCGGATTTCAGGATCGAGCGCCGTCTCGCGGTCGAGGTCGATCGGCGTATGCAGCAGCGAGCAGGACGGCGCGAGGATGATGCTGCGGCCTTTGGCGACGACCGGCTCCACACGGTCGAGTATGGCGGCGAGGTCGGCCTTCCAGATGTTGCGCCCGTCGATCACGCCGAGCGACAGCACGACATCCGCGCGCGCGCCCGCCACCACCGCATCGAGCTGTTCCGGCGCGCGAACCAGGTCCACATGCAGCCCCTGCACCGGCAGCTCCAGCGCGGTGGCGAGGTTGTTGCCCAGCGCACCGAAATAGGTGGCGAGCATCAGCTTCAGCCCCGGCGCGGCCTTGACCAACGCGGCATAGGCAACGCGCAGCATCTCGCGATCGCGCTCGTCGAGGTCGAGCACGAGGCAGGGCTCGTCGATCTGCACCCACTCCGCGCCAGCAGCCGCGAGGCGCTTCAGCACCTCGGCATAGACGGGCAGCAGCGCGGCGAGCAGGTCGCGCTGGTCGAAGCCCACGGTGCGGCTCTTGCCGAGCTTGAGGAAGGTCACCGGCCCGATCAGCACCGGGCGCGTGACGATGCCCTGCGCCTTGGCTTCGAGGAATTCATCGACTGCCTTGGTCGAGGACAGGGCGAAGCGTTGGCCCTCGGAGAATTCCGGCACCAGGTAGTGGTAGTTGGTGTCGAACCACTTGGTCATCTCGGCGGCCGGCGCGCCCTCGCCGCCATGCGCGTGGCCATGGGCGCAGGTCTCGTCATGCACGTGACCGCCTTGCGCGCCGCGCGCCATGGCGAAATAGGTGGCGAGGTCCACCGGCCCGCCCGTCCAGCCATAGATCGCCGGGATCGCACCCACCATGACGCTGGTGTCGAGCATCTGGTCGTAGAGCGAGAAATCGTTCGACGGCACGATGTCCGCGCCGAGGTCGCGCTGCCGCTGCCAGGCCTTGGCACGCAGATCGGCCGCGGTGGCGAGCAGTGTGGCCGCGTCGGTCTTGCCGGACCAATGGCTTTCCTGCGCGGTTTTCAGCTCGCGCTTCGGGCCGATGCGGGGGAAGCCCAGCGTGGCGACGGTGACGGTCATGGCAGCCTCTAACCCTTGTTGTGGCCGGGCTGCGGACAGGCGCACGGCAGGCACGCACGGCGTGGCCGGCGCGTTCGCACGAGCGACCCGCCCGGACACCCCGCCGGAGGACGTTATGTGTCGGGGCAGGTCTCCTGGCTCGCGGGTCGCTGCGGCTGTCCGGCCTTCCCGGGGCGCGAGCCCCAGTGACACTAATGGACGGCCGCTCGCCGCTGACAGTTGCGGGGGCAGCTCCGGTGTCGCACCGGATTCCCTCTTAGCTCCGCGCCGTCTGATGCCGGGCGGAGAACCACGACGCAGGCAGCATGCTGGCGCGGCAAGGTGGAGTCAACAGATTTCAAGATATCCTTATATGATCATCTATCAGTTGCGCGGCAGCAGAACGGCAACGGCGTCCGCGCGGCCGAAACAGGGGTGAGGGGATTGGGATGCTCGGCCGTGCGGCGGCCGTCGATGCAAACGTGGCTTATCGGCCGGCTTCGGCTGTGCCCGCGCTCTGGCTGTCGATCAGCGCTGCCGCGCCGCGTGTCAGTCGCCAGCGATGCCGTAAAAGAGGCGGTATCCCGGTCGATGCCAGATCACGCCGCGCACCTGCGGCCGTTCCGCGTGATCGAGGATCTGGTAGTCGCGAACCAGCAGGGGCATGGCCGGAGCAACCTGCAGCAGCTTCGCCGTGCGCCGCGTGGCGGTGCCGCAACGAATGGTGCCTTCGAGGCGCCGCACCGGCAGGCCGAGCGCCGCGAGGATGTCCGGCATCCTGTGCTGGCGCAGTATCGGGGCCGTCATGCGCTGGCCGATCGCGCATGACAGGCGCGCCACCTCCAGCGCGACCGGCTGCCCGTCCTCGACGGTCAGGCGTTCCACCACCAGATCGTCCGCGTCGCCTTCCGGCGGCGGGGCGGCGCCGTGCCGCGCGGCGACAGTCAGCGAGGCGAGGAACAGCAGCCGATACTCGACTGCGCCCAGGCCGATGCCGGCCTCCCCGGCCAGCGAGCCTGAGCTCGACGTCGCCTCCGCTTCCGGCTCCCCGTCGCGCACATAGGTTCCGGAACCGGCGCGCCGCATCACCACGCCGTCGAAGACAAGCTTCTGCAACGCATGCACGACGGTCGACCGTGTCGTGCCGAACTGCGCCGCGAGCTGCGCCTCCGATGGCAGACGCTCGCCGGGACGGAAGTCGCCGCTCGCGATGCCGCTGCGGATATGCGCCTGAATGCGGGCATAGATCGGCGTGTAGGCGCCGGCGGCCTCATAGCCGCCTGCCGTACGCTCCTCGCTCTCTGCCGGCATGCGCCTCCTCAGTTCTTGGTGACGTTGTAGAATTTCGGAAAGCCGTCGAGGATCCCGCCGACCCGGCGGCTGAAAGCGAAGGGCAGCATCACCTGGCCGAGCGGTATCGCCGGCGCGTCCTGCCACATCTGCAACTGGATGTCGCGGCAGATCGCCTGTTGGGCTGCGAGATCCGGAGCGGTGAGCCAGGCCTGGTAGAGTTCCTCGAGCCGCGGCAGGTCGGGCCAGCCGAACCAGGCATTGCTGCCATTGCCGCGCGTGATCAGCGCCACCGCGGGGTTCAGCAGAGTCACCCCGTCGAAGCGCACGCCAAAGGCGTTCCAGCCGCCCTGGCCGATCGGGCGGCGGTTGCCGCGGCGCTGCACCACCGTGCCCCAGTCGCTGACCTGGAGATCGACCTTGAGGCCGATCTTGGTCATCACGTCGGCGACCACCTCGGTGCTGAGGCTGATCAGCGGGATGTCGCTGGCCGAGAGCACCACCACCGGTTCCCCGCCATAGCCCGCGGCGGCGACGGCGCGTCTGGCGGCATCGAGGTCGCGCGGTCCGTCGAAGCGATCGAGCCCCGCATCGTTGGCGAGCGCACTTTCCGGCGTGAAGACGCCGATGCGGTCGTTCCAGGTGGAGCGGTCCGTGCCGGCGACCGCGCGCATCACGTCGGCACGGTCGATCGCGGCGAGCACCGCACGCCGGATCGCCGGATTATCGAAGGGCGGCTGCGTACAGTTGAAGCGTAGCACGGGCACCGAGCCGCTGCGGTCCTTCAGCTCGACGGCGACATTGCGTAGCCCGCGCAGCATCGGCAGCAGGTCAGGATGGGGCTGCTCCCACCAATCCACCTCGCCCGCGCGCAACGCCGCGCCGACGGTCGCGGGATCGGGCATGATCAGCCATTCGACGCGGTCGAGATGCACGCGCTTGGGGCCGGAGGTGAAGCCCATCGGGCCATCCTCGCGCGGGACGTAGCCGTCGAACTTCTCGTAGACGGCGCGCGAGCCGGAGACCTGCTCGCCCGCGATGAAGCGGAAGGGCCCGGACCCGACCACTTCCGGCACCGGGCGATTCGGATCGAGGCTCGCCAGCCGTTCCGGCATGATGGCGAGCACCGGCGGCTGGATCTTGCCCAATGCGTCCGGCAGCATCGGGAACGGGCGCTTGAGGCGGAAACGGATCTCCCGGTCGCCCTCGGCGGAGAGGTCGTCGGTCGTGTCCATCAGCGTGCGGCCGAAGCTGTCGCGCGCAGCCCAGCGGCGGATCGAGGCGACCACGTCGCGCGCGCGCACCGGCTCGCCGTCGTGGAACTTCAGCCCCGGCCGCAGCACCAGGCGCCACAGCTTCCCGTCCTGCTCGACGTGATGGCCTTCGAGCATCTGCGGTTGCGGGCGATAGGCGTGATCGAGGCCGTAGAGCGTATCGTAGCAGAGAAAGGCGTGGTTGCGCGTGACGGTGGGCGTGGACAGCACCGGATCAGTCGAGGCGAGGTCCGCCTGCGGCACGAAGCGCAACACGCGGCCAGAGGCCTGGGCATTGCCGAGACGCGGCGCCGCGGCGGCGCCGGCGGCGGCAAGGAAGACATCGCGACGACGCATCTGGGGTCCTTTCCGGCGGGCAGGGTAAGCGTGAACCTGACTAGTGCACCTGTCCAGGCCAAATCAGAACATCCCGGATGTACCTGCGAGTCCTGATGATCGCCGCGCTCGCTCAGGAGCCAGCATGCAACGCCAGGCCCGGCGGTCGCCGGTGTTCCTGCCTGAAGGCTGGTTGACGAATCGGACTATACAACTAAGCTGAATCGATCAGCGAAACGCGGGAATGCGCATCATGATGGTCGGCGTGGACATCGGCGGCACTTTCACCGACCTGGTCGCGGTCGATCCCGCCGCCGGGCTGCGTTTCGTCAAGACACCTTCCACCCCCGACGATCCCTCCCGCGGCGTGGCCGAGGGCCTGGCGTTGCTCGCTGCCGAGACAGGCCGTTCGACCGAGGAACTCCTGCGCGCCGTGGAGGTGTTCATCCACGGCACCACCGTCGCGACCAACATGCTGGTGCAGCGCCGTGGCGCGCGGCTTGGCCTGATCACCACGCGCGGCTTTCGCGACCTGCTGGAGTTGCGCAACGGCACCAAGGCCGACCGTTACCGCCTGCGCGCGCCGGTTCCCGAGCCGATCATCCCGCGTCCGCTGCGTCTCGAGATCACGGAGCGCATGCGCTGGGACGGCGGCATCGAGACGTCGCCCGACATGGATGAGCTGCGCGCCGCGATCGACACCCTGCGCGCGGAGAAGGTGGACGGCGTCGTCGTCTGCCTGCTGCATGCGCATCGCAACGGCGCGCATGAACGTGCGGTCCGCGATGCCATCGCGGCGAGCGGCTGGTCGCCCTACGTCTCGCTCTCGCATGAGGTGTTGGCGCGGGAGGGCGAGTTCGACCGGCTCGGGACCGCCATCGTCAACGCCTATGTCGGGCCCGGCCTCGCGACCTATCTCCATCGGCTGGAGGCGCGGCTCGCGGCGCAGGGTGTGCGGGCGCCATTGCGCATCATGCAGTCGAGTGGCGGCGTGCTGCCCGCGGCGCAGGCCGGGCATCACGCGGTCGGCGCCGTCACCAGCGGGCCGGCCGGCGGCGCCATGGCCGGTGCGCTGTTCGCGCGGGCCGGTGGCTTCGCGCGCGCGGTGACCTATGACATGGGCGGCACCAGCACCGACATCGCGCTGATCGCCGACGGCGTGCCGCTGGAGCGCCAGCGCGTCGAGGTCGCCGACCTGCCCATCGCCACGCCCGCGGTGGAGATCGAAGCGCTCGGTGCCGGCGGCGGCAGCATCGCGCGGCTCGATGCCGGCGGCATCCTGGAACTGGGCCCCGAGAGTGCCGGTGCGGCGCCGGGCCCGGCCTGCTACCGCCGGGGCGGCGACCAGCCGACCACCACCGATGCGAATGTCGTGCTGAACCTGATCGCGCCGGAGCGCTTCCTCGGCGGGCGCGTCGCCCTGTCGCGCGACGCGGCGGCGGAGGCGATCGACCGCGTCGTCGGCACCCCGCTCGGCCTGACGACCGAAGCCGCGGCCAGCGCCATCCACGAACTCGCCACCTCCAAGATCACCGAGGGCATCCGCCTCGCCACCGTGCGGCGGGGGATGGATCCGCGCGACTTCGTGCTGATCTCCTTCGGCGGCGCGGGCGGGCTGCATGCCAATGCGGTGGCCCGGGAACTCTCGATCCCGACGGTATTGATCCCGCGCCAGGCCTCGGTGCTCTCGGCGCTCGGCTTCCTCGCCGCCGACATGCGGCACGACGTGCAGCGCAGCATCGGGCTGCCGATCGGCGAGCTTGGCGGCGCCGCGCTGCGCACGATCTTCGCCGAGCTCGCCGAGGAAGGCCGCCGCCTGCTGGCGCGCGAAGGCTTCGACCACATCCGCCTGCGCGCCACGGCCGATTGCCGCTACGCCCGCCAGATCCACGCCATCCCGGTCGCCGTGACGGAGGAGGATCTGGCCGCCGAGGATCCCGCCCAGCGCCTGGAAGCGCGCTTCACCGAGGCGTATCGCGCCCTCTATCACCATGCGCATGACGAGCCGGGCATCCTCGACACCTGCCGTCTCGCGGTGTTCGGCGAGTTGCCGAAGATCACGCCGGAAGCCCTCGCGGCACCAGCGAGCGGCGCGGGTGGACCGCCACGCACGGGCACGCGCCGCGTCTTCATCGACGACTGGCAGGAGGTTCCGCTGTTCAGCTTCGACGCGCTGAAGCCGGGGTTGCGCGTGGCCGGTCCCGCGCTGGTGGAATCCGACAGCACCACCGTGCTGATCCTCGCCGGCAGCAGCGCGGAGATCGACGCGCTGGGCTGCCTGCGCATCGCCGTGACGGGAGAGCGCGCATGACCGCCGCACCGCATCCGCTGACCCTCGCCGTCATCCGCCACAAGCTGCAGGCGGTGGCGGAGGAGATGGTCGAGACCATGACGCAGACCTGCTTTTCGCCCATCCTGAACCAGAACCAGGACTTCTCGGCCGTGGTGCTGGACGCGACGGGGCAGACCCTGGCGCAGGCGGAACGCGTGCCGATCCACATGGGTGCCATGCCCTGGGCGATCCGCGCGATGGCGGAGGCCTTCGCCGGCGACATCGCCGAGGATGACGTGCTGATGGCCAACGACCCCTATTGGGGCGGCAGCCACCTGCCGGACATCACGCTCGCGCGGCCGGTCTTCGCCGATGGCGCGCTGCGGCTATGGGTCGCGCTTCGCGCGCATCAGGGCGATATCGGCGGGCTGTCCGCCGGCGGCTACAGCGCCGGCGCGACGGAGATCTGGCACGAAGGCATCCGCATCCCGCCGGTGAAGCTGGTGGAGGGGGGCCGGCTGCGCGCCGACATGCTGCGGCTGGTCGCGGCGAATTCGCGCAAGCCGGGGGATCTGCATGGCGACGTGATGGCCCAGCTTGCCGCGGTCACGGTGGGCGCCAAACGGCTCGACGGTCTTTTCGCGCGCTACGGCGCGCTGGAGGTCGGGCGCTGCGGCGACGCCATCCTCGATGGCGGCGAGGCAGTGATGCAGCGCGAGATCCACCGTTGGCGCGAGGGCGAGTACGAGGGCGTGAGCTGGCTCGAACCCGGGCGGGAGGGCGAGGCGCTGATCCCGATCCGCGCTCGTGTCACGTTGCGCGACGGGCGCGCAGTGGTCGATCTGCGCGACTGTCCCGGCCAGGTGCCATCCTTCCTCAACAGCCCGATCGCGAATACCCGCGCGGCGGTGAACGTCGCCTTCCTCTATCTCAGCGAGGATGCGCAGGTGCTCAACGAGGGCAGCGCGCGGGCGATCGAGATCCTGACGCGACCCGGCAGTATCGTCGACGCGGAGTTGCCGGCGCCGGTGGTGGCCTGCACCTCGCTGACCGCAGCGGCGTTGATCGAGGCGGTGATGGCCGCGCTGGAGCAGGCCGCGCCGGAAGTCGCGGTGGCGGGCTTCACGCGGCGCTTCCGCTTCGCGTTGGCGGGCGAGGACCGGCAGGGGCGGGCCTATATCTGGCACTACTTCCTCAACCGTGGCGGTGCGGGGGCGAATGCGCGATCGGATGGCTGGACGAATCTCGGCGGCGTGCACAATCCGGGTGGCAGCCCTTCGCCGAGCGTGGAGCGCACCGAGGCTGGCTATCCGCTGGTGATCGAGGAATACGCGCTCCGACCTGATTCCGGCGGCGCGGGGGAACGCTGCGGCGGACCGGGAGGCGTGCTGCGGCTGCGCTATGAGGGCACGGCGCCGGCCGTGCTCAACGCGGCGGGCGAGGGGGTGGTCGTCAGGCCGCGCGGTATCCTGGGCGGGGAGGACGGGCTGGGTCACGCCTACAGCCTGGAACGCGCCGACGGCACCGTGGCACCGATCGGGCCGCGCGATGCCGGCGTGGTGGTGCGGCCGGGCGATGTGGTGGTGTGCCGGTCGGCGGGTGGCGGTGGCTACGGGGCGCCCGAACGACGCCCCGCGGAGCTCGTCGCGCGCGATGTCGCCTGGGGATATCGGAACGTGCGCTGACGGTTGCTGCGGGTGTTTGCCGCCTCTATGCCTGTCCCGAATGGGTGACGGGACGGGCATGCGGCGCAGCGCGGATGACAGGCCGGTCTATGTGCGGATCCAGGACGATATTCGCCGGCGCATCGCGGCGCGGGAGTTCGGCCCCGGCGACCGCCTGCCCTCCGAGGCCGAGCTTTCCGCGCAGTTCGACACGACCCGCGCCACGGTGGCGCGTGCGCTGCGGGAACTCGCCTTCGCGCGCGTGATCACCCGCGAGATCGGGCGGGGCACCTTCGTCGCGCCGCTCGCGGTCAGGGTTCCCTTCGAGCCGACGCAGATCCAGTCCTTCGAGGAGGCGGTCGGCACGCAGCACGGGCACATCGCCTACCGCGTGCTGGATGTACGGCGGGCGTCGGCGCCAGCGGCGGTGGCGACGGGGCTGCGCGTGCCGGAAGGCAGCGAGGTCTTGCGCCTCGAACGCCTGCGCATCGTGGCTGAGATGCCGCTCAGCCTGGTTGTTCGATGGATGGCGGTGGATCTCGGGCGACGGATCAGCGCGGATGCCATCTCCCAGCATTCGATCCACCACATTCTCCAGCACGATGTCGGCCGGCCAGTGGTCCATACCGACGGCTACATCGAGGCGGATGCTGCCGATCCGCGGCTGGCAGGCCTGTTGCAGGTCAAGCCGAACGCGCCGGTGCTGATCCGGCGCTACACGCTCTCGGACCAGGACCGCCGGCCGTTGGTTTTCGGTGAGTCCTGGTTTCGCGAAGAGTTCCACATTGCCTATCGCATGCCGATGGCGGGTGCCCGGCCCGAGGGTGGCCTTTAGCTTTGGTGTGAGTTCGTAACCGATAGGGGCCCTGTTCGGCGGGCGGTGATGCTTGCCGAGACGTCCGGGTCCGAGATGCTGGGACGGTGCGGCCCTGTTCTCGCGGCGTTCTGTAACGCGCCAGGGGAAAGCTGGTGCCGGCACGCGGATTTGAACCGCGGACCTACTGATTACGAACTCGTCGGAGCGTTTCCTAGGGCGTTGATATTGTTCAGGCCGATCCGAAGGGCCAAGGAGGGGCTGGCCGCGCTGCCATGGGACGGCAAAGTCCACCCTTCATAGCCGTCGGATTCGCGCTGGTGGGCCGCCGTTAGCCGGTCGGCCATCGCCGCCGGTTGTGCGGCCGCCCCAGCCTAACTCAGTCGCTACGCGCCGAGGAGCGCGACCACAGCGGTCAGCGCAGCAACGAAAAGCAGCCCGAAGCATCCAATGATCAGGGTGACTAGGAGCCAGCCCCCAACACGGGTAACGGCCCGTGATTTCGGCCGCGGGAAACTGCTGTCATCAGACAGCTTCTCTCCGTCACTCGGCATCTCGCCGGCTCGTGTCGCGATGCCCTTCCGGAGCCGGCTGCAAACGCACCCGTTCCTCCAGTAGCGCCTCGGCCTGGCGCAAGATGGCAGGAAGGGAAGCGAGAGCCCCTGTGGGCTGCCGGGCGACGCCACCACTGGCAGCTCCCGGCATTGGTTCCGTGTCGGCCATTCTTCGCCTCATGATTTATGAATAATTCGAATATCAATCTATTGGCGAATCTCGTGGGGCGCGCGTTAGATCGGCGTTAGGTCGTCTCAGGGCATGAGGGCGGGGCGGAAATGTCCGAGGATTGAGAACCCCCGGCCACCGTTGCGGCGAAGTTGACCGTAGGCCCCTTACGAAGCGCCCTTTGCCCGGGTCAGGGCCGTGTGCATGATCGGTCAATGCAGATCGGCTGCCCAACGGAGACGAGACGAGAAGCCCAGGGAGAGGCGGCAAACTCCGTGGCGCCTCCACTGCGCACGCAACCCATGTTCTTCTTTCTGCATGTCCCGAAGACAGGGGGGACTACGCTCAATACGACACTGCACGACATGTTCGCGCCCTTTGCCGTCTTCCATGGACAAATTGTGGAAGAGGCTGGCGGCAATGCGGAAATCGGGCGTCTGCTCGCTGAACGACCGGACTTCTATGACCACCTCATGCTCATCGTCGGGCACTACGGATTTCGTCACCCTTTGGTGCAGCGATCGACGCGACGCCGGGTGATGCTGGCAGTGCTTCGAGATCCGATCGACCGCATCGTTTCGATCTACGACTACATGAGGTATCGGACGGACCACCCACACCATCTCACGATGAATCGGCTCAGCCTGCGCGAGGCGGTGCACGAGAGCCCGGCCTTCCAGAACCACAGCAGAAACGCCCAGCTGCAGACGGTGTTCGGCACCAAGGACGTGAAGGAGGCAAACCGCCGGCTTCGCCAGGAGCGTTACGTCCTTGGCAGGTTCGACCAGATCCCACGCTTCATTCAGGCGGTTGAGTCCCTCAGTGGCCGAAGGGCCGCGGAGCAGTTGCCGCGCCTCAACTCGAAGCCAGACCGGTTGCCGGTGGTGCCGGCGCGAGAGCAACCTGACTTTGACCAGGCGGTCCTCGATCTCAGGCAACTGAACGCTGCCGAGATCGAGTTTGTTGCGGGTATGCCACCAGTCCTTATCACCGAGGCCACCCGGTAAGCTGAAGGCAAAACGCTGCCCGAAAAATCTACCGTGAGTTGCTTTGCCTTGCGCGCTACGCAATGATCAGCGCATGGCTTCCGATTCCCGCACGAGCGAGACTGACGCACTCGTTTGTCGCCGCCTGAAGGAGGCGCGGCTGCAAATGCAGATGACCGGGGAAGAGGTTGCCATCCGCAGCGACATAAGCGTCCAGCAATATAGCAAGTACGAGACCGGGAAAAACCGGATCAGCGCCGGGCGACTCTGGATGCTTAGCCAGATACTTAATCATGACATCGACTGGTTCTTCGCGCCGCAGGATGCGGACCACATAGATCGGCGCTCGGTCCGCAAGTCGCGTGACTTCTTTAGCAGCTTAGCCGACTTGGGAGATGCGGAGCTCCGGATCATGGCCGATATCACGGGCCGGTTGGCTGAGAGTGACGCCTCGAGGGGCGAGTGACGCGCCTAGGCTCAGGACTCATTGCCTGAGCCAGAAGGTGAAGGTAGCGGCGAGGGTG
>JAYSDS010000043.1:0-39960 GCA_041914265.1 Roseomonas sp.
CCTCGTCAGCCCACACGAATGCGCCAACTATCTCGTCAACTCAGGCTATGCTTCCATGTAAACACAGCACGCTCTAGCAGCGCACGCTCGGATCTGTCCGGGGGCGCGGGGTGACCCGCGTCCCTACCGGGATGGCGCATTGACGGCTCGTGTCCCCATCGCGGGGCGTAGTAGCGTGGTCCCTGGCGGGCTGACCCGCCCTGTCAGGCCGTCACGGGGGACAGGCCGACGTGGGAAGCTTTGCTGACGGCGCCACTGGTTTCCAACGTCACGTAGCGAGTGGGTTGGGCGCATTTGACGGACCGCTTGTGCGTACTGCTTTCGCCATCCAGCCCAACCGCGCCAGCCGCTGCATCAGGAAGCGCTATCCGCTCGCCGCCGAGTGTGACGGTTCACATGCGACGGCAGGCCGAGATGGCCGCGCAAGGTGGTGCTCTCGTACTCCGCGCGGAACAGGCCGCGACGACGTAGTTCGGGTAAGACCAGTGCCACGAAATCATCTAAAGCGTCAGGCAGGTGTGACACGCCGATGTTGAAGCCGTCCGCGGCGCCGGTGGTGAACCACTCCTCCATCTCATCGGCGAGGTCCATCGCCGATCCGACGACAGGCCGAGACCCGTTCCCCGCCGCGATGATCTGATAGAGTTGCCTGATGGACATGCTCTGGCGGCGCGCGAGATCGACGAGGTGATGCGTGGAGCTGCGTCGCCCGCTGAGGTCGAGCTCCGGAACCGGCGCGTCGACGTCGTGGTCGCTCAGATCGCCGACCCAGCCCGCGATAGCCGACACGCCGACCTGCGGCGCGATCAACGCATTGAGGCGGTCGAGCTTCGCCTGGCCTTCCGCCCGCGTCCGGCCGACATAGGGCACGATGCCCGGCATGATGAGCATATCGCCGGGGCCACGACCGTGCTTCACGAGCCGTCCCTTCAGTGCGGCATAGAAGTCGCGCCCAGCGTCGAGGCTGAAGGGCGCGCAATAGACGACGTCTGCGGTTGCGGCGGCCAGTTCCTGCCCGCCTTCCGAAGAGCCGGCTTGAATGAGGATCGGCCTTCCCTGCGGCGTGGTACCGACGGTGAGTGGACCGCGTACCTGGAAGTTGGGCCCGCGATGATCCAGCACATGCATCTTCGCCGGATCGAAGAACACTCCGCCCGCCTTGTCGTGCAGGAAGGCGTTGGGTTCCCAACTGTCCCACAGGCCGGTGACCACATCGATGAACTCGCGCGCGCGGTCGTAGCGAGGACCATGCTCCGGGTGCTGGTCTCGGTTGAAGTTGCGTGCCTCGAGATCCGACCATGACGTCACTGCATTCCAGGCGGCGCGCCCGTCGCTCAGATGGTCAATCGAGGCGAACTTCCGCGCGATGTGCCAGGGCTCATTGTAGGTGGTCGAGGCCGTGGCGACGAGGCCGATGCGGCTCGAATGCATGGCCAGTGCCGAGAGCAGCGTGAGCGGCTCGAATTCGACGGTCTTGCTCCGCAGTGCGAGCGACCCTGCGGGGCGATCGACGCCGCGCATCGCATTGCCGTCCGCGAAGAACACCATGTCGAACTTTGCCGCCTCCGCGGCCTTGAGCGCACGGACATAGTGACCGATGCGCAGATGCGCGCCGGGGTCGGCATCCGGCAGCCGCCACGCCGCGAGGTGGTATCCAAGGCCCTGCATCGACAGGCCGAGCCGCATCATGCGTGACATCGCTAACCGCTCCTCGTTAGTTTCGTTTGACCGCGAAGACGGAGGGCACCGACACCTTCAGCCTCCTGCGGCGGGTATTCCATGCCGCCAGTATAAAGAAGCAGGAAGTCAAGGCCCTCGGGCTATGCAGCAGGCGCTTTCGACGCGGCGACGGGATGCGCGCACCGCCATGCCGGACGCTGCAACGCACGCTGCAGATGTCGTGCACGACATCCCACCTGCGCACGTCAGGTCGATCTGTGCGTCAGCCTGTCGCGCCGCCGGCGCTCAGCTGCACCGCGCGGCAATCGACGAAAGCGGCAACCGCCGCCACGAAGCGGTCGATCTCCACCTCGCCGACGGGCAGGCTGAGCGCCACCATACCGCGCCGCGCCAGGTAGATGCCGGCTTCGAGCATGTCGAAGAAGAACAGCTCGCGCAGTTGCTCCTCGCCGGCGCTCTGCGTGTAGGGGCGCGCCGGCGGCGTTGCGCGGAAATGCACGGTCATCATGGAGCCGACACCCGTGAATGACAGCGGCGCACCGGCCGATCTTGCCACGGCGTTCAACCGCGCGCGCAGCGCCTCGCCGCGCTGGAAAAGTTCCTCGGCCGCCTCCGCCGTGAAGATCTCACCCATCGCGACGCCACCGGCGGTCATCGACAGCACATTGTTGTTGAAGGTGCCCGCATGGGCGAGCTTGGCGCCGAACTGCGCCATGATGTCGGCCCGGCCACCGAAGGCCCCAAAGGACATGCCGCCGGCGATGTACTTCCCAAGGGTCGTCATGTCTGGCGTGATGCCGAGCCGCGCCTGCATACCGCCTGCCGAATGGCGGCTGGTCATCACCTCGTCGAAAATCAGCAGCGCGCCGGTCTCGTCGGCGAGCGCGCGGAGCGCCGACAGGAATTCGAGCGTGGCTGGGATGCAGCCGCCGGCGCCCTGCATCGGCTCGACGATGATCGCGGAGAGCTCCTCCGCATGCGCCTGCGCGGCGGCCGTCACGCTGGCGATGTCATTGTAGTCGGCCAGCACGAAGGGCAGCGGGAGTGTCGCGGGGCTGCTGCCGCCGAGCGTGAAGGTCAGTACGCCGCCATGATAGCCGCCGCGGAAAGCCATGACCTCCGGCCGCCCGGTGAAGGCGCGTGCCGCGGTCAGCGCCATCAGGTTCGCCTCGGTGCCGCTGTTGGTGAAACGCACCCGGTCCAGCGAGGGGAAGCGGCTGCACAGCAGGCGCGCGAGCTTCTCCTCGCCGGGGCCGACCGAGGCGAAATTGATGCCGCGCCGCAGGACGTCGTGCAGCGCGGCATGGATGCGCGGCTCGGAATGGCCAAACAGCCCGGCGGTGTATTCGCCGCAGAAGTCGAGATACTCGTGGCCATCAAGGTCCCAGAGCCGGCACTCCTCGCCGCGCGTCATCGCGGTTGGGAAGGGCCCGTAGGCGATGACGGAACGGGTGTTCCCGCCGCCGAGCACCTGCAGCGCCTGCTCATGCAGGGCGGCGCTGTGCGGACGCGTCGCGGCATAGGTCGCCCGTGCCGCCGCGACCGCGCCCGGCAGGTCGAGGCTGTTGCTGGGCACATCCGTGGCGGCGTTCACAGGGCCACCCCGGAGGCATCGTCGTTTTCGGAGGATGTCATGGATCACCGTCATCCTGTGTGTTGAGCATCCGGGCCTCTGCTGTCCATTCCGTTATCCCGGGAAGCGCGAGGCTGCCATTGTGAGCCGCACCGGCCGCAGGCCAATGAGGCGGCCTTCGCTGACGCCGTGCGGGTTGCACGATCGGACCGGCTGCGCGCTAAGCGAGACCGAGATTCTCGCGGAGCGTGTCGCCCTCGTAGGCCCGCCGATAGAGCCTCCGATCCTGCAGCCGCGGGACAACATGCTCCACGAACCGGTCGATCTGGTCGCCCTGCGCCGGGAAGGAGAGTACGAAGCCGTCGGCCGCTCCGCTGCGAAACCATGTCTCGAACATATCCGCCGCACCGTCATACGAGTGCACGCCCAGGTAGTGGCCACCATCGTTGAGCAGGAAGGTGCGCAGCACGTCGCGCAGGGTGTTGCCGGGCTTCACAGCAACGCGCTTCAGCAGCTCTGCGCGGCTGCGGCGGCGTTGCAGCACCGATGTATCTGCCGGCAGGACCGATTCAGGAACCGGCTCGTCAAGGGGAAGGGCGCTGAGATCGGCGCCGAGATAGGTGCCCGCGCCCGTCCGCCCCCGTTCGAAATCGAGGCCATCCGCCACGCCGCGAAGGATGTCCTCGGCCTCGCCCTGGGTCTTGCCCAGCACGAGCCACACGCCGGGAATGACGAGGACCTTGTCCGGATCGCGCCCCTGCCGGAGGACGCGCGACTTGAGATCGCCGTAAAACTCCCGCGCATGCTCCACATCTGACGACGCGGTGAAGACGGCCTCGGCGAAACGGGCGGCGAAATCCCTGCCCTCGCTGGACCCGCCCGCCTGAAACTGCACGGGCCTGCCCTGAGCCGATGCGGGCAGGGGGCTTGTGCCCTCGACGTCGTAGAAGCGCCCGCGGAAGGGAAAGGACCTGACCTTCGAGGCATCGCCGAAGCGCTTCGAGGCCCGGTCGAGCACCAGCGAATCATCCCCCCAGCTCGACCACAGGCCGTTCACGATCTGCAGGAACTCCGTGGCGCGTTCATACCGGATGGCCTGGTCAGGCAGCGGGTCGGGTCCGAACGCTCGTTCTCCCTGGAAGGAGGTCACTGCGTTCCAGCCGGCGCGGCCGCCTGAAACATGATCCAGGGAAAGCACCTGGCGTGCGGTGATATAGGGTTGGGTGAAGCTCGTGGAGATCGTCGGCGCAAGGCCGATATGCCTGGTGCGGGCGCCAATGGCGGATAGCTGAACCGTCGGATCGAGGGCGGTGTAACGGTAGGATGTCGCATTCTCCGGCACGAAGCCGAAGCCGTCGGCACGGAACAGCACGTCGAACAGTGCGGCCTCGAGCTTCTGGGCCACCTCGATGTAGGGATCGGCACCGTAGGGGTGATGCGCGGCGCCCTGCGGGCTTGCCCAGCTGTATTGCGGGGCGAGAAGGTAGCCGAGCTTGATCTCCCGGCCTGCGGTCCTGGTCATGTCTTGTCCCTGATCTGGCGCGTCTCATGGGGGCGCGGCCGCGCGGCCCCGCCCGATCCGGGCCATCATCAATGTGGCCCGCCAACGGGTGCCCTTTGCGAAGGGCGCCTCGTTCACCAACAGCTTCTCCTGAACGGCCGCCCCGAGGCGTCCGTGGTTCAAACGCGTTCGACATTCCACGGCAGGGCGTTGGTCGCCGGGATCACGCCGCGGAGATTGTTGCGGTACGCCGCGACGCCATGCCACTGCCCGAGCGGGACGATAGGAACACCCTCGAAGGCGCGCATCTGGATCGCATCCATCAGGCGCTGGGATTGCGCCTCGTCGCCCGAGAAGGTCCATTCGTTGACCAGGGCCTCGATGGCCGGGTCCTCGTACCAGCCGGCCCAGCCGCTCTGCCCCTGGCCACGGATATAAAGGTTGAGCAGCGGGTTCATCATTCCCTGGCTCGTCGCCCAGGTGTGGAAGATGCTCCAGCCACCGGATTCGACTGGCGACTTCGATTGGCGGCGCTGCAGCACCGTGCCCCAATCCATCACCTGAAGATCGACGTTGAAGCCGATCTTCTTGAGCAGGTCGGCCGTCACATCACCCAGCGGGCCGAGGGACGGATAGTCGCTGGGGCTGATGATCACCACCTTCTCACCCGCATAGCCCGCGGCGCGCACTGCCGCGCGGGCCGTGTCGAGATTGGGCGCCTCGGACATGACACCCTTGCCGAGCTCGGTGACCTGCGGCGCCCCGCAGGGAAACATCGCCATGCAGGTCTGCCAGCGGGCATTGTCGCCGTTGGTGGCCTGCATGTAGTCCGACTGGTCGACGGCGGCGAGCACCGCCCGGCGTAGCGCCACATTGTTGAAGGGCGGCTGCAGCAGGTTGAAGCGGATGAAGGAGACGTAGCCCAACGGTTCCTGCCCTACGAGCGTGACGTTCCGCGCCCTGCGCAGCAACGGGACCACGTCGGGAGCTGCCGCTTCCCACCAGTCCATCTCGCCACGCGTGAGCGCGGCGGAGGCCGTCGCCGGGTCGGGGATGATGCTCCATTCGATGCGGTCGAAGTTGACGCGCTTGGCGCCCGAGAAGGCATCGTTCGGCTCGTCTCGCGGCACGTAGCCCTCGAAGCGCGCATATGCGGCGCGCGTGCCGGTCACGAACTCATCCGTGACGAACCGGCACGGCCCGGAGCCGATCATCTCGGTGATCGCCGTGTAGGGATCGGCCCTGGCCAGCCGCTCCGGCATCATGAAGGGGGTGACGGAGCCGGACTTGGCAAGCGCATCCAGCAGGCGGGGAAAGGGCCGCTTCAGTCGGATGCGCAGCGTGCGATCATCGGCGGCCGCCCAAGGCTCCTCGCTGATCTGCGTGATCATGCCGCCCATTGCGTCGCGCGCCGCCCAGCGATTGAGGCTCGCCGCGCAATCCCGCGCCAGCACCGGCTCACCATCATGGAAGCGAAGGCCCGGCCGCAGGGTGATGTCCCAGCTCAACCCATCGGCCGCCGTCGTGTGCCCGGCCGCCATCTGCGGGCGGGCGACATAGCGCGAATCGCGGCCATACAGTGTGTCGAAGACGTGATACGCATGGCCGTTCGTCATGGCCGTGTTGGTGATGATCGGGTCCAGCATGACGAGATTGCCATGCGGTATGACCTTCAGAACCCGCCCCTGCTGCGCGATGGCGGGCCGGGCCGTGCCGCCGATCGCCGCAAGGGCAGCAGCGGATGCGAGGACGCCGCGGCGTGCGATCACATCGGTCATTCGCACGCGTCCCGCCCGGACGGAAAAGCCTGCGGCGACCAAGTTGATGCCGCGCTCAGACGGGCGTCATCTTGCGGAGTGGCGTTCGTTCGCATCGCGGCACCTCACTTCCCGGAATGTGCGGAAGACTGGAAGCGCCTGATGACGGCGGTCCAATACAATCGGGTTAGCGCGGGATAAGTTCTGATTATGCGCGCGCCGAGCAGCGGCACGGCCCCGAAGCTCCTGGCGAGCGGGCTTCCCTTCGCCCTCGTCGGGACTAGGCTGCTCCCGCAGCTCTGCGCGCCCAGGAATGCCAGGCCATGATCAATTTTCGCGAAATCCAACTCCTCAGCACAATGCTGCGCCTTGGATCGGTCAGCGAAACCGCGCGCACGCTCCGAATCTCGCAGCCCGCAGTGAGCCAGACCCTGACCGCCATCCAGTTGGAACTTGGCATCCCGCTGTTTGACCGCGTGAAGGGACGGCTGCGGCCGACCTCTCATGCCTTGCGCCTGCTGCCGGAGCTCGAGCGCCTGGTCGGCAACATCTTCGCCTTCCACGACCTGACCCTCACCCTGCGCGAGGGCAACGCCGGCTACCTCAGCATCTCCACCGCGCCGAGCATCGCCAGCGGCTTCCTGGCCGTCGCCATCGTCCGGTTTCGCCGGCGCCATCCCGATGTCTATGTCAGCGTGCATGCCGGCGGCGGGCGCGACACGGTCGATCGCGTCGCGCGCGGCGAGGCCGAAATCGGCATCGCCCCGCCCATGGAAGGCGATGTGCAGGTGCATTCGTCAGCCCTGTGCGAGGGCAGGGTAATCTGCGTCATGCCCGCCGGCCATCGGCTCGCAGCGCTGTCCGTTGTCAAGCCATCGGATCTAGCCGATGAAGACCTCATCAGCTTCGGGGCCGCCTCGGTGACCGGGCGGCGCATTATCGAGACCTTCCAGCTCGCCGGCGTCCGCTATCCCATTGCGGTCGATATCAACCAGGGCGCGGCAGTTGGATCCCTCGTCTCGCAGGGCGGCGGCGTGGCGCTGATCGATTCCTTCGTGGCGGTGGATCGCTTCTTCCCCGAGCTCATTCAGCGACCCTTCCAGCCAGAGATCCGCCTGCCGATGCAGATCCTCACGCCGAGGAGCCGGCCTCTGTCAAAGCTCGCCGCGCAGTTCTGCGCCGTGTTGAAGGAAGTCGCCGGATCGCCGACGGATATCGTGGCCGGCTGAAGCGCCGATGCGGCGCAGCTATCCGCTCCCCCCGCATCGGCCGGTACAGAACCGGTGGATTCTTTCGGCCAGACCAGACGTGAACCCAGTGCTCACCGGTTATGCAAATCACTTCGTCAATGGATCTCCGCAGCGCTGGCCATGGCCCTGTGCAGATCTGCGATGGTGAAATTCTGCGCTCGAACAACGCGCAGGATCGCGTCCTCGCGGCGAGACAGAACTTCCACCGCCGCGGGGATGTCTGCTGCAACATCAGGCGGAATGACGACGGCGCCATGGCGGTCGGCATGGATCAGATCGCCCGACTGCACCACCATTCCAGCGACCGTCACGCTGCCGGCAAATCCCTCAAGATGCACATGGGCGTGCGAGGGTCCGATCGAACCGGCGAGCGCCTGAAAGCCCGGCGCCCACTGAGGTATATCCCGGATCGAGCCATCGGTTATGACGCCTTCGCACCCCAAAGCCTTGTGAATGGCGCTGTTCACCTCGCCCCAGAAAGCGCCATAGCCGGCATTGGAGCCATCGAGGTCTTGGATGAGGCTAATACGCGGCCCCGCTCCGGTACCAACATATTCGTAGTAGGCCGCGCGCTGACGGCGCGAGGCTTCGCCCTGCACCTCGGGCGCAACTGCGGCGCGGATCGTGGCCGTTCGCGCATAACCAACGATCGGCGGCAAGTCCGGAAAGGGGCAAACCAACTGACGCACGGTGAAGCCCGTTAGCCTGCGTTGCGGCGCGACGATCTCGAGTGCGTTGCAGATTGTTGGTGTGTCGAACTTCTTGAGGGCAGCCAAGATGCCGGCATCGAGCACCACTTCGTCCGAGTGAGTCACGTCATCCTCCAAATGATCCGGAACGTTGGTCAAGGCAGCAGAGGTCGACGCCCGACGGCAAGGCCGCATTGTCATCCAGTGCAAAGCGCTCGACTGGCTTTCATCCCTTGAAAACTCGCGCTTCTGCTGCGTTGACCCGCCTTTCCTGGGCCGCCTAGCGTCGGCTGCGTTCGCTTCGCAACGAGCTGCCACGGTCGTCTTACAGCGAAGAACGAGCCGGACACTTTTTTGGAGGAGAGCCAATTGGCCAGGCCCAAGATCGTCACGCCGGTCGGCGCGAGTTTCAGTACTGCAGGCGGCGGCTACGACCTGGAGCTGGAATCGTTGCTTCCGCTCGATGCGGAAATCGTAGAGGCGCCAGCCGATGAGCATGGCTTCATCGCCGCTGCGAGGGATGCGGATGCCATCTACGCCAAGGCGATCCCGATTACTAAGACCATCATCGACGCGCTGGAGCGGTGCAAAGTTATCGCCCTTGGAAGCGTTGGCGTCGATTCCGTGGATGTGAAAGCGGCGAGCGCGCGCGGCATCCCGGTGACCAATGTGCCGGACACCTTCATCGAGGAGGTCGCCGACCATGCGATGACGCTGCTTCTCGCTGCGTTCCGCCGGGTCATCGAGCAGGACCGGCTCGTGCGCGAAGGGCGCTGGGGCGAAGGCAGGCCAGCTCTGCTGAAGGTGCCCAGGCTGATGGGACAGACCCTCGGCTTCATCTCCTTCGGCCGCGTCGCACGGGCATTGGCGAAGCGTGCCGCGCCATTCGGACTGCGCCTGATCGCCTACGATCCATTCATCGAGGAAACCCTGATTTCGGAGCACGGTGTCGAGCCGGTATCCCTGTCGGAGTTGCTTCAGCGTGCTGATTTCGTGTCCATGCACGCGCCGGCGCGACCCGAGGCGCAGCGAATGCTGACGGAGCAACACTTCCGTCAAATGAAGGAGAGCGCTGTCTTCATCAATACCGGCCGCGGGCCCACGGTCGACGAAGATGCGTTGATCAAAGCGCTTCAACAGCGCTGGATCGCAGCTGCGGCGCTTGACGTGCTGGAGAAGGAACCGCCATCGCCCGACAATCCACTACTGCAGATGGGGAACGTCATCCTCTCCCCCCACAATGCATCAGCTTCGCTACGGTTCGACCCGGCACGAAAGCGGCGCGTCGGCGCGGAGCTGGCGCTGGTCCTGTCCGGCCTTTGGCCGATGAGCTGCGTCAACCCGCAGGTGCTTCAGGCCTCGTCACTGAGGCGCTGGCAACCGATCGGTATGGGAAGAGGGCCGAACAGTTGAGCATGGGTACCAGTCGCCAACGTGAGGCAATAGGAAAAGTGGAGGATCGTTGATGTCGAAACTTGATGGCAAAGTTGCTTGGGTAACGGGGGCGGGGACGGGCATCGGCGAAGCAGCCGCTATTGCGCTCGCGCAGGAAGGGGCGCGCGTCGTTCTCACCGGCCGGCGCAGGGCGCCGCTCGAGGAGGTTGCGGCGCGTATCGGCGCGGCTGCGTCCATCGAGGTAGCGGACGTGACCGATGCGAAAGCCGTGGATGCTGCTGTGAGCCGGATCGTCAAGGCGTTTTCCCGCCTCGACATCCTGGTGAACAACGCCGGCGTCAACGTTCAGCAGAGGCGGAACTGGCACGAGATCACCGCGGAAAACATCGATACCGTCATCCACGGCAATCTCAGCTCAGCGTTCTATTGCGCCCGGGCCGTGCTTCCGCAGATGCGGGAGCAGGGCGGGGGGGTGCTGATTCACACCGCTTCGATCGCCGGCCGGAACCTGATTGCGGTGCCTGGACCGACCTATGTCGCCGCGAAGCATGCCGTGGTCGCGATGAGCCACACGATCAACATGCAGGAATGCATCAACAACATCCGTTCGACGGCGCTTCTGCCGGGCGAGGTCAATACTCCCATACTTCAGAATCGGCCGAGGCCCCCGTCGGATGAGGAACTCGCCAAAATCCTGCAGCCGGAAGATTGCGGCGACCTTATCCGGTACATCGCCTGCCTGCCCGACGGCGTGAACATCTCCGAGGTCTGGATCGCACCGACCTGGAACCGCCGGTATGTCGCAGAACTGCGCCGGCCGTTGATCTAGGGCGCTCGAACACCACTCGAGGCTTGCGAGGGCGCCCGCGGAGTGGGCGACGCGTGGTCTCCTTCGTCGACAAGGAGCCCCAGCGCGCCGCTCATCTCCCGGGCGGCCGCAAGAAGGCTTGGAAGGCATGATTTGTCGCGACTGGGCGGCAGGCGTTTGCGCGTTGAGGCAATGACCAGAGAGACCCTCACGCACCCGTTGGAATCGAAGCACGGGGCAGCCAGTCCGCGGTCATTGGGCCGAAGCCCTTCGCCGTCCCCGACAGCGTAGCCGCGCGCTCGGATCTGAGCGAGTTCGGCAAGCAGCTTTGGAACGGTGCCAATTGTGCGCTGCGAATACACGTGCATCGCACGCCCACGGTACAACAATTCAATTTGCGCGCGCGAGTGCCAGGCTATGAGCGCCTTGCCTGCTGCAGACGTATGGGCGTCCGCCATAGCACCAAGCATTCTCAGGCCCGGGCGCAAGAGCCCAACCTCGGCGCAGAAACGGGCCTCAGTTCCTTCCAGAACTGCTAAACGAACCGTCTCGTTCAACTCCTTCGAGAGGCGCGCCATGATCATTCGCGCGCGTCCGGTGATGCCCTGCACCACCCGATCTGGGCTGCCTAGCCTGAACGCGTTGTAGCTGAGAACATAGCGGCGCGTCGGCTCTATCCGGTATACGAAGCCGCGCTCACATAGCGTCCGCAGGCCGCGATAGGCCGTTGAGGCATCTAGGTCTACGTGGCGGGCGATTTCGGTCAGCGTCAGAGGCTTTGGTGAGTTGCCCAGAAGATCGAGGACGCTCAGCACACGGCCCACGGAACGGTTCTGATACAGGGTCATTCGCTTCGCTCCCACTCACGCCCATTCTTCCACGCCCGGGGCTCAATCCTGAACCTCTGTTGCGGCAACCGGCTTGGTTCAAGGTGAGCTCTTGGAGTGCGTGGACGGCAGCACGCACAAATAATCACACGCCGTGCCGAGACAGCAAGGATCCCCCTCGCCTTTTGGCGGCATCCTGGGGCTTTGCATCAGGTGAAAACGGCCGCGCTTTGACGTTCCAAATCCAGAAACGTTGTGACAAGGGTCGGGCGTCGCCGTTGATAGGAAAGGGATGCAGGCCGACGGCAAAGCCGAAGGTTGGCGCGGCGCTCATCTATCTGGAGGAAACTGCCAATGCCGCAACGTCGGCTCATCCTTGCGGGCGCACTCGCCGCGCCGCTGGTTTCGCGAAGCGCGGCAGCGCAGGGCGAGTATCCCAACCGGCCGCTACGGCTGATCTACCCATATCCCTCCGGGGGCGATGTGACGGCCCGAGCGCTTGCGGAGCGTTTGCGCGTCGAGCTCGGCCAGCCCGTAATCGTGGAGAATCGGCCGGGCGGGAACAGCACGCTGGCCGCCCGGTACGTGCTCAAGCAGCAGCCGGCAGACGGATACAGCATCCTTTGGGCGGCGTTGCCGGCGCTCACCACCGGGTTCCAGTTCTTCCCCGATCTCGGCTACACGCTGGACGATGTGCAGCCTGTGAGCCTTGTGTTGCGCGCCCCCAACGCCCTCGCGGTCGCGTCCTCGATGCCCGTGCGCACGCTCGCGGACTTCATCGAATATGCGCGCAGGGCGCCGAACCCCGTCCCCTACGGGGTCAGCGGCCTGGGCGGCTCTTCGCAGCTTGTGGCGGAGCTGTTCCAGCAGGCGGTCGGGGTCAGGCTCGAAGTCGTGGCCTACCGCGGGGAGCCGCAGGCCATAACCGACATGCTCGGCGGTCGAATTCCTGCCTTCTGCGGCTCCATCAGCGCAATACTGCCATACTATCAGGAGGGCGCCATGCGCATCCTGGGGATCAGCTCGGAGGCGCGGCTGCCGGGCTTGGATCAGGCTCCTACGTTCCGCAACGGCGGCGTGGATCTGGTATATTTGTGGTGGCATGGGATCGCACTGCGCGCCGGCACGTCGCGCGCAATCGTGGATAGGTTGCATGCGGCGGTCATCTCCGCCCTACGCCATCCGAGCGTCATCGACACGATGGCGCCTGGCACAGAAGTGGCGCCGACCAGCCCCGAGGAATTCTGGGATGTCATCCGCCACGATGGCCCACGGCTGGAGAGACTGATTCGCGAGCGTGGTATCAGCATGTAGCTGACAGCCGTCCGCGCGAGTGGACCTGCTGAAGTGCGGAGGAATCGCGAATGCCGTTCTTGTTCTGCGGCTTCCGGCAGCGAGGCGGCATTCGGATCATCCCGCCATGCGCTCGCTGCTATCTCCCGCTCGCCTCGCTCGGCGCGGAGACCGTTCGGGCTACCGGTGTGTTGCGCAGCTTTCATCTCGGCCATCTCGGCTGCAAAATTTGATGCACGAAGGAAACATCCCAGTGAACCGTCGGACCCTGCTGCGCGCCATTGGCGGAGCGCCCCTGTTGTCGACCCTGCCCGCCCTCGCGCAGGGGGCACCCGCCTGGCGCCCGGACCGGCCGGTGCGCTTCATCGTCGGCTTCGCCGCCGGGGGTAGCACGGACATTACAGCGCGGCTTCTGGCTAATGCGCTGTCCGGCCGTCTGGGCCAGCCTGTGGTAGTGGAGAACCGCGTCGGAGGCGCCGGTAACCTTGGATCCGAAGCAGTCGCGCGCAGCGCGCCGGATGGGCTGACTTACGTGATTGGCTCGGTGGGCACGCATGCGAGCAACCAGTTTCTCTACCGGTCGCTGCCTTTCCACGTGGCCGACGACTTCACGCCGGTCTCCCTCGTGCTGGTCAGCGCCGCGGTAGCCGTGGTGCGGCCAGGCCTGCCTGTTCAGAATATCGCAGAGCTCGTTGCCTATGCGAAGGCCAATCCAGGCAAGATCAACCTTGGCACCAGCGGCGTCGGCGGCACGCAGCATTTCGCCGCGGCGTTGTTCGAACAGAAGGCAGGCGTCGAGTTCACTCACATCCCCTATCGCGGCGGCGCGCCGGCGATGGCAGATTTGGTAGCCGGCCGGCTCGACCTGATCTTCTCACCGATGGCCGAGGCGACGCCTTTCATTGCCTCCGGCCAGGTTCGCGCGCTCGGCGTCAGTCGCCATCAGCCGATGCCGGCCCTGCCGCAGGTGCCGCCGATCTCGGCGACCGTGGCGGGCTACGAGTTCAACTCGTGGATAGGTGTCTTCGGACCGGCGCGGCTGCCAGCGAGCATCGTAACCGCAATGTCCGACGGGCTGACCGCCATCATGCAGTCGCCGGAGGTGAACAACCGGATGCTGGAACTCGGCTATCTGCCGGTGGGCGGGAATGCAGAGGCGATGGCCGACCTACAGCGGCGTGACCTCATCGTGCATCAGGAACTGGTGCGCATCACGGGCGCCAGCGCCGACTGATCGCTGGGCAGCGCCGCCTCCCGCGCTGTGCCTTTGGACGCAGCTCGGTGAGAACGGCGGCATCGGACTCGGCCATCCAGGGTGGCGGTGAGGATGGCGGCGAAGCCGCTGGTACCCACCAGGCCATTCGCCAAAGGGCCGGCCGCATGATTGGATGCGGGTGCGGAGGCGATGGGGACACACCTGCCATCCGGCTCACGGCCCACGCCGCTTCGTCACCTGCACCGACAGCATGGCCGACCCCAGGTCGAAGGTCGCGGACGAGATGTTCCTGGCCATGACGCGCACGGTGTTGTTCGACCACGCTGCGGCGTCGAGCTCGATGAAACGCGTCGACGAGGCCAGCGCTGCCTGCGCCAGATCGCCCTGCCGCGCGCCGTTGCGCAGCAACTCGGCGTGGACCGGCGGGAGCAACGCGCGCGCCTCGGCCGGGTTCTTGTGCCCAACGTGCGGATCAACTCGGTCTTGCCGAGGATCGGCTCGAGGGGCTTCGGCACGGCGACGCGGGCGCGATAGACGTCGGATGACGCTCCGCGACAGGATGCACGATCCGTGTCTCGCAATCGAAAGTCGAAACGTCTGTTCCATGTCCGGGCCTCGTGCGCGGTCGGGCCGCGCATGGGGCGGGCACCCGAAGCCGTCGCGCCCGGCCGCTAGTCTTTGGCGGGCGCTCGGCGGCGCGAGCGGCGACGGAACAGGACGTATTCGCCGCTCGCGACCAGCCGGTTCTCATTGGCCTGGATCCGTTTCTGCGTGGCGGCCCCGAGCTTCGAGACGGTCAGGCTGACGAGAAGATTGCCGATCGCCTGGGCGGCCACGCTCGATTCGGGAAAGGCCAGGCTGGTGGCCGGCGCGATGATCAGCCGTTCGCCGATCGACGCGCCGAGCGGGGCGCTCTCGGAGTCCGAGATCACGATGAGCTTCAGGCCCTGCGCCAGCGCGTGCTCGCCGATGGTCTGCGTGACACGGCTGAACGGCGCGAAAGTCACTACCACCAGAAGGTCGCCAGGCTTGGCATCCTCCAGCGGGGCTTCCGGCGCGCCGCCCGCATCGTTCAGCAGGACCACCCGCGGCCTGACCTTCTGCATCGCATAGGCGAAGGCGAAGGCGACCGAGAAGGCCGTGCGGCGACCCACGACGAAGACCCTGTCCGCCTTGGCGAGAAGGTTGGAGGCGTCGTTGAGCTGTTCCTCCGTCAGCCCCGCGAAGGCACGGTCCATCAGGGCTCTCTCGGCGTCGATGAACGCGCGCGCATAACCCATCAGCTTGCCCTGGCCACGTGTCGCGGCGGCGATGGCGCGCGCGCTGTCGAGGTTGCGCGTCGCCATCCGGGCGCCCTGGCCCTGCGGGCCAAGCACCTGCGCGACGACCTTCTGCCGAAGCGTGCTGTAGCTCGGCATGCCAAGGCGCTGTGCCAGGCGCACGAAGGTGACGGACGGCACCTGAGCCTGGCGCGCCAGTTCGCGCATCGAGCACGAGACCACGAGTTCGGGGTGGGACAGGATGAACGTCCCCGCAGCGGTCAATTGCGTGCCCAGCTCGGGCAGGAGGGCGCGAAGCGCCGCCTTGAGATCGTCGGCGTCGGTCATGGTCGGATGGATCGCTCCGTGGGGTTCCCTGGGCTGCGGCATTCCTCCACCGACGCAGATAATGCAACCCGGCTGCATACCGCAGGGCCGACCGCGGCGCGGCGCCGCGAGAATGAATCGAATGATCCACTTGACGCAAAACGGGACCGACCGCTTCAATGCTGCAAGACAGTTTAGGCACCAGAGCCGGATGCCGACGCCTCAGCCCGGGTTCGATCGCATGATCGTCTCCGCACGAGGCTTCGGCGCGACAGCGACCGGCCGTCCAGCAGCGCGGCACATCAAGCAGGGGTAGTCATCGTCATGCTGGAAGCACCCTATCGCCTCGGCGTCGATGTCGGCGGAACCTTCACCGACCTCGTGATCGTCGACAGCTGTGGCGCGGTGCGGGCGTTCAAGGCGCCATCCGTTCCGTCCAATCCCACCGAAGGCGTGCTGGCCGCGGTCAGGCTCGCTGCCGCCGCGCTGGACCAGGAGGTCGAGGCGTTCCTGGGTCGGGTGGAGCTTTTCGTCCACGGATCGACGATCGCCACCAACACGCTTCTGGAGAAGAAAGGCGCGAAGGTCGGGCTGCTCGTCACGGAAGGGTTCCGGGACTCGCTGGAGATCCGTCGTTCCATCCGCGAGAACGTCTGGGACCATCGCCAGCCCTTTCCGCCAGTCCTGGTGCCGCGTTACCTGCGCCTGCCGGTGACCGAGCGCATCGAGGCCGATGGCAGCGTCCGGATCCCTCTCGATCCTGGCACCGTGGCGCGCGCCGCGAGCGCTTTCGCCGCGGAGGGCGTGCAGGCTGTCGCCATCTGCCTGCTGCACTCCTACGCCAATCCTGCGCACGAGGTGGCGGTCAAGCAGGAGCTCGCACGCCTGCTGCCCGGTGTCTGGATCACGGCCTCGCACGAGATCGTGCCCACCATCGGCGAGTACGAGCGGACCTCGACCACCGTGGTGAACGCCTATGTGGCGCCGCGCGTCGTCCCCTATCTCACGAGCCTCGCCTCGCGGCTGCAGGAGCTCGGGCTGCCGCGCGCGCTGCTGATGATCCAGTCCAATGGCGGCGCGATCTCCGTCGAGGAGATCGGGCACGCGCCGGCAAGCCTGGTGCTGTCCGGCCCCGCCGCCGGCGTCGGATCGCTGAAGTTCTTCGGCAACGACACCGGTGCGGACCACCTCATCGCCATCGAGGTGGGCGGCACCAGCTGCGACGTGACCCTGATGCAGCGCGGCGCGGTCAGCATGACCGACCAGCTGGTGGTCGATGGCTATCATCTGGCGATCCCGGCGGTCGACATCCATACGGTGGGCGCGGGCGGTGGCACCATCGCCTCGGTCGATGCCGCGGGGCTGCTGAATGCCGGCCCGCAGGGCGCGGGTTCCATGCCCGGCCCGGCCTGCTACGGCCGCGGCGGCGCGCATCCCACCGTGACCGACGCGCAGCTCGTGCTGGGCCGGCTGAAGCCTGGCCCCTATGCCGGAGGCGCGATCACGCTCGATCTCGACTTGGCGGTGCAGGCGGTCAAGACGCATGTCGCCGACCCGCTCGGCCTTGATGTGGAGACAGCGGCAGCCGGCATCATCCAGCTGGTCGAGCAGAACATCCTGCACGCGGTGGAGAAGTCGTCGCTCGAACGCGGCTACAATCCGCGGCAGTTCACGCTGGTTGCGGCAGGCGGCGCCGGCCCGCTGCATGGCGCCGCAACCGCCCGTCTGCTGGGGTGCAGGGCGCTCTACGTCCCGCGCCTGGCCGGCGTGTTCTGCGCCTTCGGGATGTGCAATTCCGACATCCGCCACGACTACGTACGCAGCTGGCTGCAGGATCTGGACGCGCCGGCATCGTCCGCGGCCGCCCTTGATGGCGCATTCGGGGCCTTGCGGCATGCCGCCGTTGCCGTGCTCTCCCGCGAAGGCTTCGCCGAAACGGAGGTGGATTTCGTCCGCAGCCTCGACCTTAGGTACTTCGGCCAGCAGTGGTCGCTGACGGTCGAATGCGCTTCCTCGGCCGCGGCCGACATCAGGGCGGCCTTCGAGGCGGTGTATCGGCGGCAGTTCGGCTATGTCCAGCCGGCCGGGCAGATCGAGGTGGTCAATCTCCGGCTTGCGGCGATCGGGTGTCTTGCCACGCTCGACGTCGCGAGCACGCCGCCCGTGGCGTCCTCGCCCGCGCCCCAGGCGTGGCGCCGCGTTTGGATCGACCGGCAATCCCGCTTCGCGGAGGTGCCGATCTACGACGGCACGCTCCTCACGCCGCTGCAATCCCTGACAGGCCCGGCGGTCATCGAGGAAGCGACGACGACCATCTTCATCGGCAAGGGCGACACGCTGACAATGACCCGTGCAGGCAACTACCACGTGCTGATCGACCCCGGCGGCGGCACGGCGGGATCGCGGCCGCAGGAGATGCGGCGCGAGCACGCGCTGGCCGATGAGAAGGGGGCGGCGTGATGACCGCGCAGGCTTCGGTCCACGATCCCGTCCTACTCGCGATCCTGCAGCGCCAGCTGGATCACACCAGCCTGCAGATGGGCATGATCATGACGCGCACGGCGCGCAGCCCCATCTTCAGCCAGAGCCACGACTTCTCCTGCTTCCTGAGCAACGCGAAGGGCGAGACGATCGCCCAGGCGGACGGCTTGCCGATCCATTCGGGCAGCGGCGGCTTCGCCGTGCGCTGCGTGATCAGGGACTTCGCCGGCCGCATCGACGATGGCGACGTGTTCATCCTGAGCGATCCCTATGTGGCGGGCGGCAACCACCTGCCGGACTGGACGTTGATCCGCCCGGTCTTCGTCGATGGCGAGCTGATCGGCTTCTGCACCAACCGCGCGCATCAATCCGACATTGGCGGCGGCGCCGCGGGCACCTACAACGCCGCCGCGACCGAGATCTTCCACGAAGGCATCCGTCTGCCTGTCCTGAAGCTGGTTGCCGCGGGCGAACTGCGCGACGACCTGTGGCGCCTGCTGCTGCTGAATTCGCGCTGCCCCGACCTGATGGAGGGCGATCTGGGCGCCATGCTCGGATCGACCAGGATTGGCGCCGAGCGCGTGGCCGACATCGCCCAGCAACTCGGCACGCATCGCGCGAACGCCTATTTCGACGCGCTTCTCGACCACGGCGAACGGCGCATGCGCCAGACGATCGCCGCATTGCCGGACGGTTCCTGGGAAGGCAGCGACCTGAGCGATACCGACTGCTTCGAGACCGTGGACATCGAGACGCGCGTCAAGGTCACGATCGAGGGAAGCGACATCACCTTCGACTTCACGGGCACGTCGCCGCAGGTCAAGGGCTTCAAGAACAGCGGCATCGCCAATACGCATGCGGCGATCTACGCATCGCTTTCGTCCTTCTTCGACCCGGGCATTCCCCGCAACGAAGGCGTATACCGCTGCGTGCGGGTGATTGCGCCCGAGGGGACGATCGTGAACGCGCTGCCCCCGGCGCCGATGACGATGAACACCGTCTTCCCCGCGATCGACATCATGAACGCATGCTGGCAGGCGCTGGGCCAGGTGGAGCCGACGCGCGCCTGCGCGAGCTGGGGCAAGGCCGTCTACCCGATCTCCGCCGGCAAGAAGGCGACGGGGGACGTCTTCGTGATGTACCACTGGCACGGCAGTTCCGGCGGCGGCGCGGTGGAGGGTCGCGACGGCTTCCCGACCACCAGCCACCAGATGACGCTGGGCGGGATGCTGGTGCCGAATGTCGAGACCTACGAGCAATCCTACCCCATCCGCATCCACCGCTATGAAATGCGCGAAGGATCCGGGGGGGCGGGACAGTACCGCGGCGGCCCGGGCGTGCACTACGAGGTGGACGTGCTGGTCCCGGCCGAGAAGCTGCTGCGCGGCGAGGGTGCGCGGCGCCCCAGCGGACGCGGCGTGAACGGCGGCGGATGGGGCGACAAGGGATCGGTTCGCGCCTTCGACCTGCGGACCGGCGGCGAGCACCACTTGCCGCAATACGGTGTCCTGCAGCTGGATCCCTGCCGCATCGTCATCAAGGCCTCGGCCGGCGGCGGCTGGGGCGACCCGCACAAGCGCGACCCGGAGGCGGTGCTTCGCGACGTGCGGGACGGCATCATCACCGCCGATACCGCACTCGATGTCTACGGTGTCGAGATCTCCGCCTGCGGCCGGTCTGTCGCATCCACCGCGCGCAGGTCGGCGCACTGAGGGTTCTGGGTGCGCGCGATCGCGCGCCACCCGTCGATGCAACGAAGAACTGAGCGGTCGGGACGTGCGGCCACACGGGTAAACACAGGGGAACAGATCAATGAGCCTTACCCGTCGGGACTATCTGCGTGGCGCTGGCGGCGTGGCGCTGTCGGCCTCCATGGCCGCAGGCAGCCGGCCCGCCGCCGCGCAATCCCGCGCCAACGTGCTGCGCCACGTCACCGGAGCCACCATCAGTTCCCTTGACCCGACCTTCCAGGGCGCGACACGGGAAAGCCTTCCGCTTTCCGTCAACATCTACGACAGGCTGCTGTCGATGGGCCGCAAGGAGGGTCCGCACGGCTTCGTCTTCGACACGGAGAACCTGCGTGGCGAGCTGGCCGAGCGATTCGAGCGGTCGGCCGACGGCCTGACCTTCACCTTCCATATCCGCGAGGGCGCGACCTGGCACGACGGCAGCCCCGTCGAGGTGCAGGACATCAAGTGGTCGCTCGACCGCGCGGTCTCGGCGCGAAGCTTCTCCCGCGCCCAGATGGCGATCGGGTCGCAGACCAGCACGGACCAGTTCACGATCGTCGGCGACCGCCAGATCCAGATCAGGATCGACAGGCCGAACCGGCTGGCCCTGCTGACGCAGAGCGTGCCGTTCCTGCCGATGTTCAACAGCCGGCTCGCCCGCCAACACGCTACGGCGGAGGATCCCTGGGCGGTGACCTGGCTCAAGGACAACGCTGCGGGCGGCGGCGCCTATACCGTCGAGAGCAACCGGCCGGGGCAGCAGATCGTGCTCAGGCGCAACGAGCGCTGGAAGAACGGCGCGGACGGCGCGCTGCCCTTCTTCCAGCGCGTCATCCTGCAGACGGTGCCCGACGTCTCGGCGCGCGTCAGCCTGATCGAGCGCGGTGACGCTGACCTGACGCTCGACGCCGCCGCAAGCGACATTCCCGGCATCGAGCAGCGCGGCAGGGCCCGCGTGCTGCCGATCACGCAGACCAACGCCTTTCAGTGCATCTCGTTCAACCTGCGCAGCGCCCCGTTCGATGACCCTAAGGTGCGCCAGGCGATCGCAGCTGCGCTGCCTTATGACGACATGTTCCGGGCCGCGCTGTTCGGCCGGGGCCAGCCGCTCTATGGCGCGAACTGGACCGATCCGCCGAGCTCGGCCGTGTTCCAGCCCATGCCGAACCGCACCGACCTCGACAAGGCCCGGCAGCTGCTGCGCGAGGCCGGCCACGGCGGGGGCTTCAGGACTAGCTTCGCCTATCCGACCAGCGCGTCGGCAACGGTCGACCCGATGGCCGCGCTGATCAAGGAAAGCCTGGCCAGGCTCGACATCGACGTGACCGTGCAGAAGATGCCCGATGCGCAGTTCACCACCATGCTGGTCGAGCGCCGCCTGGCGATGTTCTTCGACTTCGGTACCTCCTGGCTGACCCCGCCCGACTACATCGCCAGCACCTTCTATTCCGGCCCGGGCCGCTGGAATTCGAGCGGCTGGAACAATGCCGAGGTCGCCGCCCTCGTCGAGCAGGCGCGCTACGAGACCGACCAGGCTACCTACGATGCGGCCATGCTGCGCGTCGTCCGCCTGATCCGCGACGAGGTTCCCGTCGTGCTGCTCTGGCACCCGAGCCACGACGCCGTCGTGAGCCGCGACATCCAGGGCTATACTTACTGGTTCCATCGCGGCGCCGACTACCGCGACCTGCGGCGGGCCTGAGATTGAACAGGGCTGTCCGGGTCGCTGCCCGCGTCGTCCGCCGGCTGCTGGCGTCGCTTCCGGCGCTGGTGGGGGTGCTGGTGTTCACCTTCCTGCTCATGCGGGTGCTCCCGGGCGACCCGGCGGTGTTTTTCGCCTCGTCGCCGGCCGCCGGACCCGAGGAGATCGCACACCTGCGTGCCTCCATGGGCCTGGACCGATCCGTTCCTGAACAGCTCGCTATCTACCTGCGGGACGTGCTGACCGGCAATCTCGGCCGGTCGATGTCCACCGGCCAGCCCGTGGCGGCGGACCTGGCTGAGCGCCTGCCGGCATCGCTGGAACTGACGCTGGCGGCGATCGTGCTCGCGCTCGGCTTCGCGGTGCCGCTCGGCCTGCTGGCCGCGCTGCGCCAGGGTTCGATCGTCGATCACGGCGTGCGGCTGCTCTGCTCCATCGGCGTCTGCGCGCCGACCTTCGTCTTCGGGCTGCTGCTGATCTACGTGTTCTATGTCGTGCTGGGCATCGCGCCCGATCCCACCGGGCGGATCGGCGCCTTCGACGCACCGCCGCCGGGCATCACGGGCCTGTTGCTGATCGACTACGCGCTGTTGGGAGATCCCGAGAGCTGGTTCTCGGCGCTGTCGCAGCTGATCCTGCCGGCAGTGACCATGGCGTTCTTCGTGCTGGCACCGCTGGCGCGCATGACCCGGGCGTCCATGCTCGCCGCCCTGGGCAGCGACTTCATCCGCACGGCGCGGTCGGTCGGGCTACCGCCTTCCCAGGTCGTTGTCCGCTATGGGCTTCGCAATGCGCTGCTGCCTGTCATCACCATCACGGGCGTAGTGTTCTCGACGATGCTCGGCGCCAACGTGCTGGTGGAGAAGGTCTTTGCCTGGCCGGGCGTCGGCTCCTACGCGCTGGACGCGCTGGTCTCCTCGGACTACGCGCCGGTGCAGGGCTTCGTGCTGCTGATGGCGACGATCTTCGTGATCGTGAACCTCGGCATCGATGCCCTCTACGGCCTCGCGGATCCGCGGGTGTCCCTGCAGTGAGCGCGACGTTCCAGCACGTCGCGTGGACGCTGCGCTCCAATCCAATCACCGGCGTCGCCGCGGCGGCGCTGGCTGTGCTGCTGCTGCTCGCGATCCTCGGGCCCTGGATCCAGCCCTACGATCCGCTGGCCACGAACGTGCCGATGGCGCTGCAGCCGCCCTCCGCCCGGCATTGGGCGGGCACGGATCAACTGGGTCGCGACATTCTCAGCCGCCTGATCGCCGCCACCCGGCTCGACCTGGCGATCGCCGCGTCGGCGGTCTCGCTGTCCTTCGTGGCTGGGATCGTCATCGGCAGCATCGCCGGCTACGTGGGCGGGCGCACCGATCGCGTCGTGGGCAGCGTGGTCGATGTGCTGATGGCATTTCCGTTGTTCGTCATGGCCATGGCGCTGGTGGCCGTGCTCGGCAACCGGGTGGAGAACATCATCCTCGCCACCGCCTTCATCAACCTGCCATTCTATATCCGCTTCGCGCGCGCCGAGGTGAATGCGCGGCGCGGCCTGGGCTGGGTCGAGGCCGCAAGGGCCTGCGGAGACAGCCACCTTAGGATCATCCTGTTCTCCCTCGTGCCCAACATCCTGCCGGCCATGGCCATCCAGGTGTCGCTCAATCTGGGCTGGGCCATCCTCAACGCGGCCGGCCTGTCCTTCCTCGGCCTCGGCATCACTGCGCCGACCGCCGAATGGGGGATCATGGTCGCCGAGGGCGCGCGCTTCATCCTCAGCGGGCATTGGTGGCTCGTGGCCTTCCCGGGCAGTGCGCTGATGCTGACGGTACTCTGCTTCAATCTTCTGGGGGATGGCCTGCGCGACATCCTGGACCCGCGGATGCGGACATGAGCGAGACCCTCGTCAGCGTCCGCGACCTGCATGTCGCGTTCTCCACCCGGCGTGGTACGGTCGATGCCGTGCGCGGCGTCTCGTTCGACGTGGCGCCGGGGGCAACCCTCGGCATCGTAGGCGAGAGCGGCTCTGGCAAGTCGGTCACCGCCTACGCCATCACCCGGCTGCTCGATCGTGCCGGCCGGATCACCTCGGGCCGGATCAGTTACCTCGGCCAGGATCTCGGGACGCTGACGGACGCCGAGATGCGCCGCCTGCGCGGTTCGGCGATCTCCATGATCTTCCAGAATCCGCGTGCAGCGCTGAACCCGATCCGCAGCGTGGGCCAGCAGATCGCGGATGCCCTGAAGGCCCACCAAGACCTCAGCCGCGCCGAGCAGCGCGAACGCACCGCCCGGCTTCTGCGGGACGTCATGCTGACTGATGTGGACCGGGTCTCGCGCGCCTATCCCCATGAACTGTCCGGCGGCATGTGCCAGCGCATCATGATCGCGCTGGCCATCGCCGGCGATCCGCGGTTGCTGATTGCCGATGAGGCGACGACGGGCCTGGACGTGACGACGCAGAAGGTCGTGATGGACCTGCTGGCCGATCTGGTGGCCCGGCGCGGGATGGGCCTGATCCTCATCACGCACGATCTCGGGCTCGCCGCGCGCTATTGCGGCGAGATCGCGGTGATGCGCGAGGGCCGTATCGTCGAACGGGGGGCTGTCGGAACGATCTTCGGTGCCCCGAGGCACGACTACACGAAGCGCCTGATCGCCGCGTCGCCGAGTGCAGATTCGCGGATCGAGGACCTGGTGCCCGATGACAAGGCGCCAGGCGTCGTCGCTGTCGCGCCCGCAACGGCGCGCGGCACCACGCCGCTGCTGGAGGTGTCGGGCCTTTTCAAGACCTTCGGCGGCTTCGCCGCGGTATCGGATGTGTCGTTCACACTGGCACCCGGCGAAAGCCTGGGGCTGGTTGGGGAATCCGGCTCCGGCAAGAGCACGATCTCGCGGGTCGTCACCAGGCTGCTGGACGTCACGGGCGGCACGATTGCCTTCAAGGGCGAAGACATCAGTGCCGTCGCCGCGGCGCGGTTCAACGCGCATCATGCCCGGCGCGACATCCAGATCGTGTTCCAGGATCCGCATGAAAGCCTGAACCCGCGCTATACCGCGTTCGACTGCATCGCGCATCCGCTCCGGACGTTGGAGCGGGACATGCCGCGACGCGACCTTGACCGACGCGTGGGCGAATGCGCTGCCCGCGTGGGATTGCCCGCCGAGCTGCTCACGCGCTTCCCGCACCAGCTTTCCGGCGGGCAGAAGGCGCGTATCGGCATTGCCCGCGCGATCGCCACGCGCCCGAGCTTGTTGGTGCTGGACGAACCGACCGCTGCCCTCGATGTCTCGGTCCAGGCGGTCGTCCTTCGATTGCTGGACAGGCTGCGTCGAGAGGATGGCCTCGCCTTCGTCTTCGTCAGCCACGACCTGAATGTCGTCCGCATGCTGTGCGACCGCATCGTGGTCCTGAAGTCCGGCAAGGTTGTTGAGGCGGGACAATCGGCGGAGGTCTTCGCGAATCCGTCGAGCGACTACACGCGCATGCTCCTGCAAGCCGTGCCGTCCTTCGCCTATCGCGCCAGCCCTGCCGAGGATCGATCGGTCCGGGCTCCAGGCTGATGAAGCTCCATCCGATGAGGACGGACGCGGTGGCGATGTCCGACTCACTCCGAACCGTAAGGCATCACTCTCACCCCACGGTTCCGTCCTCAGGAAAGCCGGGGCGATCCGGCGCGTTATTCAGCTGGATGCGGTTGGAGCTTCAATTGGCCAGGGTGGCGACGGGAAGAGCGTCCCATCAGCGCGGCCGCGCAACTTCTGCACGCGGTCAAGGCTGCGAGAGTGGGAGTTTGGCGGCTGTCGCCGTGACGGGTTTCGGGGCGGAGAGAGAGGCTCGCGGCTGGCCGGTCATGGAGAGCCGCCATGACCCGCTCAGCGACGCCGCCGGCCCCGAGCGGCCGAGCCTCGGGTGACCGCACTATCTCCTACGACGAGATCACCAGAAGCATCACCGCCGAACTCGACGCCGGGCGCCTGCCCTGGGTGCAATTCTGGGCCACCTCGGGCGTGGCCGCGCCGCTGGCCCTGCCGAAGAACGCCGCGACAGGTCGGCACTACTCCGGCACCAATCCGCTGATCCTCTGGGGCGCCGTCATCGCGCGCGGCTGCGCCGGCCAGCGCTGGCACACCTTCCGCCAGGCGCTCGCGCTGGGCGGCAGCGTGCGCAAGGCGCCCGCGCGACCGCAGCATTCGGGGCACCCCTCATCGTGAAACCGCATCGCGCCCGAATGTTTCTTCTTCTGCATTATAGAAACATATGGTCCATTTGCGTGCCACACCGTTCGAGGAGCAGCCATGTCGACCTCCGTGCTTTCCAACAATCCGCCCGGCCTCGCGCCGCCCGTATCGCGTTCCGCGGCCGCCTACTTGCGCGAGCAGCGCGTCGTACCCGGCGGCTCGATGCGTCCGGCGGCGTGGTTCCCGCAGGACCCGCCCTATGCGAGGCGCGGTGAAGGATGCTGGATCATCGATCTCGAGGGGCGGCGGATCCTCGATTGTGCCAACAACTTCTTCTCGGTCATCCATGGCCACGCCTTCCCGCCGATCGTGCAAGCCGTCGCCGAGGCGATGTCTCGTGGCTCCGCCTTCGGCCTTCCGACGGAAGCCGAGATCGCGCTTGCCGAGGCGATCACCGGCCGCAACCCGCATGTCGAGCAGGTGCGCTTCTGCAACTCGGGTACGGAAGCCGTTTACGGCGCGATCAAGGGCGCCCGGGCGACGACCGGCCGGTATCGCGTCGCGAAGTTCGAAGGCGCCTATCACGGCCAGTACGACAATATGGAGATCAGCCTGGACAGCGCCCCGGGCAATTGGGACGACGCTGAGGGGAATCCCGCATCGGTCCCGCTGAATGTCGGCACGCCGCCGGCGGTGATGGCCGACACGGTGGTGCTGCCCTATGCCGATGCCGATCGCTGCGCGGCGCTCCTGAAGAAGCACGGGCCTTCCCTTGCTGCGATCGTTATCGACCCGATGGCCTCGCGGGCTGGCATGATCCCCATGCCGGCCGATGTGCTGGCGGCGGTCTCGGAAGCCTGCCAGCGCGACGGCATCATGATGATCGTGGATGAGGTCGTGAACTACCGGCTCAGCCATGCCGGCATGTCGCCGCTGTTCGGCCTGAAGCCGGACTTCATCACGATGGGCAAGATCATCGGCGGCGGATTGCCGGTCGGCGCGGTCGGCGGCCCGGCGGCACGGATGGCGATCTACACCCATACCAGAGGCAAGCCGAAGGCAACGCTCGGCGGCACCTTCACCGCCAATCCGGTGACCATGTCGGCCGGTGTCGCTTCGCTCGCGCATTTCGACGAGGCGGCCGTCGCGCAGTTGAACGCGCTGGCCGACACGCTGCGCAAGCAGGTGAATGGCGACTTCGCCGCCGTCGGCGTCCCCGCGAGGCTGACCGGCATGGGTTCGCTATTCCGGCTGCATCTCGGTGACCGGCCGATCGTGGACTACCGCAGCGCACGGCCCACCGAGACCGAAGCGGTAACCCTGACCCGCATCCACGCGACCGCCCTGGCAAAGGGGCTGTTGCTCACCCCGAATTGCTCGGCTGCGCTGTCGACCCCGATGACCGCCGCCGAAATCGCGACCATCGGTAAGACCATCGTCTCTGCCACGCTGGAGAACCTGCCGTCATGATGGCCCTGCTCTCCCGCATCGCGGCAGCGGCCGCTCTCTGCCTCGTGGCGCAAGGCGCCGTCGCGGGGCCGGTGCTCGATCGCGTGCGCGCGAACAACGTGGTGCGTTGCGGCGTAGGCGGATCGCTCGCCGGCTTCTCCCTGCCGGATGCGCGGGGTGAATGGCGCGGGCTCGATGTTGATTACTGTCGGGCCGTCGCAACCGCGGTGCTGGGCGATCCGTCCCGCGTCACCTTCGTGCCGGTCACGCTGCAGACACGCTTCACGGCGCTGTCCTCGGGCGAGGTGGATATCCTGGCGCGCGACACGGTCGTCACCTATTCGCGCGACGTCAATCTCGGGATCAGCTTCGTCGGCGTGAACTTCTATACCGGCACCGGCGTCATGGTCCGTCGCGCGTCCGGGATCGCGCGGATGGACCAGCTCGACGGTGCGACGATCTGCGCGAGCCAGGGCGGGTCCAACCTGCCGGAGGTCGCCGACTTCCTGCGGACGCGCAACAAGCCCTTCACGCCCATCACCTTCGACCGCTTCGCGACCGTGCTCGACGCCTTCCTCTCCGGGCGCTGCGACGCGGTTACGGCGGGGGCGGCGGATCTTGCCGGGGCGGTGTCGGTACAGGTGACCAACCCGCAGGACTACATGGTGTTGCCCGAGGTGCTGAGCCGGGATCCCTACGGCCCGGCCGTGGCACGCGGCGATGCCGAATGGTTCTCGCTTGCGCGCTGGACCCTGTTCGCGCTGATCGAAGCTGAGGAACGCGGCGTCACCCGCGCCAATGCGCGGGAGATGGCACGTACCGCGACCGACCCGGCGCTGAAGCGGCTGCTCGGCACCGAGGACAATCTCGGCGGCATGCTCGGCATGCCGCGCGATTGGGTGGTGAAGGTGATCGAGGCGGTAGGCAACTACGGCGAGATCTACGACCGCAACTTCGGGCCCAACACCCCGATCAACCTGCCGCGTGGGCAGAACAACGTCGTCTCGAACGGTGGGCTGCATTACGGCATGCCGTTCCGCTGAACGGCATGGCGCGGGGGGGGGGCGCGGCCCCCCCCCGAACACCCGGGGAACCGGCGGTGCGGCGCGCAGCGCATGGGGTTCAGGAATGGACGCCACACGCTCTCCGTGATGCGTGCGCAGTGATTGTCGAAGCTGTTGAAGCCCATCGCCGAGGGCCAGGAGATGGAGCCCGGCGCGAAGACCGCCCCGCCATTCTCCGTCTCGAAGAACACCATGTCGGCACGGACATTCGGATTCTCGGTACCGCCGACGATGAGATGGGTGGATCCGAGTTCCTCGGAGGCGAGCAGCATGTGGTCCGTGTGGCCGCGCGAACTCGCCAGCACCAGGCCGTGTGGGGGCGAGCCGAGGGCGATATCGAAGCGATCGATCTCCTGGCCCGCCGCGCCGCCGTAACCGACGCCGTCCTGCCCGAATATCTCGCCGCTCACGCCATGAAAGACGAAGGCGGCACGCGGGTCCTGTGATTGTGCGGTCCTATAGTAGGGAGCGGCGCAATCGAAGCCCTGCGCGGCGAAGCCAATACCGATAAGGCGGTTGGGCGAGCGCCCGATGCGGCGCCACAGCCCGCCATAAGTGCCGTCGAGCTGGAGATAGCCCTCGCCGGGCCGGCTTTCCCAGGCGCGCGTGCCACCCTCGGGGCGGCGCAGTTCGATCGCGCCGGGCCAGTGCGGGCTGACCGCGATACGCCAGTAGAAGCCGTTGCCGCCAAGATAGAGCATCCGTCCGCCCTGCCGCAGATGCGCCTGCAGTGCATCGAGCATCGGTGCCGAATAGTACTCGGGATGCCCGCCGGTCAGCACGACACGCGTGCCGGCGAGCGCTGCCGCCCCTTCGGCATGCAGGTCCTCGTCGGTGACGATGTCCACGGGGATGCCGAGGCTGTCGAGCCAGGCGACGACGAACATGTCGCCGGCGAAGGACGACAGCCGCGTGTCGGCCTGGAGGTTCACGATCGGTCGCAGGCGGGACGACAGCGCGATGCCGCTACCGTCGGGGTGCTTGTCGTAGCAGGAGGCGCCGAGTTCCGGCGACAGCTCCATCAACAGGTCTTCGGGCCCCATGGACCAGAGCCGCCCGCGCTGGGATTCCGAGATCACCTTGCGCCCGAGCGCACGGTAGTTCGCATAGGCGAGGAAGTTCGCGGTCGAGGCGATGAAGGTGCAGGCGGCGGGCGGCGCTTCCCTGGCGGGGCGGACGAAGAACACGACCCGCGTCGGCGTGCCGCCATCGTCCAGCAGCGCGGCATAGACGCCGCTCGGCAGCGTTCCGGGCAGCGTGACGCTCAGCGTGGTGTCCCATTGGCAGTCGTAGAGATCGTCCTCAGCGAAGGAGATCGCCCCGTACTGGTCCGGGGCGGCGTTCCAGGCATGCACGTCGCCGGTCCAATTCGCGCCGGTGACGGCGCGCATCGGCATGTTCACCACCGTGCCATGACGGCCGTCCGGCGCGACGTCGCGAATCTCGCGCCCATCCATCCCGATGGAGAAATCCCAGGCGGCGATCCAGCGCGGACCATCCGGGAGCTGCGGCATGGGGTCCAGCATCGCCGAGAATGCCTCAGGCGCCACGCGGCCCGCGACCAGCCGCGGGCGGTCGATCTTGCCGTTGAACAGCAAAGCCGGCGCTGCATCCGGTGCGGCGCGGCGCGCGGCGATGGTGGCCTCGGTCGCAGCCATCGCCGCCGCGGCAGGCGTGCGGCCGCTGACCACGCGGGCGGGCAGAGGGGCAACGGTGTAGGGATCGGCGTCCGCGATGCGCAAGGTCGACTCGTCCGGCGTGATGGTCGCGACGAGACGCATCCATCGGCCGGCCGGGACGGGCTCCGGCGCTGTCAGCCGCAGCGTTGTCTCCGCGCGAACCTCGAGCACGGGCCGTCCCTCACCATCGAGGCCCAGCCAGAAGCCGGCGGGGTCCGGTGTCATGCCGAGCACCGCCTGGTCCCGGCCATGCGCGGGCAGGGTCGTGCAGATCAGCACCGCTGCGGTCACATACGTCTGCGGCGCACCGGCGCCGAGCCCGGCATGCGCCCAGGATCCGGTCGGCACCGGCTGCGGTCGCACCGTGACGTCCTGTGAGATGGGTGGATCGAGCGACCGTTCGATCAGCCCGCAACCCGTGGGGTCGGATGACGCGCTGAGCATGCGCAGGATGCTGACGCGCGCGGCGCGTTCACCCGATCGGCTGGAGAGCTTCAGCTCGACCGTCTCGCCAGGCCGGAAGGAGAGTTTCTGCGTGTAGCCGAGAAGCCGCGGCGTGATGGCATCGATATCCGGCGGAGCCTCGTTGATCGGCACGGGCTTGGGCCAGGGCAGCGGCGATCCTGACCAGGCTTCCCAACGCAGGGCAAAGACGTAGCGTTCGGCCTCGCGCGGGTCGTCGAAGACCACGCCCGGCACTGGATCGAGCGGCCTGTCGCGCCGGCCCGTGCAGCGGACAAGCTGCATGCGCCGCCCGCCCTGGAGTGTCAGCAGCGCGTATTTCCCCGGGATCGGCTCCGCGCGCATCATGCGCAGCAGCCGCTGCAGGTTCGGGCTGTGGATGCCGATCGGCGTTTCCCAGAACTCGCGGGCGAGATCGAGATCGGGCTTCAATTCATACATTCTGGATGTCTCGGTGGCTGGCGGTTCAGGCGCGGCGGACATTCCAGGGGGCGGCGCGCGGCCCCTGGAGTACGCCGGTGATCGAGCGGCGATAGGCGGTGTTGATGAAGAACTGGCCGAGCGGCACCGACGGCACATCCTCGAAGGCGAGGGCCTGCATCTCCGCCGCGATGCGCGCGCGGTCCGCATCGGTGCCGCTCGTCAGCCATGTGGCGTTGAGCTGCTCCATGCGCTCGCTCTCGTACCAGCCCGTCCAGCCGCGCAGGCCCGCGCCGCGGATCGTCGTGTTGGTGGCGGGCAGGACGAGGCTCACGCCGCCCCACCAGGTATGGTAGAGGCTCCATCCGCCGCGTTCGACCGGCTCGCGGCTCTGGTTGCGCGTGACGACCGTGCCCCAGTCGGTATCCACCAGTTCCACATTCATGCCGAGCCGCTTGAGCAGGTCGTGCGTGATGTGGCCGAGCGGCGCGATAGTCGGGAAATCCGCCGGGTTCAGCAGCACCACCTTCTGGCCGTCATAGCCCGCTTCCCGCAACGCCCGCCGCGCCGCGTCGATATCAGGACGCGCCATGGGGTCCGGCTGCTGCGCCTCGCCGAAGGGCGTGCCGCAGGGGAAGAAGGAATGGCAGCGCCGCCATGCGTCCGGATCATTGCCGGTCACCGCCGTCAGGTAGGGTTCCTGGTCGACGGCGCTGAGCAAGGCGCGGCGGATCGCCGGATTGTCGAACGGCGCGTTGCGCGAATTGAAGCGCATCACCGGGATGTAGCCGACGGGGTCGATGCGCTCGATGGCGATGTTGCGATTGCGGCGCAGCAGGGGCGTGAGGTCGGGCTGGGCCTGTTCCCACCAATCGACCTCGCCCGCCTGCAGCGCGGCGGCGGCGGTCGCCGCATCGGGCATGACGTGCCACTCGATGCGATCGAAATGCGCGACCTTGCCGCCGGCGAGCCAGCTCGGGGCTTCCGGCCGCGGCACATAGGCCTCGAACTTGCGATAGGCGACGCGGCTTCCGGCGACGAATTCATCGGCCAGGAAGCGATAGGGGCCGGAGCCGACCATCTCCGTCACCTGCCGGCCCGGATCGGTGTTGGCGAGGCGCTCGGGCATGATGACGGCGAGATGCGAATTGGGCTTGCCCAGCGCGTAGATCAGCAGCGGGAAGGGTCGCTTGAGGCGGATCCGGATCCGGCGGTCCTCGGGCGCTTCCCACGCCTCGACCGCCGCGGCGACGTCGCGCCCGAAGACGTCGCGCTGCGCCCAACGGCGCAGGCTGGCGATGCAGTCTACGGCGCGCACCGGCTCTCCGTCATGGAAGCGCAGGCCCTCGCGCAGGGTGATGTCGCAGGTCAGCCCGTCATCCGAGACGACATGCCCTTCCGCCATCTGCGGCTGAGGCCGCAGTTGCGCATCGACGCCATAGAGCGTGTCGAACACGTGGTTGCCGTGCACGGCCGTGACCGAGGTCAGGCTGAAGACCGGATCAAGAAGCGTGAGCGAGGCCTGCGGTACGAAGCGCAGCGTACGGGAGCGCTCGGTCTGTGCCAGGGATGGAGAGGCGGCCGCCATCGTCATCGTGGAAGCGAGCACGGCTCTGCGCGACGCCGGCACGAACCGATTGGTGGAAGAGCTTGAGCCGCCGCGATCCATGAGAAACCCCCGAATGTCGAGCCGAAGGGGAATGGAACATTCGTCTCTTCTTTTAGTCAATCGAAACACTCGGTTCGATCATTGCCAAATGCCCCCCGATGGAGAATGTCTTGCCGCGATGGAGGAATCCCCCATGCCTGACGGCGCGCCATGAGCGGCCCTGACAGTACGGGCGCATTGCGCGCCCTCCTCCCGGAGCTCGGTGTGCAGATGGCGGCTGCTGCGCAATTCGTGCTCGACCGGCCCGAGGAGGTCGTCTCCTGCTCGATGCGGGAATTGGCCCGCCGCGCAGGCGTGCCGCCCGTGACCTTCGTACGGCTGGCGCAGCGGATGGGACTGCCCAGCTACACGGCGCTGCGGGAAGAAGTGGTGGAGCGGGTGCTCGGCCGCCGCCGTAGCAAGAGCGTCGCGGCGACGCGCAACATGGACAGCGCGCGGGCCATCGCGCGCGGCGCTTCGCGCGGCGAGGCGCCGCGGCGCTTTGCCGAGCATTTCTTCGCCGCGGAACACGATCTCCTCGACCGCGCCCTGAGCGGCCTGTCAGATGCCCGGCTCGACAAGGCGGTTCGGCTGCTCGCAGCGGCCCCGCGCGTGTTCGTGGTGGCGCGCCGGACCGCATTCACGGTCGCCTATGGCTTCACTTATGCGTTGCGCAAGGCGCGATCGAACGTCTTCCTGCTGGACGATGCGGGCGGTGCCCCGGAAGCCTCCCTCGAGGATGCGCAGAAGGGCGATGTGCTGTTCATCATTACCTTCGCGCCCTTCAGCCGCGTGACGCACGCCCTCGGCGAACAGGCTTTCGCGCGCGGGATGGACCTGATCGTGATCGCCGATACCGAGGTGGTGCCGATCGGACAACATGCGGGCGACCTCCTCTTCATCGCGCCCGCGGTCAGCGAAGCCTTTCCCGAGTCAAGTCTTGGCGCGATGGCGATCGCGAACCTCCTGACCGCGCTGACCGTGGCATCGCTTGGCGAACCCGCAATACAACGCATTCGAGCCAACGAGAATCGCTTGGTGGAGAGCGGTGAATACGTCCTTGCTCGAAAGCGATCCCGCCGCCGATAGACTATTGGTGATGCCTGGTCAGTGATGCGCGATGATGTCGGCGGCGCGCGACCCTGCCAGCGGGCTGTTCGCGCAGCGAAAGCGCCACGGCGCGCACCAGGCGCAACACGCGGGGGATATCCACCACCGTGATCGCCAGGATGACACTGCCCACCCAACCCCGCGTCAGCGCCATCAGCGTGATGGCGCGCGGGATCGAGGGGATCGACATCATGCCGTCCCATGATCCGCATGATGATGGTGTCGTTCCAGCGCACAAGGCCGGAGATCAGGCCGATGGCCAGCCCGACGATGGACGCGCAGATCGCCACCGAGAAGCCGACGATGAGCGAGACGCGCGCCCCATGGACGGCGCGCGAAAGCGCGCATTCGTCGCGCCGACTTCGCGCGCAAGGTCGCGCGCCGCCGAGATCGCTGCGGTGCTGAAATCGACGCCGACCACCTCGCTGGCGCCGCGCTGCGCGACGGCGATGCTGTCATCGCCAATATGACATTGCAGATGCAGCACGCGCAGGCCGGCGACGGAGCCAAGCTCGGCCTCCACGATGGCATCGAGCGAGCCCTGTCCGGCCCGATGCGACGACAGGTCGTATCCCCCGAGGCCGAGATGGATCGCGGTGCGTTCCTCCCAATTCGCTAGATTCAGCGCCCGCCAATCATCCATCGCCAGCTCCGAGCCCTTGCATGCGCCATCCTGCAGCGCGGATGGCCGCCCATCGCCGGGTCGCCGGGCGATCCCGCTGGCCGATCCGCCCGCCGCCGAGCGCCAGCACCGCCGTTCCGAGCAGCCCTAGGCCGCCGAAGGCCAGAACCGGCACGGCCAGCCCGCGCGCGCCCATCGCCATCATCAGAACCGGCGGCGCCAGGAGCAAGGCGATGCCGCGACTGGTGAACAGAACCCCCATCACATGGCCGAGCCGCGCGGTGCCGAAGCGGTCGGCGATGAACACCGGCAACAGCGCGACGAAGCCGCCCTGTGCCGCGCCAAAGGCCAGGGCGAAGACGCGCAGCACCCACAGCCCATCGGCCGCGGCCCACAGCGCCATGCTCGCCGCCATGGTCGCGCAGCAGGCGAGGAAGACATGCAGGCGGCCGAGCGCATCCGCGACCGCAGCCAGCAGGAAACGTCCGAGGATGGTGCCGATGCCGATCAGCCCCAGCAGGCCGAGCGCTTCCGCGCGTGGGAGACCGAGGTCGCGCCCCGAACCCACAAGCGCGGCGTGCGGCAGCATGGCGGGCAGAGACACCAGCAGCATGCCGAGCCAGGCCAGGACCATATCACGCATCGGCAGCGGCGCCGTGTCGTGCCCGCGAACCCGCCCGGCAGCAGCGGCCGGCAGCAGTATCGCGCCGAGCGATCCCACCACGGCCACGCCGATCCCGGAAGCCAGGAAGGCCACGCGCCAGTCCCCAAGGGCCGCAAGCACTTCCGCGGCCGGCGGCACCAGCGCCGTACCGATCCCGATGCCGCTGACCGCGATGCCGGAGGCGAGGCCGCGTCGTACCACGAAGGCGCGCTGCACCGCCGCCATCGCGGGCACATAGGCGAAGCCCACGCCGATGCCGGTCAACAGGCCGTAGCCGAGGCAGAGGCCGGGCAGGCCGCGCGCCATGGAGGCCAGGAGCAGGCCCATCGCGACCAGCAGCATCCCTGCGGCCGCCATCGTCCGCGGGCCGAGGCGGTCGCCGAGCGGGCCGGCCAGCGCGCTAGTCAGGAAGCAGGCGCCACCGCTCAGCGCGAAAACCACCGCGACGGCGCCGCGTTCGGCACCGAAGCTGCCCGCGATCTCCTCGGCGAAGGCGGCATAGGAGTAGATCGCGCCGAACCCCGTCATTAGCACCAGAAACGCGCCCGCTACGGCCTGCCATCCCATCGCGGATTCGGGCTGCGGGAGGCGCATCATCGCGCGAGGCCCGGGTGGCGACGCAGCATGCTCTGAATGCCGCGCCTGGCTGCCGTGACCAGCCTGCGCCACGCGGCGCGGCGGCCCGTCCGTTCCAGCGCCATGCAATCCGGCGCGGGGCGCGTCATGGCGCGCCGAGCTGAGGCGCCAGCCAGTCGGCGAGAATCGCCGCCGCCATGCCGGTCGCCTCGGGATCGTGGAGCGCGGCGATACGGCCCCCTCCGGCGGGGTCCGGCAGCAGCGCCGGCGCGCCGGGCCGCGACCCTGCCGGCACATCCCAGCCATGGCCGGCATTCGGCAGCAGCCGCAGCAGGATGCCCGGCAGGCCGGCGACCGTCTCGCAGCCTGCCGCATCCAGCGCACCCTGGAGGATCAGCACACGAGCGTCTGACGGAAGCGCGAGGTCCCGGCAGCGCGGATAGAGCGCCGCCACCGGCTCGCCCGCCGCTTCGGCCAAGGCCCGGCGCCCACCCAGGCCGAAGCCCACCATGCCGATCCCGGTCGCGGCAAAGCCCGCCTGGCGCGCCCATTGCCGAGCCGCGGCCGGCGCACCGGGGCGCATCGCCGCATCGAGTCCGGCACCCTGCACCTCGTCGCCGTCGCCAAGGCCGAGCGTCAGCGTCGCGATGCCGCGCGCCAGCAGGAACTCCGCATAGGCCTCATCGCGGCCGTCATCGCCTGCTGCTTCCGGCAACAGGATGACCAACGGCGGGTGCGGCCCACCCGCCGGTCGCAGCAGCCGCGCCAGCCCCGCCGGCGCCGGCAGCGCCACGATCTCGACGGCTACCTGCGACCGCGCGGGTGGCCCGATCGCCACGGCCAGCAGGGCGCCGAGGATCAGGACCACGCGCATCGCTCATCCTCCCGGCGGCAAGTGGCGCAGGCCGGCCTCGACCAGCGCGCGCTGCGCGGCGATCCGGGCGCCGAGGTCGTCGGCACCGCCGGCGAAGGGAAGCTGCCCCGCCGCGCGCACCCGATCGGCGAAGGCAGGCTCGGCCACGGCGGCGCGCGCAGCGTCCTCCAGCGCCTGGCGAACCGGCGCGGGCTGGCGCGCATCGGCGAAGACGCCAACGAAGCCTTCGAAGACGTAGTCGGCGAAGCCCTGCTCGACGGCCGTTGCCACCTCCGGCGCGGCAGGGCATCGCGTCGCATTGGTCACGGCGAGTAGCTTCAGCCGGCCCGCGCGCGCCTGCGGCAGCGCGGTGGCGAGCGGCATGACCGCGAGTTGAAGCCGCCCTTCCGAGAGGTCGTTCAGCATCTCCGGCACGGCGCGGTACTGCACGCGGTTCAGGGTAAGGCCCTGTCCCGCTGCGAAGCCCGCGAAGGCGATGGCGATGCCGCCGGGCGAGGATGCCCAGGTCAGTCCGCTGCGGCGCGCGAGATCGACCATCTGCGGCAGGTCCGCAGCGGGCAGCGACGGCGTGGCTGCGATGGCGATGTGGTCGATCGCGACGGTGGATAGCGGCGCGAACTGTTCCGGCCGGTAGGGCAGGTTCGGGATGGTGAAGGGGTTCACCGTGAACGGGCCGGCGAAGGAGAAGAAGATCTTGTGGTCGTCGTTGAGCCCCAAGAAGGCCATGGCCGCGACGACGGCATCGCCGCCCGGCCGGTTCTCCACCGGGACGGGCTGGGCGAGGCGACGGGACAGCCCATCGGCGAACAGACGCAAGGTGGCTTCCGCGCCGACGCCGGCCGCAAAAGGCGTGAGCAACCGCACCGGACGCGACGGGAAGGCCTGGGCGCGGGCGATGCGCGGCAGGCCGAGCAGGGCAAGGGCGGCTAGGCCGCGACGGGCGATGGTCATGAGGTGGCGTCCTCCCGCATGGTCGCCTTTCGGCGCATGCGACGCGCCGATCCGGGGCGCGCCAGTTCGGCATGGTGTTCGACAACGCGCTGCATCAGCGTCAGCAGAGTCGTCGCCTCCTCGGCCGACAACGCTTCAAGCACGCGGGCATTGGCTGCCAGCATGCGCGGCCGCAGGCGGCGCCGCAGCGCCTCGCCTTCCGGCGTCAGGCGCAGGACGCGCGCCCGGCGATCGACAGCATCCACATCGCGAGTCAGTAGTCCGCGTTCTTCCAGCCGCTCGACGACGAGGCCGATCGTGTTGCGGTCTACCCCCAGGATCGCGGCCAGGCCGCGCTGATCGAGGCCGGGCTGCTCGTCCAGCGTGGCGAGGGCCGCGTATTCCGGCGGCATCAGCCCTTCCGTTGCCTCGGCCTCGGCGACGAGCGCCTGGCAGAGCTGATGAAAGAGGCGGCCCAGATGGGCGGGGACCCGGTGATAGCGGGCGACGGGCGGAGGGTCGGGATCGGTCATCATGTGATCATGATAGTGATCATCATAAAAATGATCAATAAAGAATCGGCTCTCCGTTGTGGTGTTGCCTGGTGCGATCATGGGGCGGTGGCTCCGCACGAGGGGATCGCCGCGGACGGTAGCCACGCCCCGCCCGGCATGGGGTTCTTGATTCGGAACGCATCGTTCGGCCACATCGAAGGATGAACATCCACGACACGCTTCTTGGCGACATCGCGCTGTTCGACCGGGTGGTGGCCGTGGGCGGCATCAGCGCCGCCGCTTCCGCGCTCGGCCTCGCCAAATCGTCGGTCAGCACGCGCATCACGGCGCTCGAAGCGGCGCTCGGCATCCGGCTCCTGGTCCGTGCGCGCAGCGGCACGCGTCCGACACCCGCCGGCGAAAGACTGCTGGAGGCTGGCCACCGGCTGCGCGCAGAGGCGGAGGCAACGCTCGCGGCGGCCCTCGGCAACGAAGGCGTGCTGGCCGGCACCCTGCGCATCTCCTGCCCGGTCGGCATGGCCGATGCGGTGCTGGTGCCATTGCTCGCCGCCTTCCTCGCCGCCCATCCCGACTTGCGGCTGGATGTCGCGGCGACGGACCGCATCGTCGATCCGCGCGCGGAGGGCATCGACGTCGCCTTCCGCTTCGGCTGGCTGCGCGGCGCGGAACTCGGGCTGGTGGCGCGCCGCATCGGCAGCTTCGAGGGCGTGCTCTGCGCGACGCCGGGCCATCTCGCCGCCGCCGGCGGCTCGCCGCGGCGCGCCGAGGATCTCGGCCGCCATGCCTGGATCGGCTATGCTGGCTTCGGTGGCGAACGCCAGACGCTGGCGCTGACGGATGAAGGTGGAAAGCGCCACCAGATCGCGCTGACCTGCCGCGTACGGACGTCGTCCGCGATCCAGGTACTGGACTGGGTGCTGGCCGGTCTCGGCGTGACGCGGCTGCCGCTGATGCTGGTGCAGGATCACCTCGCCGCCGGCACCCTGGTCCGCGTGCTGCCGCGCTGCCGCTTCGACGGGCCGTCCCTCTTCGCCGTCTATCCGCGCGACCGGCTGCGGCCGGCGCGGGTGCGGGCGCTGCTGGCGCTTATCCAGGCGGAGCGCGGCGCGCAGGTGGCGGGATGACTCACCGCGCATCGCAGGCCTTCCGCGTCGCGGCGAGGATCTCCACATCCGGCCGATCCAGATCGAAGGGGCGGCCGAAGGGCTGCTGCTTCTCGAAGGGCGAAGCCGCGAACACCTCCACCCGGTTGCCCTCGGGATCGGTGAAGTAGATCGCCCAGGCATTGCCGTGATCCGAGGCACGGATCTCGGCGCCCGCTGCCGCCGCCCTGTCGCGCACGGCCCGCAGACCGTCCAGCGTCTCCACCACGAAGGCGAGATGGTCGAGGCGGCCCGCCGGCGCATTCTCGTCAGCCACCAGCGCGAGTTGGTGATGGATCGCCGGATCGCCGGTCAGGAAGGCCATCTCGATGCCGTGCCGGGCGCTGACGCCGCGGTCGCTGACGCCGAGGCCGAGCACCCTCGTGTAGAAGTCCAGCATGCGGGGCAGGTCCCGCGCGCGCAGGCCGGCATGCGCCAGGCGGGCGGCCATCGCCCTCACTCCTCCGGCGTGAAGCCGGAGGCGCGGACGGCCGGCCCCCAGGCGGCGAACTCCTGCGCGATCCGCGCAGCCGTCTCGGCCGGCGAGAGCACAAGCGGCGTCATCTGCAACTGGGCCAGGCGATCCCGCACCGCTGGCTGGGACACGGCATCGGCGATCGCGGCATTGAGCACGGCGGCGACAGCCGGCGATGCGCCCGCCGGCAGCATGACGGCGAAGGCCTCGCTGCCGGTGACTTGCGGGAATCCCTGTTCAGCGAAGGTCCCGACATCGGGGAAGCCCGGCAGGCGGGCCTCGCTGCTGACCGCGAGCAGGCGCGCCTGGCCGCCGCGCACCTGCTGCGCGATCTCCGCCATGTGGCTCATGTAGGAATCGAGCCGCCCGGCGATCAGGTCAGGCATCGCCAGCGTGCTGGCGCGGTAGGTGACGACCGTGACGTTCAGCCCCGCCTCCCGCATCAGCGCGAGGCCCAGCATGTGCTGCGGCGCGCCGGCGACTGGCGGGGCGAAGGTGACGTCGCCCTTGGCGCGCGCCCAGTCGATGAAGCCGCGCAGGTCGGCCGCCGGATGGTCGCGCCGCACGATCAGGCCATAGGCGAGTTCGCCCACCGTGCCGACCGGCGTGAAGTCGTGGAGCGGGTTGACCTGCCCCTGCGTGGGGATCCACGGGCTATGAGAGAGTTGGCCCATGTTC